>JBDIAV010000046.1:0-23975 GCA_039812645.1 Actinomycetaceae bacterium
TTGCGGATGATGGCAGAAGAGGAGGGCGCTCGTTTTATTCATGTTGATTGGAAACGAGAGCCAGCTTTGTTCTCCGATATTTACTGGTTGTTCAAAGTGGCTTGGATACTGCGCAAACTTAGACCTAATGCGGTTGTTTCTGCAACACCGAAGGCTGGACTTATTGGGACATTGGCGGCCATATTGGCGCGTGTTCCCGTGAGGATCTATCAGCTGTGGGGGTTGCGCTTGGAAACGACTAAGGGACTTTTTCGTGCATCTCTAATGATGCTTGAGTGGTTAACAGCTAGAGCCGCAACTCAAGTTGTCGCGAATAGTCGCAGCTTGGCCACAAGGTTTGAAGAGCTTGGTTTGGCGCAAGAAGGATCGGTTGTGGTTCTCGGCAACGGTAGCTCACATGGCGTCAATACTGACCATTTTGACCCCAGCATGGAAGTAAAACTTGATTCTGATACGCAAAAATTCCTGGATAAGAACCCGGCAAAGCTGACTGTTGTTTTTATCGGCAGACTTCACAAGGATAAAGGAGTTGACACTCTTCTATCCGCAGTCGCCCTAGCGTTGAAGAATGGAGTGAATGCCCGAGTTCTTCTTGTGGGAGGAAGCGAGGGAGCTTCTTTATCGTGCCAAATTGAGGAACTAGGGGAGAAAGTTGTTCACGTTGTAGGAAGGGTTGAGGATGTCAGGCCTTATATCCAAAATGCTGACATACTGTGCCTGCCCTCTCTGAGGGAAGGATTTCCTAATGTTGTTCTTGAAGCAGCATCCCTCGGTGTACCGGCTATTGTAAGCGATGCAACTGGCGTCGTCGACTCGGTAATTGACGAGGAGACAGGAAGAATTTTTCCTGTCGGAGATGTAGACCGACTTTCGGAGCTTCTGCAAGAGCTAGCAGGAGACCGAGAGAAAATAGAAAACTTGGGGAAGAATGCGCGCGCTTGGATTCTCCGAGACTTTCAACAGCAACATGTTTGGTCCCTCCAAGCTTCGAATCTAAATTCTCAGGTCAATAAGCTGTGATCTTAAAAACGTAGCGATGACGTCGATTTTAAGGAGTGGCAGCTCGTGAATAGAAACTACTGAGAGTGCCGAGACTCCGTACCTCACATCAAGCGGTGCATCGTATGTGGTACGCATTCGAGAGTCGTTCCCACGTTTCTATTTTGTCTGAAAAATATGGCTGAGTAAGGGGCCCATGGAGCCCGAGTAAAGGATCCAACCGGAGGTGAGTATGAGCAGATGTCGAATGGAGAACGTCCTCATTGCGACGCTAGGGCTTGGGCTTAACCAAGCGGAAGTTGTCCTGGGGGCGAATCTTTCTTTTGCTGACATTTTCCTTGTTTTGTTGCTTATTTATTTGCTCATCAAGGGTGAACTATGGATCCCCACGATACCCTTCGTTTTCTACCTTGTTCTGTTCGGGTGGATGAGTATGGCGAGCCTTTTTGTTATACAGCCGCCGATAGGCGATGGCACCATCACCTTAAAAGTGTTTATCGGTCTTCTTAAGCTGACAATTTGTTTCCTCTTTTGTGTCGTTGCCATGAACGTTGTGCGGCGAGGACTGGGATGGACGATGTTTCGCGGCTTCTACTCCGGGGCTGTATTAGTCAGTGTGTTTTCTATACCCCAAATTATCGGCTTTGGATCCCTTGTGCCGTCTATATTCTATAAAGTGGGGTCGCGTTTTTCGGGACTTACGGATGATCCCAATTACTTCGCGGTCATGATGGCGTGCGCTCTAGCTCTTGTCTGGAGTGACAATCGCGTAGCAATAAGAACACGGTTTTTGATGTCGGCACCTTTAGTCAGTGGCATTCTTGCATCCGGATCCAAGACAGGATTACTTACTCTTCTTGTTGTTCTTGGATGGTTTGTTGTGGGAATAGATCGGTATGGCCGTTCGAGAAACCGAATCTCATTACAGATTGCCGCTACAACACTAGTTGCTGTGGTCTTCATCTTGACCGTTGTCTTCTTCGACTCTTTTCTTGAAGCGATCAGCACGGTATCAAAGCAAGTCCCGGCTTTGGATCGTATTTCTACGTTAGCGACGGACTTTGATTCTGCTGTTTCTGAGGATGGTTCATCAAGAAACATTGCCTGGCAGACAGGAATATTGGTTGTCGCTTCCCATCCGTTAATGGGAATTGGCTCGGGGACTTACGAATTGGTTGGCCAGTATCTCAACGCTTATGGAAGCCTGGCTCACAACACATACTTACAAATCGCTGCGGAGTGGGGCTTGCCGTTGTGTTGCCTCTTCTTTGTGTGGGTGTGTATTGGATTTATCGGCCCCATGGCACGGGCTCATATGTCATCTTTTCAGACTGCAAGTACGAGAGCCCTCATAGCTCTCGCGGTTGGTTCAATGGGAGTCTCTCTTAACAATGCTCGTCTCCTCTGGGTGGTCATTGGGTGCGGTTGTGTTTGGCTTTGTATACAGCAAGGAAATTCGGTGAAGATCACGGCAAACGTGGAGAAGAAATTGATGAGAAAAAGGCCATCAAGTTTGTCCCATGATGACTCTCTAGCAGCGAGTGCTCGGAGCTAGTACGGGGCGTGCGTGAACATGTTTTCGCCTGTATCTCGTGGCTTTAGTTACCTGGAAGAGAGGCTTATATGTCCAAAGAACGATTTTTCTTGCTGCTGAGTATTCTGGGAACTGCAGTTTCCACCTTAGTTTTTCAACTCCTTGCGATGCTCTCTCTACAGCCGCAAGCTTATGGCGCGTTTTCTGCAGTCTATCTTTTTGGCTCCTTGTTCTTCTCGGTGCAGTTATCCATGGTTTGTGAGGCCTGGACGAGGAGCGAACGATTCTATGGGATTAAGAAGACCTGGGAGGAATACTCCGCGGCTTCGTTGTGGATTTCACTTATAGCGGCTGCTTTAGGTGCTCTCATGTCTCTTCTATTTGAGGAGTTGAGAGTATTCAGTATTTTTGTTGCGTTTGCCATTGGATGTTCAGTTTTTCGTGCCGGGGCGAGATTCTTCTCGATGAGAAAAGGTGAATGGCGATATGTCGTGTTTGGAGATGTCTCCTCAGCCTTGATTTCCTTGATCGGGGTTGCGGCAATCTTTGTAACCGATATCGAAGACCTCGTTATCGTTTTGATCACCTGGACTTCCACCGGAGTTGTTGCAGTAGCCCTTTCTCGAAAACCTTCTATGACATCGCCTACTCAACTTGTTGTATGGGTTAAGAGTCAAAGAAAGGCGATTCGTCCATTGTTAAGAGACTCTGTTGTGATGGATGTGTCGGCAATCGGAACTCCATACGCGCTTATGCCGTTCTTAGGACTTGTAAACTTTGGAATTTATCGAGCTGTTTCGAGTGTGGCGGCGCCTGTCCGACTGATTATCAATCCTCTTCGCCCGCAAATAGCCAACATGTCACGAAAATACATGAGTTCGCGCGGAATGCTCTTAGGTATGGGCGCTCTGGCACTACTATTCGGAGCCGCTAGCTGGATGGGTCTCCTGGTAATAAGAAGGTCGTCGTTATCTTTGGGAACTTTGGGTGCTGTGTCGGAATACGCGGTTCCAACGGCATTATTTGTTATGGCAAATTTCCTTGGGCATACCTACTACCTCTTTGCTCGTCAGGTTTCATCTTCGAGAGCCATGCTCAATGCTCGAATAGTTCAGACCGTATTGACCACAGTTGGCCCTCTCGCTGGAGTGTTCTCCTTTGGCATTAATGGTGCTATCTGGGGATTCGCCACAATGAATCTGGTCTCAGCGTTCTATTGGGTGTGGGTGGTGAATGCAGAGTCATCCATTGATTAACCAAGTTTCTATGGGGCTGAAATATGAGTCAAGACCCCGCCATTGAGGCGGCGGTCGGTCTCGTTAAATTGACGCAAGTACGCCCTGGATTCCACGGAGGTAATTATCGAAGGCCTCCTCGCCTTAATGTCATGATGTTCAATCTTAAAATGAAGGGCTATCCTTTTGGAACTGCGAGATATTCTTCTAACTCTCCGAAAGAGTTGGGTTTTACTATTAAGCGTCGTCTTGATTGTCGTTGGAAGTACGGCGGCGTGGACTTTGACCCGAACGCCTCAGTACCGGACCTCAACACAACTATTTGTGTCAATGCGGGTTGGAGAAGGTTCAGTTGGTGATCTTTCACAAGGGTCGAGTTATGTGCGGCAAGCTGTGAGCTCATACGTTTCGGTAGTAACGAGTTCTATGGTTATGGATCAGGTCATTTCTGACCTGGATCTCAACATCTCGACGTCGGATGTGAAGAAAAAGGTCAAGGCAAACTCGCCAGAGAACACAGTCTTAATCAATATTTCGGTGACTGATTCGGATCCGGAGCGCGCAGCTGCAATTGCGAACACCACAGCAACGGTCTTTACGGATGTCATTTCGAATCAACTTGAAAAGACGGCTGAAAACGAACCAGTACGTGTTCAGGTGGATGTCATTGAACCCGCGCAAATTCCAGTTTCCGCGGTGAGTCCGAGAACTGGGATGAACTTGGCCCTGGGTTTCTTGGCAGGGATTACTCTAGGCGTTGCGCTTGTCCTGGTGCGATCAGTTCTGGATACTCGTGTCCGCTCAAAAGCGGATATTGAAGCAATATCAGAACTGCCAATTGTCGGAATGATCGGTCGAGACCCCGAGTCCGAGAAACGTCCACTTGTCGCGTTGAAGGATCCCCGAAATCCGCTAGTTGAGTCCTTCCGAACTCTTCGAACCAACTTGAGCTATCTCAACGTTGAAGATGATTCGAACAGCGTTATCATCACCTCGGCCGGTCCTAATGAGGGTAAAACGACCACCGCCATGAATTTGGCTGTGGTCATGGCTGATTCTGGTGCACGAGTGGTGTTGGTAGATGCGGATCTCCGAAAGCCTTCAATTGCTAAGACCCTAGGTATTGAAGGCGGAGTTGGCCTGAGCGACTTGCTTGCAGGTAAGGCTAGTTTCGAGGACGTACTGCAACAGTTTGGCCGCCAACATCTCTTTGTGTTGCCTGCAGGGCGGATTCCTCCGAATCCTTCTGAGCTATTGGGATCGAAGACGATGGGAAAGGTGCTCGACATGTTGAGCGAGCATTTTGATTACGTCATCATTGATACTCCGCCAGTACTTGCAGTGACCGACGCGGCCATTCTCTCGAAGAGAGCTGGTGGTACCCTCATGATTGCCGCTGCGGGAAGGGTGCGGAAGCAGGAGCTTTCCAATGCTCTCGAAGCTTTGGAAACGGTCGGCGGGAACCTTTTGGGCGTTGTTGTGACGATGGTTCCGACAAAGGGGCCAGATGCGTACAGCTATAGCTCGTACTCATACCAGTATTACGGCTCACCTACGCCAATTGTGAGTATTCAGGAAGAGCGCGCACTTAATGTGGATCTGGGATCCATAAAGAGTTAGAAGACACATGCCGACGTGTGGGTGGATATTTTTATCCACCCACACGTCGTTAAAGAATCTTGCAGTGCCCGGTGATCATTAATCCTGGAAACCATTTGGGTTCTTTGATTGCCAGTTCCAGCTGTCCTGGCAGGCTTCGTCGATAGAACGCTCAGCCTCCCAGCCAAGTTCGTCGCGGGCGAGATCGGGAGAGGCGTAACAGGAGGCGATGTCGCCAGGGCGGCGATCTACGATGGCGTACGGAACTGGCTGCCCGGAGGCCTTCTCGAAGGCTGCCACCACCTCGAGGACAGAGACTCCGATGCCTGTACCGATGTTGTAGACCTTATATACGTCGGGATGTTTGATGTGATTGAGGGCTGCAACGTGAGCTTTCGCGAGATCAACCACGTGAATATAATCCCGAACACCGGTGCCGTCAGGAGTGTCATAGTCACCGCCAAAGATGGCGAGTTGTTTGCGGCGTCCGACTGCTACCTGCGAGATGTAGGGCATGAGATTGTTAGGAATGTTGTTGGGATCCTCGCCGATGAGGCCCGAGGGGTGTGCCCCCACGGGATTGAAGTACCGAAGCGCCGTAATGGACCATCCGTGGCCAGTGGCGACGACGTCTTCAAGGATTTGTTCAATCATGGCTTTCGTCCACCCATAGGGGTTTGTGGATTGCCGTGGTAGATCCTCGGTGAAGGGTGGAGTGCCAGCATTGCCGTAAACGGTGGCGGACGAACTGAAGACGAGGTTCGACCGTCCGAATTTCTGCATCGTCTCTAAGAGAACCAGCGTGGAATCAATGTTCGTGGAGTAGTAACGCAACGGTTCGGCTACACTCTCACCGACGGATTTAAGGCCAGCAAAGTGAATGACCGCGTGAATGTTGTGTTCGATAAAGATCCGCTCGAGAACATCCCGGTTGCGTACATCTGCTTCATAGAAAGGAGACTCGACACCCGTGAGGTGGGCAACCCTGCGCAAAGCCTCAGGCGAGCTGTTTGAGAAGTCATCAACGATCACTGGTTCGTAGCCTGCTGCTAGCAGTTCAATGACCGTATGCGTACCTATGTAGCCGGCGCCGCCGGTGACCAAGACCTTCACAAGATCCGCCTTTGAATGGTGTCCATAGTAGTGAGCGTATTACTCAACCAACTCATCGTACCCTCAGACAGAATGATTTAGCGGTATGGTGAAGAATACCTCGGCGGTAGGGTAGTGAAGATGTGGTGAGTTCTTGTCAACGGGGAAAACATTGCTTTCTAGTCCGGTGAATGCTTAGGTCGTGCTGCCTTCATTCAGTCTCCCCACTTCTCTACTTCACTACTCAGAGCTCCGTTGCCTCACTACTTCGCATGGCGCCGCCGCATGGGTAGCTTTCCCTGGGAGAGTTGCTCGCGCATCCTTCTTGATACCTGCTCTCTCATCCTCAACTGCTCTGGATTGAGTGGGTCATACGAATGCTTGCCGGAAGGGTGAGGATTTCCTTCTGTGGGAAACGCGGTGTTGAGAGGTGTGGATTGCTGGACCGTGGATTGCTGGACAACCGAGGCAACTTTGGTCAAATAAGACTCCACAATGTACAAAGCGTTGAGAAGTTGGTCCGCGGATCTTTCATAGGCTTCTTCATCTGCCCCAAAAGGGTCGGAGATGTTGTAATCATTGGAGGAATCTGGAGGATCCACATGGCCGCGCAACTGATGCACTGCAGTTGCGGCCACCTTTGCCAGAGGCAATCTATTGGTGATGAGTTCGGTGATGTCTTGCTCACGAACGTGAGAACAGAGGTGGGCAAACTCGCGAATAGTGAACGTTTTTACGGAGGCCGAGGGCAATATTTGTACGGTACTGCGCCGATGCCCAAGTGTTGCGGTAAGAATGAGATCGGCTTGAGCGATGTGCCTGCGGGTTAGTTGTGTGGCCTTGTGGTGGACGATGTTGGTGAGCCCAAGGCGACGAGCGATCGCGATCTGAGGATCTGATACACGGCCATTTTGAACAGCGTGAGTGCCTGCGCTGGAGATGGTGAAGTTATGGGGATCGAGCGTGTCTTTTAGATGGTACTCAGCAAGGGGTGATCTGCAGATGTTGCCAGTACAGACAGTTAATATGTTGAGCGGATCCACGAGTGACGCCTCCTACGAATACTGAAGTAGGTACTCCGTTGAGAATACCGGAACAGAAGCTGAGCATTCTCTTACGCCGGAATCAAGCCAGTACCAGCTCGACCGGCGTACCGGCAGACGGGGTGCACTCTACGCTATCTGTCAGTATCGTGGCATAGCGGGGTCGATATCCGTCCACCACGCCTTGATTCCGCCGTCTACGCTTACTGCTGTGACTCCGGTATCGGCGATTGCCTCGGCCGCGCGCAGCGATCGCACCCCGGCCAGGCAGTATACATAGACCGGTCCGGGTTCCAGCCCAGCCAAAACAGCAGCAGGATCGTCCAACACCCGACCGAGAGGAACATGCACGGCGCCGTCGAGGCGGTTAATAGCCCACTCATTTTCCTCGCGTACATCGAGAAGGTTAAACGCGGCCCGGCCCGCGGCACGAGCTTCCAGTAAATCCCGCAGTGTGGCCACGTCGATCGTGGCCACACGCGGCGTCAACGTACAGGCATCGGCCAGTTCCTCACCGCCCAAGGGCTCCGGCCGATCCGTAGATCCAGCTAGCGGAATGGTCATGTACGAACTGCTCGCGGTATCCACCACCAGCACTCGCCCCAGCAGTGGCTCACCGATTCCGGTGAGAAGTTTGACGGCCTCACCGGCCATCATGGATCCCACCTGCCCGCACAGCAGCCCAAACACCCCGGCTTCACCACAGCTCGGAGTGCTTCCTGGTGGGGGAGGCGAGGGAAAGAGATCGCGTAGGCACACTCCCGGCTCGGGGACCCCGTGTGCCACTGCATTCGCCCCGGTCCAGAACACCGAAACCTGCGCGGCGTGGCGGAGAATCGACCCCCAGATCTCAGGCACCGAGAGTCGCGAGCATGCGGCATCCACCGTATAGCGGGTGAGGAAATTGTCCGTGCCGTCGAGCACCACGTCGTAGCCGGAAATGATCTCCTCTGCGTTGTTCTCGGTAATTCGGCATGCATGTTCAATCACCTGCACGTCTGGGTTCAACGCCCGCACTGCACGCGCGGCGCTCACCGTCTTCGGAATGCCAACATTCGCTGTCGAGTGAATCACCTGGCGTTGAAGGTTGGTGAGGTCCACGACGTCGTCGTCGATAATCCCGATCGTCCCAACTCCGGCTGCCGCAAGATACAGCAGCGCGGGTGAACCCAGGCCGCCGGCCCCCACTACCAGCACCTTGCCGCAGAGCAATCTGCGCTGGCCCTCCTCGCCGAATCCAGGCAGGCGGATTTGGCGGGCGTATCGTTCACGCTGGTCCGAGGTTAGTTCAGGGCCAAGACCAGCAAGAGGCGTGAGTGTCATGCCTCCATCGTAGGACACGGTTCCGGAAGCACGTGAAGACGAATAAAACGACACATGTAACTGGATGGCGGTGAGAGCGGGCGGTGTGCCAATAGTGGCACACCGCCCGCTCTCACCGCCACAAAATTTCGAGAGGCCTATAACCGGCCCGGGAACCAGTGCGGGTGCCGGGAACCAGCGAGGGTTTTGGCCAGGGAAAATGCTTCACTGAAGGCCAAAAGTCATACTGGCCCAAAACGCGGCCGACTAATCCAAGAACCCAGCGGACTAACCTACGAACGCGGCCGGCAGCCGTGGTGGTGTCGGGGCGGATAAGGCAACAGCCCCGCATCAGTCCATACTCGGCCACCCGCCCACGCCACCCACCACCAAGTTCCTTGGCGTTGGTGACCTGCTGCCCGATATTCGCCACCTGCCTACGCCACACCTCCACCCACGCGTCGCCCCCCGATATTCGCGCGTCTTTCCTTGCCTTAATCTGCAACGCTTGCGCCCGCTATCCAGATTCATTAGAAAGTAAGAAGCGCCGCTCGGGGGTGTGTCAGCAAGGATCCGAGCGGCGCTTCTAGCTTAGATCCGGGCACGTGAGAGAAGGTGTGCCCGGAAAACTTAGAGCAGTGATATTCAGTTGTGGATATTCACTTGTATCGGCACCTCGTGAAAGGGCCGCTCCGACGCTCCTCACAGAGCGCCGATTCTCGTTACCGAGAATTCTGAGACTCCAGCGGTTCAGACGCTACGCCTATCGGCGTAACCTCCTCAGCCAGCTGCCGTAGGTGCCCCCTCGGCAGCCGCAGCTTCCTCCGCTTTTTCGGCTGCCTGAGCAGCCAAACGAGCCTTCTTGGCCTCGGCGTATGCCTGCATATCGGCTTCGCTGAAAGGCCCCTGCACGGTTCCTTCGGTGCCATCCTCGCGCTTCCACGCGACGGTGAGGCTATCTTTGGAACCAAAGCGAGCTAGATGAACGCCCACGACATGTTCGAGACGATCCACCTCGCTCTCTTCGCAGGAAAGTTCAAGGGTGAGGGAGTCGTCCTGAGAGGACAGGCGGACGTCTCCTCCACCATTGAAATCTAGTTGGCCACTTTCGCCGTCCCACGACCCCTTGATCTTGCGGCCCATATGGGACACAAGCTGCTTCCCGTAACGGGCGGGGCGCTGCGTAGGAACGCTGGCGATTGACCTCATGTGTACTCCTACCTGACGGCATTAGTTGAATCTTTCTAGTTAGGTCTCCCTAACCTCTATGGAATATCGTGCCGCAAATGTTGCGTAAATGAAAGTCTGTCCACGGTGAGTTTTGAATCACATCTTTCGTGAGCTGGGTCACGAGTTTGGTTGCGGGTCGACGACGACGCCCCACCCACCCGTTTTGCCCGCATCTAGAGGGTCATTGCTGCCTGTTTCAGCAATGCTGGGCAGGTGTTCCCAAGGTGACAGTTATGCTCTGGGCTGCGCGCCACTGCCGTCGTCAATCTGTGACTTTCCCGCAGAATTTCAACGAAAGAAAATCTCATTAAAGAATCTGGGAATAACATTCTTCGCGTCAAAGTTGAGTGAAGTAGACTCAAGAATGACGGAGCATAGTGGACATAGGTTCTGAAAGCAGTCACACTTGAGGGGTAACGCCGCGCAGGCGCCGTGATAACCGGGTGGGCACACCAAGCCCCCCTGGTCATCGTGGAAACCACGCGGCCAGCCCAGTTGATATTCGGGCGGGGTTCGCCGAACTCCAACCGACACAGAAGTGAATACGTCGGTTCGGGCGTTTCTGACTCCCACCGGCATAGATAGGTTGGGTTCGAGTTTCGGGCCCGATGAAAAGGAGAAAACTTATGGCACGTGCAGTTGGTATCGATCTTGGAACCACCAATTCCTGCGTTGCAGTTCTTGAGGGTGGCGAGCCCACCGTCATCGCGAACGCTGAAGGCGCGCGCACCACGCCGTCGGTCGTCGGCTTCCTGAAGACCGGCGAGATCGTCGTGGGCGAAGTTGCTAAGCGTCAGGCAGTCACGAACGTTGACCGCACCATCTCGTCCGTCAAGCGCCACATGGGCACGGACTGGACCGTCACCATCGACGGCACCACCTACACCCCGCAGCAGATCTCGGCCTTCATTCTGCAGAAGCTGAAGAAGGATGCCGAGTCCTACCTCGGTGAGCCCGTCACCGACGCTGTCATCACCGTCCCGGCCTACTACAATGACGCCCAGCGTCAGGCCACCAAGGACGCCGGCGCCATCGCGGGCCTCAACGTCCAGCGCATCGTCAACGAGCCCACCGCGGCCGCCCTCGCCTACGGCCTGGAGAAGGGCAAGGAAGATGAGGACATCCTCGTCTTCGACCTTGGCGGCGGTACCTTCGACGTCTCGCTGCTGGAAGTTGGCAAGGACGACGACGGCTTCTCCACCATTCAGGTGCGCGCCACCTCCGGTGACAACCGCCTCGGCGGCGATGACTGGGATCAGCGCATCGTCGATTGGCTCGTGGCTCAGGTGAAGTCTGGCTCCGGTGTTGACCTCTCCAAGGACAAGATCGCTCTGCAGCGTCTGCGCGAGGCTGCCGAGAAGGCCAAGAAGGAACTCTCTTCGGCAACCACCACGAACATTTCGCTGCCCTACATCTCGATGTCGGACAACGGCCCGCTGCACGTGGATGAGTCCCTCACCCGCGCCAAGTTCGAGGAAATGACGAAGGACCTGCTCGAGCGCACCAAGGCTCCGTTCAATAACGTGATCCGCGATGCCGGTATCAAGATCTCCGAGATCGACCACGTCGTGCTCGTGGGTGGCTCCACCCGTATGCCCGCCGTGACCGAGCTCGTCAAGACCCTCACCGGTGGCCGTGAGCCTAACAAGGGTGTCAACCCGGATGAGGTCGTGGCCGTGGGTGCTGCCCTGCAGGCCGGCGTTATTACCGGTGACCGCAAGGACGTGCTGCTCATTGACGTCACCCCGCTCTCCCTCGGTATCGAGACCAAGGGCGGCATCATGACCAAGCTCATTGAGCGCAACACCGCTATCCCGACCAAGCGTTCCGAGACCTTCTCCACCGCCGAGGACAACCAGCCCGGCGTGGCTATCCAGGTGTTCCAGGGCGAGCGCGAGTTCACCCGTGACAACAAGCCGCTCGGCACCTTCGAGTTGACGGGCATCGCCCCGGCTCCTCGCGGTATCCCGCAGATTGAGGTCACCTTCGACATCGACGCCAACGGCATCGTGCACGTGTCCGCCAAGGACAAGGCCACCGGCAAGGAGCAGTCGATGACCATCACCGGTGGCTCGGCCCTCCCTAAGGATGAGATCGACCGCATGGTGAAGGAAGCCGAGGCCCACGCCGCCGAGGACGCCGCCCGCAAGGAGGAGGCCGAGGCCCGCAACCAGGCAGAGCAGACCGTCTACTCTATTGAGCAGCTACTCAAGGACAACGCGGAGAAGATCCCGGACAACGTTGCTTCCGATGTGAAGGACGCCGTTGAGAAGGTGAAGGAAGCCCTGAAGGGTGAGGACACCGAGGCAGTTAAGGCTGCCCTCGCCGAGCTGAACGAGAAGTCGCAGGCCATTGGCCAGGCGCTCTACGCCCAGCAGGCCGAGGCGCCGACTGACGGCTTCACCGAGGCCGGCCAGGCTGGACAGTCGGGCCAGGCGGGTTCCGCTGACGACGACGTCGTCGACGCCGAGATCGTGGACGAGGATGAGAACAAGTGAGTGAAGAGAACCTCAACGAGGAACTGGGCAAGGCCGCGGATGAGGGCGTAACTCCTGACCAGAATGGTCAGGGAGGCGCCACCTCCGAATCCGCGGCGGCTCAGGACGAGGTTGCTGAGGCTGCTCGCGCCGCTGCGGCGTCTAGCGATTCGGCTGGCTCCGGTGATTCGCCCGAGTCTAGCGATTCCGCCCAGTCCGCATCGTCTGCCGACGAGCTCGTCGATCCGCTGAGCGAGGCAATGAATACCATCACCTCGCTCGAGGATCAGCTTGCTCGCGCCAGGGCTGAGCTCTACAACCTGCAGCAGGAGTACAACGGGTATGTCCGTCGCTCCAAGCAGGAGGGCCAGTCCCGCCGTGAGGAAGGGATCGCTTCGGTGATCGAGAACCTTCTTCCGGTTTTGGACGACGTCGAATTGGCTCGCCAGCACGGCGACCTCCAGGGACCGACGGGTCAGATCGCCGAGAAGATCGAGCAGATCCTCAGGACCAACTACAAGGTGGAGCGATTCGGCGCCGAAGGCGACGAGTTCGATCCCATGATTCACGAAGCGCTCATGCATCAAACCTCCCCGGACGCTACCGCGGAGTCCGTGAGTGCTCTCATCCAACCCGGATATCGTCAGGGAGACAAGCTCCTGCGCGCCGCGCGCGTGGGCGTGGTCTCCCCTGAGTAATCGTGAAGAGGGCTGTATTGGAAGGGCGGTGGCGGACGTCGTCGTTCTTCCAATGCAGCCCCTTTCGAAAGGAGGTGAGGCGTAATGGCAGGTGCAAGCCAGGACTGGATGGAAAAGGACTTCTATAAGGCTCTCGGAGTGTCCAAGGACGCCTCCGCGGATGAGATTAAGAAGGCCTACCGCAAGCTGGCCAAGCAGTACCACCCGGACCGTAATCCCGGGGATAAGTCTGCCGAGGACCGCTTCAAGGAAGTGGGAGAGGCCTATCAGGTTCTCTCGAATGAGTCTGACCGCAAGCAGTACGATGCCATTCGTTCGCTCGCGGGCGGTGGGCCACGCTTTGCTGCCGGTGGTGGCGGTGGAGGCGCAGGTTTTGAAGACGTCTTTTCGCAGATGTTTGGCGGCGGTGCCGGGTTCGGT
Source organism: Actinomycetaceae bacterium (assembly GCA_039812645.1). Classification (GTDB taxonomy): domain Bacteria; phylum Actinomycetota; class Actinomycetes; order Actinomycetales; family Actinomycetaceae; genus Ancrocorticia. Next base: position 13,630 of record JBDIAV010000046.1, read on the forward strand.
GGCGCAGGCAATAGTAACGTGCGTTTCCAGACATCTGGGGGCGGCGGTGGCGCAGGTTTCGAGGACATCCTCTCGATGTTCGGCGGGCAGGCGGCAGGCGGTGGCGGACGTTTTGGCGGATTTGGGTCCAATCGTAGGCCTGAACGCGGTCAGGACCTGATAACCGAGGTCTCGATTCCGCTTCGACAAGCCGTTTCGGGCACCACGGTTAAACTGACCACGGCGCGTGGCAACTCGGTGACTGCTCGTATTCCCGCGGGTGTTACCGACGGCCAGAAGATCAGGATCAGCGGTAAGGGCGGTGCCGGTGCAAACGGCGGCGCTCCCGGCGACATCATCGTGACCGTTCACGTGGAGAAGCACCCCGTGTATGAGGTGCGCGGCAAGGATGTCTACGTCAACTTGCCGATCTCCTTCGGGGAGGCCGCGCTTGGTGGCACCGTAGAAGTCCCCACTCTCGATGGCAAGAATGTCCAGGTGAAGATCCCGGAAGGATCATCCACGGACAAGCTGCTGCGCGTTAAGGGCAAGGGATTGCCGAACGGAACCTTTAGCCACGGCGATCTCTACGTGCGGCTCAAGGTTGCTGTTCCGAAGAAGATGTCCGATGAAGCACGCCGTGCTGCTCAGCTCTTCGCTGCGGCAACGCGCGAGGCGGACCCACGGGCTGAGTTCCGGGACATGGCAAACTCATAAAAAGCGGGGCGAGCCTCGTAAAAAGTGGAGCTATCCCGGAAATCAGAAGAGACGGCAATCTGACGGAACGGTCTGCGCCGTAGAATGGCGTGCGGAAGAGATTGCGCCAGTAGGCTGCGGCCACTGACGGAATCTCCTAGGGAAGAGAGGCGCTATGAATACGGAGAACAGGCTCCCGGTAAGGGCGCGCGTCGCATGTCGTGCGGGGCGCGCCACAGCGAGGCTTTCGCGACTGCTCGGGCGGGGAGCCGGTGGCATGGTTGGCGGAATGGTTGCGTTGCGGATCGCTCCCGATCTGCTACGCCAGCTTTCTGCGGGCAAGCACGTCACTCTGGTGACCGGAACTAACGGCAAGACCTCCACGACGAAGTTCACCGTGGAGGCCATGCGCACCCTTGGTGATGTTGCCACCAATCAAAATGGTGACAACATGACAACGGGCATCCTCACTGCACTCATGGAGAATCCGAAGGCACCGTATTGCGTGCTGGAAGTCGACGAAATGCACCTTGCGCAGATCGTTGATAGCACCGATCCTCAGGTGCTTATCCTTCTCAACCTCTCCCGCGACCAGTTGGACCGCGTTGGCGAGATCGGCGCCGTGGAAGGCACAATCCGCAAGGCGGTGAATAACGCGCCCCGCGCCGTCGTCGTCGCTAATTGTGACGATCCGCTGATCTCCTCCGCGGCCTGGGACGCGGCAAACGTGCAGTGGGTGTCTGTGGGTGCGCCGTGGCTCGCCGATTCGGCATCTTTCCCGCGCACCGGCACCATCGTCATCCGTGAGGGCGACGAATGGCATGTGGATGGTGCACCCGAATACTCCCGTCCCAAGCCTGACTGGACCGTGGGCGACGCGCTGACCGACGATTCCTTCGTCTTGCAGGGAGCAGATGGCACCCAGATTTCGCTGTATTCCGAGTTGCCCGGCCGTGCCAACCGCGGAAACGCTGGTCAGGCGGCCGTGGCTGCGCTCGCGAGTGGTGTGAAGCCCGATGCTCTCGCGCGTGCGCTGCGTAGTGTCACCGGCGTGGCGGGCCGCTACCAGACCTACGAGATCGATGGTCGGTCAGTGCGCATGCTTATGGCGAAGAATCCGGCGGGCTGGCAGGAAGCGATGACGATGGTCTCGCACGGCGCCTCGCAGCTGGTTATCGCAGTGAACGGACAGATCCCGGACGGCGAGGATCTCTCGTGGCTGTGGGATGTGGACTTCGCGGCGCTGCGTAAGCAGGACGTCGGCACCATTATTGCCTCGGGCGAGCGGGCCGCTGACCTCGCTGTTCGCCTTGAGTATGCAGGATTCCGCTGTACGGTGGTCGATTCTCCGTTGGAGGCAGTCAAGACGTTCCAGCCCGGCAAGGTCGAGGTGCTGGCGAACTATTCGGCATTCCGTGACCTGAAGAAGGAGCTGGACCGATGAGCGATTCGATAAGCAGGCCGAAAGGCGGCCCGTCGGGTAAATCAAAGGGCGATTCGACCCTCCGCATTGGAGTCATTTACCCCGCCGTGCTCGGCACGTATGGCGACGGCGGCAACGCTGTTGTGCTCGCGGAACGCGCGCGTCGGCGTGGATTTGCTACGGAGATCGTAGAGATCGGATTAGGACATCCGGTTCCCACGGAACTCGACATTTACACGCTCGGTGGAGGCGAAGATTCCGCTCAGGCGATTGCGGCAGACCATCTACGCACATCGAATGGGCTGACTGAGGCCGCGCGCCGTGGGGCTCCGGTACTGGCGATTTGTGCGTCGCTGCAGGTCTTGGGGACGGAATACACGGATGCCCAGGATCGGTTGGTTCCGGGCTTGGGGTTGCTCGATGTAGTCACCACCCCGCGTGGCAAGCGCGCCATTGGCGAGCTCATCACGTCTCCGTTGGTGGAGGGGCTAACCCAGCCGCTCACCGGTTTTGAAAACCACGGCGGTGGCACGGTGGTAGGCTCCGACGCGACACCGCTAGGGCGCGTGACGCACGGAGTAGGAAACGGTGCCTTCTCACCGAATGGCCCCCTACCCGAGGAACGCTACGAGGGCGCTGTTCAGGGCAGTGTCATCGGTACCTACATGCACGGGCCAGCTCTGGCGCGAAATCCCGAACTTGCCGACTACATTCTCCGCAAGGTTCTCGGAGATCTCGAACCGCTTCAGGTTCCCGGGGTGGAGCGCCTGCGTGCCGAACGGCTGAACGTCTAGGTGGATGGTTCCATGGCTTCCGTGATGATGCCCCGAAATCTATCTCCGAAATCCGGCCATGCACGTGCCATGGGTACAGCAAGTGCGGGATTTCAGAGATACATTGTGGCACGGTCTGAATCTCGGTATGCCCTGAAACCTTGAAGCACTCTCACATACAAAATTATTGAAACGGAGTACGAGGAGGATCGGAGATGGCACACGCTGCTGGGCGAGACGCCCCCATTCTGACCGTCTCCGTTGCCGCCGAGTTGGCGGGAATGCACCCCCAGACTGTTAGACAATATGACCGTCTGGGTCTTGTTCCAGCTAAGCGCACGCGCGGTGGCGGGAGACGCTATTCACTATCCGATGTGGACAAGCTGCTGGAGATCCAGGAACTTTCTCAGAAGGAGGGCATCAACCTCGCTGGGATCTCACGAATCTTTGCGCTGCAACAGGAGAATGAGCAACTGCGCAAGCAGAATGCTCGGCTACGCAAGCGCACCACGGAACTGCAGGATCACCTAGAGCAGCGTCAGCTACTTGACCAGCGCGTGTTTGCGGCTGGTGCGGATGGCGACGTTGTTGTGTTTAAGCGGGCGCAGGAACTGCGAGAATACCGTGAACGGATGCGCGCTGCCGCCGTGGCGGCCCAGCAGGCGGCTGTTGCGGCTCAGCAGGCAACCGAGCGCAATCGTTATACGCCACATGCGCAATACCCGGCCGTGAATGCGGAGCTCGTCGTGTGGCGGCCACTGCCATTGCGTCCGGTGGACGAGGCATAGCAATCTAGTGGACGAGGCATAGCAGCTCATCCCGCCAGGCGAGGGGTTTGTACATAAAATCGCGGTTTTTCGCCGGGGCGTTGTGTACAAACCCCTGACCGTGCCGATTATGGGGTGGGAACTGCGTTTGCGGCTGCCCCTAATGCAGATTCTGACGCAACGCTTGAACTTTGCCTACGCCCAGGTCCTCGGTTTCTTGAGGACGAGTCGAAGCACGGCCTCCTCGATCATGGCTCGGATGCGTGGCGACTCCTCGGCCCCGAGCATATCCCGCCCAAAGAGTGCGTTGAAGCTGCCACGATGCTCGATACGGTTGAGGGCGAGGGCAGAAAGCATTTGGTGCACGTCAACTGCGGTGGGTGCGTCGTCGTCATTACGGAAGACGCCGGATGCGCGGCCACGTGAGAGGATGCCTTCGAGAATTTCCAAGGTGCGTTCGTCGAGGGTGAGGATCTCGGGTGTTGCCGCGATCGTCGTGCCTTCACATTGGAGATTTTCGTACGCTATGATGCGTGCGGCCTCAATGTTGTGTTCGAAGTGTCCGAGAGTCTGACGAATGAAAATGCGCAGGGCAGTTTCGGGTTCGAGATCGTCGGTCTGGAGATCGATTTCAAGGTGACGAATGCGGGCATAGGATTCTTTGAGAACTTCGGCGTACAAGCTGGCCTTGGATCCGAAGTAGTAATAGATCATCCTTTTTGACGTATTTGTTTTAGATACAATGACGTCAATTCGGCTGCCCAAAAGACCCTTGTGGGCGAACTCTTCGAGAGCCGCGTTAAGGATCTCGCGTCGCGTTAGCTCAGGATTGCGACGCGAATTGTAGGTTAGGGTGCTCGTGGACATCGGCCGGTCTACCACCTTCTTGATTCATCGATGGGAATAGTTGAACTCTACTCAGTTTTTCTTTGTTCTGACTTTATGTTCATTTTGATGAAACAATTGGTATAAGTGCGGTGTGTCGTTTAATATGTGCCCGGGTGGTAAACGTCACTACGATTAGACGCTACGTTACCAAAGAATGTAGGTCGGCCCGCCGAAGTGCAGTCTTGCGTGTCACGTAAGGGGTGGCTTAGTTGCGTCGAGATGCCAGTACCATCGTCTCGGTATGGGTAGTTTGTGGGAACATATCAAATACTCGTACCTCTCGCGGCGCAAATCTAGGCATGTTCGCGAGGTCTTTTGCCAGCGTCACCGGATTGCAGCTTGAGTAGATGAGGTGGCGCGCCGGCGAATTGTTGATCCATTCGGCGAGCTTACCGATACCGCGCCGCGGCGGATTAACGACGACGACGTCCGGCGAACCCTGCGTTTGACGAGCGGCTGCGTGAGCGTCACCCGCGAGAAAATGAATCGGACCGGTTTCGGGGGTGGCGCTATGAAGCTCGTGCGCTGCCAACCGTGCACTTTCGATCGCCTGCTCCGATATCTCCACGCCAAATACTTCCCGATGTGGGCCTGCGCAGTGCAAAGCGAAACCGCCCACACCGCAGTAGAGATCCCAGAGACGTAGTGGTGCTCCGAGTTCGTCGGTCGCCGAAGTTCTGGATGAAAGGGGGATGATTTGGTGTGACTGACTCCCCGCACCGCGGACGTCGTGGGATGAACCCGCAGCAGGCCTCTCCGTCCCCGATATCGAGCGCGGGTGCTCGTAGCCCTGGACGTCGTCGTCGATCAAACTATCCACCCAGGTGCGGGCCTGCTGGTACAGGCCGCGAGCCACGGGAGTATTCGTCTGGAAGAACGACTGCGGGCGAAGATAAAGGGTGACGCTGCCGAGACGCATCGGCAGGACTTCCTGCTCGGTCAGGATGATTTCTTCGCGGCCCTCGGGTACAGCCTTGCGTTCCGGAAGCAGATTAACCGTGGCGACGGCGACGTGGGGCAGCTGGTCCCGCAGCCATCCGAGGTGCTTACGGATACGTACTACCGCCTCGGTGGAGCGCAGGACGAAACGAATCATGAGTTCGCGGCTGGGAGAAATTGAGATGATGATGTTCTTGAGTTCGCCGCGGCCGGTCGGGACGTCGAACGGGGTGAGCTGGGCGCGAGCGATGAAGTCCGCAAGGACGGGGAAAGTGGCCGCGAGTTCTGCTTCATAAAGGCCGCATTCACGCAGGTCAATACCCTGGCCGTTAGAGCCGAGGATTCCCAGGGTGGGGTCGGTGATGCTCCCACCCACCACCAGCTTCGCCTTGTTACGGAATCCGGACTCCGCGGAGGTGAAGGGCGCGAGCCAGCGCAGCTCGGGCCAGGGGCTGAGCAACTCCCGGACGCGTGCCTCCTTTGCCGCCACCTGCTCGGTATAGGGGGTGCCCATGAGCGTGCAGGAACGGCACACATCCGCGTCAAAATAGTCGCATTGCATGCGTCTAGCGTACCGGCGGCTTCTTGTTCATCGAACTTCACGCCGGGGACTCATCCTCGGGACCTTGTGCCCACCATAATCACTCGCGCTACCTGGGACGATTGAGGCCTATCGATCCAACGAGGTGATTCGATGTCTAGATGGCGCGCTGGCGTCACAGTAATGAGTGCTCCGATCGCTGCCGCTGCCGCCACTTTGGGAGTGGTGCTGGCAACCGGTGTGCATCGCCGCCTCGGGGCCACGAAGGCGGAGGCGTTCGCGACGCTACCCGGTGATGATCTACTGCCGGATGCCGAGATACAGAATGACCGCGCAAGGACGGTTCCCGCATCAACAGAGGCGGTCTGGCCGTGGATTGCCCAGTTGGGGCAGGATAAAGCTGGGTTCTATTCGTTCGAATTCTTGGAGAACCTGGCCGGATGCCAGATCAACGGTGCCTCCACTCTTCACCCAGAATGGCAGGATGTGAAGCCGGGAGACGTCTTTCGCCTGCATCCCGAGGTTGCCGTGCGAGTGGCCCAGGTTGACCCGGGACGAGCCCTGGTCCTCACCTCCAAGGGCGGCGAGGCTCCCGGCAAAACGGGGTTCGACATCACCTGGGCTATGACTCTGGTTCCGATGATCAGTGAGTCTGGAGAACACGCAACGCGGCTCCACTTCCGCGAACGGTATGCGACAGATCGGCCATCAATGCGCCCAACCATCGAACTGACGAGCGTCATCAGCGCGCTGATGACCTGGCGAATGATGGCCCGGATTGGGGAACTCTCTAGTACCGTCGATGTATGAGCAATGGAGCAGCTATAGGTCGCGAGCACACTGATCACGTGCACACCGGAGCCATCGGAGCGCGCGCTCGATACCAGGGCGCAGATCCCGTTCATGTTGTTGTTATCCCCGACTCTTTCAAAGGGACTCTCGCGGCCGATCGAGTCGCACGCGCCATGAATGCCGGAGTGTCGCGGGCCGCTCAGAGCTATGGGATCGATATCCGGGTCACGGAGATTCCGTTCGCGGACGGGGGCGAGGGGACCCTCGACGCCGTCCGCGAAGCCTGGGGATCGGAGCTGATCACCTGCGAGGCAACCGACGCCCTCGGACGGCCTGTGCGCTCGGGCTACTGCATTTCAGCCGATGGGAGGCTCGCGCTTATCGAGGCCGCTCAGGCCAACGGTCTCGCGGCCGTGAGTGACGTTTCATTGCGTCCCCGTGATGCCAGCACCCGCGGAGTTGGGCGGATCGTCCGCGACGCGTTGAGCCGTGGCATCTCCGAAATACTTCTCACCGTCGGCGGTTCTGCCACCACCGACGGCGGCACCGGCATGTTCCGGGAGCTGGGTGCCCGCTTCCTCGACGCCGCGGGCCGTGATCTCCCGGACGGTGGTGGCGCGCTCCGCGACTTGGCAGCCATTGATTTTTCGCACCTCGACCCGAGGGTGGGCGAGGTGAAGTGGAAGGTCGCCGTCGACGTCACAAATCCCCTGACCGGATCCGCCGGTGCCGCGGCAGTCTTTGGGCCGCAGAAGGGAGCGGGTGCGCAGGACGTCGTCGTCCTTGATGCGGGTTTGGTGAATCTTGCGCGGGTGCTGCGTGATGCTGGCGGCGGGGATGTTCTCGATGTTCCCGGGCTCGGTGCGGCCGGTGGGATGGCGACGCTCCTCCATGCGTTCTTCGACGTGGAGCTGGAACCCGGGTGGCAGATGGTGAGCGAGGCGGTTGAGGCTTCTAGGTATCTGGCCGAGGCTGATCTTGTCGTGACGGGTGAGGGGCGTTTCGATGCACAGTCGCTTGACGGGAAGGTCATTCACGGTGTGCGGCAACTGACCCCCGAAGATGCCCCGCTCGTGGTGATTGCCGGGGGAGTGGAACTCACGCCCGAGGAACTGGAGCGTTCCGGGGTGACGGCCGCGTACTCCATTTGCTCGGGGCCTTCGACGCTGGAGGAGGTCGCCCCGCGCACCGCCGAACTTGTGGAGTGGGCTGCCTATCAGGTGGGGCGGCTATGGCTGGCGTGATCTGCTAGGCGGCGCTCGCGGACAAATCGGAGTAGGCTTGCTGGGCGTTTTGGTTCGAACGACATAACGTGACAATAGCCAACACACCCGAGGAAGGGCCGTATGAAATCTCTGGGCCGGATTCTGGTCTTCACCAAGAAGCTCACGCCGTACTACATCATCATTGTGGTGGCGTCGCTCTTTGTGACGGCCGCGGGCATCGCGGTGCCCTTCATTATCGGCCGCGCGACGGATGCGGCGGTGGCCGCCGTTGCTGGGACAGTCTCGATTACCCAAGCAACCACGACGGTCTTGTGGCTTGCGGGCGCTTTCTTTGCGGTGGACGTGCTCTCCACGATGATCTCCTCGGTCGGCGGCTACTTCGGCGACATCATGAGTCAGAAAATGCGCGCCATCCTCTCGGTGCGCTACTACGAAAAGCTTCTTACCCTCCCGCAGCAATACTTCGACAATGAACTCACCGGCACCATCACCTCGCGTCTTAACCGCTCAATTACCGAGGTGACGGGCTTCGCGAAGTACTTCGCCAACAACTTCTTCACGACGATCCTTACCGTCGTCGCCGTTCTCGCGATCTCGGCAGCTTTCTCTCCCTGGCTCACACTCCTGCTTGCGATCGTGTTCCCCGTTTACATGTGGCTGACGGCCCTCACCTCGCGCCGCTGGCAGCGTCTCGAAGGCAAGAAAAACGAACAGATCGATCTCGCCGGTGGTCGCTTCAATGAGGTGGTTGGCCAGATCCGAGTGGTTAAGTCCTTCGTGCAAGAACTCCGCGAGCTGAAAATCTTCACGTGGCGCTTCAACCGCACCATCGCGGATACCGCTGACCAGTCCTACCACTGGCACTGGATGGACTTCGCCCGCCGCGCCTTTATGTCCGCGATGTTCTTCGCCATCTATGCCATCATCTTCGTCAACACGGTGCGTGGCAGCTTCAGCGTGGGCGACATGGTTTTGTTGATCCAGCTCGTCGCCCTCGCCCGCCAGCCGATCGGCTCAATGAGCTACATTGTCGACACCGCCCAGCATGCCATTGCCGGCTCCAAGGACTACTTCGACGTTATGGCGCTCGAACCGGCGCGCCGCCCCGCGCTTCTTGACGAAGTCACCGAAGCTCGCGCGGAGGGCACGTTGCCGGACGAGTTGGTAGAGATGTCTGGTCTTATGTCCGACGACGACGTGGCCTCGCCCGGTTCGCCCGCTTCCGTTTCGTCTGGGCCTAGTTCTCCGCTTGATGACACACTCTCTCCCATTGTTGATTCGAGTTTGTCCTGTAATAATGCTTCCCGCAGTGATGTAGCCGTCTCGTTCAAGAAAGTCACCTTCGGTTATGACAACGATCCGGATGTCCTCTCCGATGTGAACTTTGAGATCAAGCGCGGCGAGCGTGTGGCGTTTGTTGGTGAGTCTGGCGGCGGCAAGACAACGATGACCTCCCTCCTGCTTGGCCTTTATACCCCGCGCTCGGGAACAATTCGGGTATTCGATGAGGACACGGCAGAGATGTCTATTTCGCAGCTGCGCGATTCTATTGGTGTGGTGTTCCAAGAGGCTTCACTCTTCTCGGGAACTATTCGGGAAAACATCTCCTACGCCCGCCCGGATGCCACCGATGAGGAGATTGTTACCGCGGCAAAGAAAGCCAATGCGGATAAGTTCATTCACGGCTTCCATGATGGCTATGACACCCTCATTGGTGAGCGGGGCCTCAAGCTTTCAGGTGGCCAGAAGCAGCGCATCTCGGTAGCCCGCGCTATTCTCAAGGACGCTGAGATTCTTGTTCTCGACGAAGCAACCTCCGCCCTCGATACCCGATCGGAACGCCTCGTGCAGGCGGGCTTGGAGACCCTCATGGAGAACCGAACCAGCCTTATTATCGCGCATCGTCTCTCAACGATCGCCAATGTGGACCGCATTATTACGCTCAAGGATGGTCGCGTGGACGAGGTGGGAACGCCTGCCGAGCTTGCCCAGACGGACGGCATCTACGCCACGCTTCTTGCGCTCCAAAACGAAGGGACGAAGAAGGCGAAGTCGCGCCTCAAGAAGTACGACATCTCCCACTGATTACGCTCCCGCGAGACGACTTGTCACAAGGCGGTTGAGTGACACGTTCTGTTCGGCGGCCTCAATCGCAAGTGCTCGGTGGGTCTCGGGGGAATTCTCACCATGAACTTACCGGAGTAGACACGATCTGCCAGCGGTACCGGCGGAGTTTCGCCGCTCTCCTTCATATCCTCAAGAACCCCAGCAATGAGATTCTGAAGGCCAAGGAGTGCTTCCACCTGACTGTCGGCAATCCAT
>JBDIAV010000047.1:0-23720 GCA_039812645.1 Actinomycetaceae bacterium
GCTCCAAACGAACTCAGTGGTACCACTAGTTCTTCAGCACTGCGCGATGGTATCGCGACGGCATTTTGATCCGTTGTCATGAGCACACTGTACGCCATAGAGAACGATTGGTTCTCTATTTGTGGCACACGCACTTTCGGTAGTGATTCTCAGAGCAGTATTTGCCCCAAAGAGCTTTCTAAGATGTCTACCAGAACATAAAAGTTGCCCCCTACAGGTCACCTGGCAAATATTTGCCGAATGGTCCATAGAGGGCAACTAAGAGATCACACCAATAGGTCATGACCCACTACGAATGTCACGGCCGAACCTCTCGGTGCAACCTTGAGGTATTGACGCCTCCACAATGAGAGGTACCCGGCGCGGAGTTTTAGAAGATAAGGCGAAGCGCCAGAACTCCCACGCACCCAACAAACGCCGAAGCCGGAAGAGTGATAATCCAAGCGAGTCCAATCGGCCGCATAAGCTTCCAGTTCGCAGCCTTATTGACGATACCCACGCCAAGCACCGCGCCAATGAGAATATGCGTGCTGGACACCGGGAGACCAATAGCCGACGCCGCCATCACCACAGCCGCCGCAGACAGCTCGGCGGCAAACCCGGAGGCCGGATGCATGGCCGTCAGGCCCGATCCCACGGTCTGGATCACCCGGCGGCCAATGAACCACAATCCGGCGATCAATGCGACGCCGAACGTGATCATGACAGTCGGTGGCACCACGGCGACGTCGTCTATCTGGCCGGTCCTCAAGACGTCAAGCACCGCAGCAAACGGTCCAATCGCATTCGCGATGTCGTTGCTGCCATGGCTGAAGGCAAATGCTGCGGCGGTGAAGACCTGAAGCCAACTAAACATAAGGAACGTAGCATTTGAAGTACTTTGCTTCTTGAGAGTCCGGGCCAGGATAAACACGGCCATCCAAACTCCGGCCGCTACCATACCCATGATGAGCATCGTGGACACTGAGTCCAGGTTCAGCTCAAGATTACTCAACCCTTTCGTGAGCACCATGCCCGAGATGATAAGCGAGCCGCCAGCGGCGATCAGCGGAACCCAGTTCTCCAATGCACGATGCGCATTGATATTCTGAGCCTTCGAGTCAATCTCGTGCAGTTCACGGTAATACTCGGACTCAAACTCGTCTGGCTCATAATCCGGTCTGCTAGCGGTAACGGCGTCGCGCGCCATAGCACTCGTGTAAGCAATCTGCTGCAGCTCATCCAAGCGTTCGAAAGCCCTCTTATGCTTCGTGCGGTGCTCAGCTCGAAGTGTCTTGACTCGGCGGAGTTCTTCGTCAGCCCTCTCGTTGTAGACGAGAATATGCTTCTTGATCTGACCAAAGAGTAGGTAGGCAGCAGTGCCACCAAGGGCCGGAGATAGGACCCAGGAGATGACGATACGGCCAATCTCTCCCCATTGGATCATCTCGAAGCCACCCGTTCCGGTAACGATGCCCATGGTCACGGCTGCACCAACGATGCCACCAACAATCGAATGCGTGGTAGATACAGGCCACCCAAGACGGGTCGCCACCAGCAGCCACAATGCCGCACCAAGCAAGGCGGACATCATAATGTAAGCAAAGTCCATCGGGGCGAGGTCCACACCGCCAAGATCCACGATTCCACTTCGAACAGTATCCGTGACTTCACCGCCGGCGAGCACGGCGCCACTGATCTCGAAGATTGCAGCCACCACAAGGGCCTGCTTCATCGTCAGGGTCCCGGCTCCAACGCTCGTGCCGAACGAGTTCGCCACGTCGTTGCCACCAATATTAAAGGCCATGAAAATGCCAAAGGCAATGGCCGTCACCAGCACGATGGCACTCGACGTTGCACTGACATAGTCAAATGCCCACAGACTAAAAGCAACAACTGATATGACTAACAACCCGCCAAAGGCAAGATGCCAGTTGCGGTCTGGGCCAAGGAAACCTGCCTTGACCTCAATCTCGGGCGTGGCAGATGTTTTCGTACTCACCTGTCAGCTCCTTCCAATTCGTAAGAAGGGCACGTCGTTGTCAGGACGCGCACGGCCACCACTGTGCCCGTACAAGACAAACGTCCGGTGATGTCTAAGTGAACGGCAGTGGCACACCTGGCAAAAGGCTGCGATTGCACTGATCAGCACCTTGAAACGATTGTGAAACGCGGTGAATGCTAAAAGAACTTGCCCGAATTCCGAGATTTTTAACCAGGGCAGTGCGGAGACATCGCGCTTATACATTTGTAGTTCGAGATGGTATGCGTTCAGTCAACGTTATGTGAGACATCAACTTGTTATTGATAACGATTATCATTTACACTTAAGATGTTCGCGGAACGATTCAAACGAGGAGCACCATGACCAACGAACAGCAGTCTCTCCGATTCGAGCAGGGCCAGGGGTTCATCGCCGCCCTGGATCAGAGCGGCGGCAGCACGCCGAAGGCACTCGCCCAATACGGTGTACCGGAAACCGCGTACTCGAATGAAGACGAGATGTACGCGCTTATTCACGAAGCACGCTCGCGTATCATTACGAGCCCGGTCTTTGACAGCAAGCGCATTATTGGTGCCATCCTCTTCGAGAACACTCTCGACCGCGAGATCGAAGGAGTTCCCTCTGCAAAGTATCTGTGGGAGACCAAGAACATCGTTCCGATCCTCAAGATTGATAAGGGCCTCGCCGAGAAGAAGGACGACGCCCAGCTCATGAAGGACATTCCCGGACTTGACGAACTCCTGGCCCGTGCCAAGGCGCAGGGAGTTTATGGGACCAAGGAGCGTTCGGTTATTTACGCCGCTAATCCAGCCAGTATTAAGGCCGTTGTGGATCAGCAGTTTGAGCTGGCAGAGCGCGTTCTTGCCGCTGGCCTCGTACCCATCGTGGAACCCGAGGTTAACATTGACGCCCCGGACAAGGCAGAAGCTGAGGCACTGCTCAAGGCTGAGATCCTCGCGCATCTCGACCAACTCGACGGCAAGAAGGTGGCCCTCAAGCTCACCATTCCCGATGTGGATAACTTCTACCGCGAGCTTATTGAGCACCCGGCGGTTGCGCGCGTCGTCGCCCTCTCCGGTGGCTACCCACGCGACGAGGCCAATGATCGTCTCTCCCGTAACAACGGGCTGATCGCTAGCTTTAGCCGCGCACTCCTCGACGGCCTCACTGCCTCGCAGAGCGATGAAGATTTCAACAGCACGCTCGATGCCACTATCGAAGGTATTTACCAGGCATCGCTGACGTAGCAAGTTGAGAAGACGTCGCCGGAACTGGGACACCGGCGACCCGAGATTGCGCCGGTTGCTTGACCTGCCGACGGAATCTCTCCGGGCTTGACCGCCTGTTGTTCAAGGATAATGCCGGGGCATTCGTAGGGGATGCCCCGGCATTCTTGTGGTTGGAATGCTTGAGACGACCAGGCGGTGGCACGGAGGCCGCCGTCGACCTCTGAAGAATGGACGGTGGCGTCGAGAATTGAGCCCTGCGCTGCTGTCCCAGGGCTCAATTCTCGACAAAACTGTCCATTCTTAAAAACGCTCTTCGGCAAACCAAATCGGGAACACCGATATCCACAGTCACGCATTCAGAATTCCACAGTCACGCATTCAGAATTCGGGACAAAGACGATAGTCCGTCCCTCAACCTGTGGATTCTCTCTGCAAGATCGGGCCACATGAAGAACGATAGAACCCATGTTCATGAGCAGCGATCCTCTACATTGGCCAGATATCGTCTCCACTCCGTCAATGCCACGAGCTGAAGCAATAGCGCTAGAAAAGCAGGGATGGTGGAGGCCGATCGTCGGTTTCCTTGTTGAGCCTCGCAAGGAACGCACATTCGGTCGTCATCAGGACTATCACTTAGGATACGTCCTTGCGCTAGCCCAGCAGTCTCAAGGTGCGCTACTTTTCGCAAATACCACCGCAGCGCTTCTGCTAGGCCACCCCGTGTGGCCAAAACCCACAGATATCTCCGTTTACAAGTACAAGGGACGTCTCAAGGTTCGAGCTCTGCGTCCACATCCACGAGCGACAGGACCAGTTCACATGCGTCCGATGACGGCATCGGGACCGATTGGCGTTTATGATCTCGGGAAAGGAGTCTTTGTCACCAATCGCGAACAAACAGCAGTTGATGTGGCTCGTTTAGAGGCAAGCCAAACCGCATTCATCATCGTGTGTTCAGTCCTTGGGGCATTAGCCACGTCAGGTGATGTCTACCAAGATCGTCTCGACGCCGGCTTCCTGAAACGAGAAGCAGAAGCCCGCAAAAGAATGATCGCGATTGCGGAGAAACTCCCCAACACGGCTGGTCGCCAACGTGCCATGCAGATCATCTCGCTCGCAAGTGGACAAGTCGAAAGTGTTGCCGAAGCCCGCGTTCTGTGGCTCATCCACGCTTACGGACTACCCACCCCGATCATGCAATACCAGATCTTCGTGGACGGCTATGAATTCTTTGTCGACTTCGTCTGGCCCGACCAGAAACTTATCGTCGAGTTCAATGGCGAAGGAAAATACAACGACGACGGTAAACCACGACGTGCCGCCGAGGAACGAGCACGTGAAACCCTACTCCGTTCCGCGGGCTACGAGGTCGTCAATCTCTCCTGGAAACAATTGGAGAATCCCCAGCGCGTCGCATTACTCATCCATCGATTTCTCAAGAAACGATCATCGACACACATCCCAGAACCCTCACCACGAAGGTATCTCATGCGCACACCAAAGCCGATTCGGGCCAAAATGGCGGCGAAGGAACCAGGATCGGCACATCGGCGGTGAGAAAATGGGGGATCATCATGAAGAATGGACGGTGGCGTCGAGAATTGAGCCCTGGGACAGCAGCGCAGGCCTCAATTCTCGACAAAACTGTCCATTCTCGAAGTTCACGCCGTATTCACGCCGAACGGAATCGGAACGACGACGGCGCCAGCCCTGGTTTCGTAGGTGACGACAACATTCACCCGCACACACGCACACGCACACGCACACGCACACCCGCACACGCACACGCACACGCACACGCACACGACAACATACGATGCCCCGCTCAGTGGAGAATGCGTGCGACCTCCGAGATTGTTCCCGAAATCGAGGGATAAATGGTCGAGGCGGCGGACAGCTCATCCACCGTCATACGGCGGCGCACCGCCAGCGTGAGAGGAAAGATGAGGTCCGAGGCGTGCGGACCTACCACCACACCACCAATCACTACGCCCGCCATCGAGGCAATAATTTTGACGAATCCATTCTCAACTCCCTGCATTTTGGCACGTGGGTTACGCGCCAGAGGCAACTTGGCTACCCGGAATTTCAGCCCCAGTTCGCGTGCTGCGGCCTCGGACGTACCGACCGTCGCTACCTCGGGAGAGGTGAACACCGCACTCGCCACATCACCTGGATCCAACGGATCAAGCGAATCACCCAAAGCATGCCACATGGCAATGCGCCCCTGCTGCGCGGCAACCGAGGCCAATGGCAGCACGCCGGTACAGTCCCCCGCGGCATAGATGCGGTAGCTGGTGGTGCGTGACACACGGTCCACTCGTATATGCCCGGAGTCGGTCGTCTCGACACCTGCTTCGGCAAGTCCCAGATCAGCCGTATGAGGAATGGCGCCAACAGCCATGAGACAGTGCGAACCTCTCACCACCCGCCCGTCGTCGAGAGTGACAGCCACACCATCGCCCTCACCCGTCACCGACATCGCGCGCGACCGACGCTCAATATGCATACCGCGTTCCACGAAAACCCGCTCGATGATCTCGGCGGCGTCGGCATCCTCCCCTGGCAGAATACGATCCCGCGAGGAAACGAGCGTGACCTCGGCGCCCAAGGTCCGGTAGGCACCGGCAAACTCGGCACCGGTTACGCCTGAACCCACCACGATGAGGTGCTCAGGAAGCTCATCCAGCGTGTACAGCTGTGTCCATGTGAGGATACGCTGACCGTCGGGTTGGGCTGTGGGCAGTTCACGCGGCCGAGCGCCCGTCGCCAACAAGACAATATCCGCGGCCAATACCTCCTCAGCTACTTCGTCAGCCAGCGCCTTTTCATCCAACATTCCACCGGCGAGAGTCTCTTTACCGGGCTGTTGCGCACTCTTGGCCACAGTACCGTCATGTCCGGCGAAGGTGACGCGAATTCGCCGTCGTCCTCGATCATCCAAACCCGGCAGCAACGCTGCCCGGCCGTCAACTACCCGGACACCCATGCCCTCCATGGCAGCTCGAATATCATCCGATTGCGAATGCGCCAGCTCGCGCACCCGCTCATTGACGCGGGCCATATCAACCCGCACCTCGCCGGTAGTGATGCCAAGTTCGGCCGCTAGCTGGGTCTCCTGGGTCTGCTCAGAGGTGGCGATAAGCGTCTTGGACGGGACCACATCGGTGAGCACCGCCGAGCCGCCCAATCCCCGCGCCTCAATGAGTGTCACCTGGGCACCCATGCGCGCCGCCACGGTGGCCGCCTCGTACCCACCCGGGCCGCCGCCGATAACTGCCACCAGCGCACCGGTGCGAACGGGCGAAGCGTTGTCCGTGTGGCTCGTCGACTTCCAGCTCGGATTCGACGACGAACTCACCGCAGCCGATCCAGCCGCGCTTCCAGCCGAAACATAACCATCCGGCCGTTGTGGCGCGGCGGCGCCACCACCCCCGCCGGTAGCGTCATCTACCGTATGGGCAATAGCACCGCCGCGCCCCTTCACCACATCATTTAACTGAGACATCGGATCCCCCTCCGGATCGCGAATTGAGAGATCACGCCAAGAGGTTCGGCCGTCACGAGGATGCAGTGGGCCACGGCCTAGTGGCGGGATCTCTTAGTACGCTAGCTGGATCTTGCCGCCTGGGACGGCGTCGATCAGCTCCCGCGTGTACTTTTCCTGCGGGTTAGAGAACAGTTCGTCAGCCGTGGCCTTTTCGACGATCCGTCCTTGTTCCATAACGACGACGTCGTCCGCCAGCAGGCGCACCACGGCGAGGTCATGAGTGATGAAGAGATAAGTGAGGCCAAGATCTGCCTGCAACTGGTTGAGCAGCTGCAGAATCTGGTCCTGTACGAGCACGTCAAGAGCGGACACCGCCTCGTCGAGCACCACAACCTCAGGGTCAAGGGCGAGTGCTCGCGCCACCGCAACGCGCTGGCGCTGACCGCCCGAGAGCTCGTTCGGATAACGCCGCATGACGGACCGTGGTAGAGCAACGCGGTCCAACAGATCGACGATCTTGGCCGTGCGCTCCTTTCTGCTCCCGATACCATGCACTCGCAGCGGCTCCTCGACGATGCGATAGATCGAGTAGGTGGAATCCAGCGAGCCGTATGGGTTCTGGAACACCACCTGGAGTTTGCGCCGCATCTCGAAGAGACGCTTGGAGTCCAGGGTCGACAGATCCTCACCCTTAAACAGCACCTTCCCGGAGGTCGGATCAAGCAGGTTGAGGATCATGTTCGCCACGGTCGACTTACCGGAACCTGATTCGCCCACCAGCGCCAACGTGGTACCTGTGCGGACATCAAAGGTGACGTCATCTACGGCACGCAGTACCTTGGCCTCGCCCTTCGCGCCTCGCACGTCGAACTCCTTGACCAGGTTGCGCACGGAAATGATGGTCTCGTCGGACTCAGAGCCCGCACCGGAACCGGTCAGCTCTTCCTCCGTCACCTCGATCCCCTGCTCGTGTGCCGTCTCAATTCGCTGAGAAGCCAACGACGGCGCTGCCGAGACCAGCCGCTTGGTGTACGGGTGCATCGGGTTCTGCAGGATTTCCAATGCCGGGCCCGATTCGACCACGCGACCGCGATGCATGACGATAAGCTGCTCCGCACGTTCTGCGGCAAGGCCCAAATCGTGGGTAATAAAGAGAACCGCAGTGCCACGCTCGCGCGTCTGAAGGGCGAGGTGATCGAGGATACGACGCTGGACCGTAACATCCAGTGCGGACGTGGGTTCGTCCGCAATGAGGAGCTTCGGGTCAGCAGCAAGTCCGATGGCGATCAGTACACGCTGGCGCATACCACCCGAGAACTCGTGCGGGAACTGCTTCGCACGCCTTTCAGCATCCGGCAGTCCTGCCTCCTCGAGAACCTGGGCAACCCGTGCGCCCACCTCAGAACTCGGGACCACATTATTGGCTTTGAGGGCTTCCTTTACCTGGGTACCTACGCGCCACACGGGATTGAGGTTAGACATCGGGTCCTGCGGGACCATACCGATACCGGAGCCGCGTAGCTCCACCCATTCCTTCTCGGACTGGTGGGTGATGTCGCGTCCATCGAACTCGATGGTTCCGCCGGTCACTCGCCCCGTTCCGGGAAGCAGACCAATAACGGCCGCCGCGGTAGTGGACTTGCCTGAGCCCGACTCGCCCACGATAGCGACAGTCTGACCGGGATAAATTGTGAGGTTTGCACCGCGAACAGCCGGGACCATGCCCGTCGTCGACTTGAAAGCGACGTCCAGGTCCGTGATGCGCAACAACGGCTGATCTTGCCGAGTATCTTCCATATTCACGTTCTTCTCACTCACCGCTTGCGCGCCTTGGGATCGAGAGCGTCACGGACGACGTCTCCCATCATGATGAAGGACAGCACCGTCATCGCCAATGCCAGCGCCGGGTAGAACAGCACCATTGGCCCGGTACGGAGAGCCGTCTGGGCGCGGGAAATGTCACTGCCCCACGAAACCACATCGGCGGGAAGTCCAAGCCCGAGGAAGGACAGCGTCGCCTCGGCCACAATAAAGGTTCCAAATGCCACGGTGGCGTACACGATGATCGGAGCAGCCGCATTGGGAAGAATATGCGCGGTGATAATGCGCCAACGGGAGGCGCCGAGAGCGCGGGCAGCCGTCACGTATTCCTCGTTCTTGGCTTCCATCACCGCGCCACGCGTGATGCGGGCAATCGGTGGCCAGCCAAAGACCGCAAGAACCACCACCACCATAAAGACGGTGCGCTGATCAGCGAAAAGCTGCATAAACACGATGGCAGCGAGAACCAGCGGCACCGCGAAGACAATGTCCGTCAGGCGTGAGAAAACAGCGTCAACCCATCCTCCGAAGTATCCGGCGAGGGTTCCCAGGACACCTCCAATAAGGACGACGGCGAGCGTGGTCAAGATGCCCACTGCAACCGAGGCCCGTGCACCATAAATGACACGCGCGTAAATGTCGTAGCCCTGCTTATCAAAACCAAACGGATGGCCGGCCTGGGGTTCCCCCATTGATCGGGCCAGTTCACCGTAGCTTGGGTCCTGGCTGGTAAACAGGCTCGGGAAAAGAGCCATGACGATAACAAGAAGAATGATCGCCGAGGCGACCCAGAAGAGAACGCGCTTTCGCAGATACTTCCACGCCTCACCCCACATTGATGAGGGAGCTGACTCATCCTCGACGGCGTCGACAGCACCAAGGCCGGTCTCGTCCACGTCGGAAACGTAACGTTCCTGGCCTGGCCGTGCCTTCGTGATGTGCCGGGAAGGAACCATGTGATGTTCCAGATTATTCTCACTCATAACGAATCCTCGGGTCCAAGACAGCGTACAGAAGGTCCACCAGCAAATTGGCAACGATATAGATGAGCACCAAGGCTGTCGTGATCGACACAACCGTGCTTGGCTCGCCCTTCTTAATGCCGTCGAACAACATGCCGCCAATGCCCCTGATGTTGAAAATACCCTCGGTGACGATCGCGCCGCCCATGAGAGCACCGAGATCAGATCCTAGGAACGTCACCACGGGAATAAGAGAGTTGCGCAGAATGTGGCGGGTCATGACGGAGCCGTTACTCAAACCCTTAGCACGTGCGGTACGCACGAAATCAGCACTTGTGGTTTCGGAGATCGACTGGCGCGTCAAGCGAATGACATAAGCCAGGGACACACCGGACAACACCATGGCTGGCATGAGCAACGATCTGAACTCCACCTTTGGCCCCACCGTCACAGGAAGGAGTCCCCACTGCACACCCACAAAGAACTGTAGGAGGAATGCCATGACGAAGGTGGGCACTGCGATAAGCAGCATGGAAAAGACAAGAATAGTGGAATCGAAAATCTTGCCCTTACGAACGCCAGCAATGATTCCGAGGATAATACCGAAGATAGCCTCAATGGCAATGGCCATAAATGCGAGGCGGATGGTTGTGGGGAATGCCGTGGCCATGACCTCGGCGACGGGGCGCCCGGAGAATGTCTGGCCGAAATCTAAGGTGAAAACACCCTTGATGTAGAGCAGGTACTGCATCCAGAAAGGCTTATCCAGGTTGTATTCCGCGCGGATGCGCTCCTGAACTGCCGGATCCAAGCCCTTATCTCCACCCAATGCGGCGACCGGATCGCCAGGCATGAGATAGACCATCGCGAAGATGAGGAAAGTGGCGCCAAAGAAGACTGGGATAGTCTGCAGCAGTCTGCGCCCTAAATATCGAGCCATAGGTAACCTCTAGTAGTCCGTGCCAGAAACAAGCTCAGCACCCGTTCCGGCCACATTGAGGGTGGAGAAGAAATACCTCCCCACCCTCAATGGTTCTAGATCATGCGAGCGACGTAATTAGCTCGCCTTGGTGATGGCGTAGTACAGCGGAACTGAATTCCAGCCAAACGCCACGTTGTCGACGGACTCAGAATAGCCACCGAAAGCATTCTGGTACCAGAGCGGGATAGCCGGGAGATCCTTGAAGAGAACACCCTGGGCATCCGCAAGGAGCTTGTTTGCTTCCTCCGGGGATGAAGCCGCAGCCGCCTTGTTGAGGATGCCGTCGAACTCAGCGCTCGAGTAGTCGCCGTCGTTCGAACCTGCACCTGTTGCGAACAGCGGGGACAGGAAGTTGAAGGCGGACGGGTAGTCAGCCTGCCAACCGGTGCGGAAAGCGGTGGTGATGGTGCGGTTGGTGACCTCATCGCGCAGCGACTTGAAGTCAGGGTAGGCCTTACCCGAGGCATCAATACCGAGGGTGTTCTTGATCTGGTTGGTTACAGCGGTCACCCAAGCCTCGTGTGGGCCGTCGCCGTTATAGGAAATCTGGAAGGTGCCGTCCCATGGGGAAATGGCGTCTGCCTGTGCCCACAGCTCCTTGGCCTTAGCAGCGTCGAAATCGAGAACGTCAGAACCCTCGATCCCCTCCTGGAAGCCGTTCACCACAGGCGAGGTGAAGTCGACAGCCGGGGAACGGGTATCAGAGAAGATGGTCTTGGTGATCTCTTCGCGGTTGATGGCGTGCGAGATAGCCTGGCGGCGCAGCTGGCCTTCCTCACCCGAGAAGTGAGCGAGACGCTCCGGGATGGTGATGGTCTGGTTAAGCGCGGACGGCTGGTTAACAGCACGATCTCCAAGCTCATCCTGGAAGGTCTCTACGGCCGAATCCGGGATCTGATCGAGAACGTCGAGGTTACCTGCCAGCAGATCAAGGTAGGCCGGATCGTTCTCAGCGTAGAACACGAAGGTCACGCCACCGTTCTGAGCCTTGCGTCCACCCTCATAGCTCTCATTCGGCACAAGCTCGAGCTGAACATTGTGCTCCCAAGCCTTATCACCAGCAAGCTTGTAAGGGCCGTTGCCGATCGGGTTCTCACCGCCAGCCTTCACATCATCGAGCGTGGACTGCGGAAGCGGGAAGAAGGCGGAGTAGCCCAGGCGCAGCGGGAAGTCAGCTTCGGGCTGCTTGAGCTTGATGGTGAACTCGGTATCGCTGACAACAGTGAGACCGGAGATCTTGCCGTCGCCATCAGCATCGGCGCCGGACTCGTCCGTACCCTCAATCGGAGCGAAGAAGTTAACGGAAAGCATGCCACCGTCAGCTGAACCCAAGTTCCACGCGTCCACGAAGGACGACGACGTCACCGGGGAGCCGTCGGAGAAGGTCTGGCCTTCCTTGAGCTTGACCGTGTAGGTCTGCGAGTCATCGGTATCGATGGACTCAGCCATGTCATTGACGACGTCGCCATTAGCGTCGTAGTAGACAAGGCCAGCGAACAGCAGGTCGACGATGCGTCCGCCACCGACCTCATTGGTGTTGGCCGGGATGAGCGGGTTCTGTGGTTCGGTGCCATTTGCCAGCACCACGCCAGCAGTCTGAGCGGTCTCGCTACCACCGGTTGAGTCCGAAGACCCGGTGTCATTGCCACCCGAGCAGGCCGACAGCGTCAGTGCCAGCGCTGCTGGCACCGCCAACCATGCGCGCTTAAATTTCATGGTTCCTCCTAGCTGGATCCGAGGCCTTCCCCGACTCCAGTTCTATGGTGATTGAACAAGCAACATCCTAGCAGCGCTTTGTTGATAGCCCAGGCCCAAAGTCCGATGAAAATTTCAAGCCATGATTATCACGTCAAACGTTGAAATTACGCCACTTTATGGTGATAGAGATGCGGCATGTAGGAGTGTCCGTAACCTAAATGAAATATCAATGAATCACACCATCGCCACGAAAGAAAGCAAGAACCTACGTGGGCGGAGTATCTCCTACACCCTGACGTGGCTGAATGCCCAGGCCGGGACGCCGTCGTCGAAAAACCTTAGACCCCAAGAACTCAAGCTACTCGCTCCGAAGCGCCTCAACCGGATCCTTGCGGGATGCCGCAGACGAGGGAATGAGTCCGGCCAAGAAGGTGAGCGCCATGCTGATGGCCACCAGGATCGCACCAGCCTGCCAGGGCAGCTGGGCAACCTGCTCCACGCCAAAACGCGCAGTGACAATAGCATTCACCGGAATCGTCAGGAGGACCGTCGAACCAATTCCGATCACACCGGCCACAAAGCCCACGATGAGAGTCTCAGCGTTAAAGACGCGGCGGATATCACGCTTAGATGCGCCGATGGAACGAAGAATACCGATCTCCTTCTTACGTTCCAGCACTGAGATATAGGTGATCACGCCAATCATGATGCTCGAAACAATAAGAGAAATAGAAACAAACGCGATGAGCACGTAGCTCACCACATTGACGATGGTGGTCACCGACGACATGAGCGTTCCCACGAGGTCCGTGTAGGTAATGACCTTCTCCTCGTTTCCGGAGTTCTGCATGCGCTCGTTGTAGTTATCGAGAGTATTAATGATTTCCGCTTTGGATTCAAAGTCCTTGGGATAAATATCGATCGCTGAGGGCCGCTCAAGATCCGCGTATCCGAGTTTCATCAGATTGCCGTCGAACGAACTCTGCGTCACTGTCATCATGGACATCATGAGTTCGCTGAGCTCCTCCTCCGACATGTTGAGCGAGAAGGCCTCCGTGAACTTGTCTTCGTCAATGCTCATGGCATTGGACATGTTGGTTGTTAGCTGGCCCATGAGATTTTCCATGGCAAAGCCAATCTGAGCCTCAAGCGCTGGCCCTACCTGCTCCGCCATCTGAGTGCCAATCGCCTGCATTGCCTGACCCATGTACTGCGCCATGGCATCTTCGAGCCGCGTCTGAATTGCCGCTGACTGCTGCTCCACCTGCGTCGTCACCGCCTCCGTTATGGCCGCGGTCACCTGCGTCATGATGTCGGTCCGCGCCGTATCGATTCCAGCTTCCGCATCTTGTTGAATCTCGCTGATTTCAGTGAGGATCTTCTTGCCCTCGGACGAATCAAGATAGGCTTCAAAACCCTTCTGAGGATCCGTGCAATTTTTGGTGTCAAGAGCGCAATACGAGGCGTAACCCGTCGCCAAATCCTGGGCGATACGCGTGACATCCTCCTGGGTCACCCCGATATCCACACCGCTAATATCGATACCGGCAATGATGGACTCCAGGTTGAGATCGAGATTGAGATCGCCGAAATCCATGCTCCCACTCATTCCCAGATCGCCAAAAAGCGATCCAAGATCAAGCGTGGGGAGAGCAGACGGATCAAGGTTGAGCTCGGGCATCGAAATCTCAAGCACCGACGTATCAATGCTCAGCATCGACTCATCAATGGCAAAGGCGGAGGTCAAGGCCTCCTCATCCACCGTCATAACCTTGCTAAGGTCAAAATCCTCACGGTTGGGATTAGTTTCTTCATCCGCAAAAGTTCGTCCAGAAAAAACGTTAACGGACGGGTTCGCGAGCTGACGCTTGACGATATCCTTCTTAGCCGCATCGTCAATGAGACCCTTGGTAAGCGACGACGAATAATAAAGCCCCGGTTGCAGAGCGGTAACCGTGGCGCCTTCGCGAGGTTTCACCACTCCCGACACGTGGAGCGGCGCTCCATGTTCGACGAGATTCTTAACGAACTCGGTGTCCCCCGATTTATCGGTCCATACCCCGTACGTATCGTCATATCGGTAGTAATCCGAGGCGTTGACTAATGTAAATTCCACGTCCATCAGGTCGTCATAGCTGAACGTCAAGGCCGAATCCGGCGTGGTGATGTCTTCATCGTTGAGCAATTGTGAGACCATCCGGTCGAGTTCAGCCGGATCGCGCAACCCCATCGCGAACGCCATAAAGTCACTAATTGCGCCGTTGGATGTGAGAACGACGACGACGTCGCGCTCGTCTTTCGGCCAGGTTCCGGCGACGACGTCGTACTGCTGCTCCACGAGGTTTGTATCGTCAACAAGCTGATGGAAGACGTTGGTACTCATCGAGGCCGACACCAGGCTAGAAGTGGAATCGACACCCCCAAATCCAAGGGCCGAGAAGGACTTATCTGGATTGACCTGCCGGATGCCATGGGCATTGTTCGTGAAAATCTGTGGTGTGACATTGTAGGAGTATTGGATCGACTGCGTGTGATCAGTGATGCCGTCTCCGCCGTGATCGAGGAACTCCTTGAGGGACGCCAGATCATTTGAACCAACCGATTCAAACATCTTCGTCATCATCTGGATCTCACGGACAGAATCGGAGGCCGCGCCGTCGTCGTCCGAATTACCTCCCAAATCCGCGGAGGCTGCCATGATCGAGGTGAAATCCATGCCCTGACTTTGGATCGTCAGCGGGTAGACGGAGAGGGTATCCTCCTCGATGCTGCGGATGTAATCGTTGACACCGTTCGCGAGCGCGAGAATCGCGGCAATACCGATAATGCCGATGCTCCCCGCGAACGAGGTCATGAGCGTGCGGCCCTTTTTCGTCATGAGGTTCTTGAACGAGAGCGCGATGGCCGTCAAGAAGGACATGCTGGTCTTGCGGACCTGCTTGTCAGAAAGATGTTCCTCAGTTTCCGAGGGATTGAAGGGATCGGAATCGTCGGAGATGACACCATCGCGGAGGTTGACTATACGCGTGGCATATTCATCGGCTAGCTCTGGATTATGCGTCACCATGATGACGAGACGATCTTGAGCGATCTCCGTCAGGAGCGCCATGATCTGAACGCTGGTTTTGGAGTCAAGGGCACCGGTCGGCTCGTCCGCGAGGAGAATCTCCGGATCGTTAATGAGTGCACGAGCAATGGCCACGCGCTGCATCTGGCCGCCGGACATCTGGCTGGGAAGCTTACGAATATGGTCCTCGAGCCCAACACGCTCCAGGGCGGCAACCGCCCGCTCGCGGCGTTCGTCGCGCGAGACACCGGAGAGGGTCAGCGCCAACTCGACGTTTGCCAGGACAGTCTGATGGGGAATGAGGTTGTAGCTCTGGAAAACGAAACCGATACGGTTGTTTCGATACGCGTCCCAATCACGGTCGCGGTAATTCTCGGTGGGAACGCCATCAATAACGAGATTGCCCGAATCGTAGTGGTCAAGGCCGCCCACAATGTTGAGGAGCGTTGTTTTTCCTGAGCCAGAAGGTCCAAGAACGGCGACAAACTCGTTATCGCGGAACGAGATCGAGACATCATCCAGGGCGGTTTGCGTGAAATCCGCAGTGGTGTAGGACTTGCGGATGTTGAACAACTGCAGCATGGGCGCCTTCCAGAGAACTCCTCTGAGCCTACCGAAAAGTGAATCGACGACGACCGCGAAGGTCCCAGTTTTTCTCGCCGCGAACCTCTTTTCCCAGATGGTGGCCTCTTGAGACCAGCAGTGCCACATCCCACAAATGGAACCATATGACACAGGCCAGTCACCGAAGGTAGGGCAACCTTCGCGCAATATGTCCATCAATGGCAGGATAGAACAATGGTACGCATTCTTGTGACGGGAGCATCCACGGGGCTCGGTCTGCTCACGGCAAACACGTTAGCAGCACAAGGGCACGAGGTTATTCTGCACGCTCGGAATGAACAGCGCCTCTACAATCGAGACATCTCGAAAGCAATGGCGGACACCATCTTCGGCGATCTATCCAATCTCGACGAGGCCATTGGAATTGCCGAACAGGCCGAAAACTACGGCCGGTTCGACGCCGTCGTCCACAATGCTGGGGTGATCAACGGAGATGACCTGGTACCCGTCAACGTCGTTGCGCCCTACGTGTTGACCAGTCTCATGACTCCCCCATCGCGGGTCATTGTGCTCTCCAGCTCGATGCACCTATCCGGCTCGCCACGGCATGTCAGCGCTGGAATCGCAGGACACCGCAGAGTCAGTTACTCGGACAGCAAGCTTTTTGTTACCGCATGGACCATGGGTATGGCGTGGCGGTGGCCAAATGTTCTCTTCCACGCTGTCTGTCCGGGATGGGTGCCCACCCGTATGGGTGGAGCTTCCGCGCCAGACGATCTCACCGAGGGTCACCGCACGCAAGAATGGCTCGCCACAGCTCAAGAATCTACGATCACCCCTCGAACCGGCGGATACTGGCATCATATGCAGCCACGTGCGCCTCATCGAGCGGCCCTCAACGAGGAATTTCAGGAACAGGTTATTCGGGCGCTCGAGGCTCGCACCGGGATCGTGCTACCGGCGGCCCCATAACTTCGGCTCGTCATTGCCTTAGCCACGGCTCGTCATTGCCTTAGCCACGGCTCGTCATTGCCTTAGTTTTCGCCCGCCGATGCTTAAGGCCCCAACTTCTTGAGGCCCCACCCCGGTGTCACTTTGACGCGCCACAACCTCGGTTCACCGCCTCTTCGCCACCAGGCCTCTTCAGCCCACGACGTTCGCTTCCACCCAGTCTCGCAGGTACTTAAGCGGCTGAGACGCCGATCGACCGAGCTTGGTGAGTTCGTACTCCACCCGTGCGGGTACCTCGGCATAGACCGTTCGGGTCAGAAGATCATGTTCTTCCAGGCGCTTGAGAGTCTGTGACAGCACCTTGGGGCTCACTCCTTCGAGACGCGTCTTAATCTGGCCAAAACGCTGCGGGCCGTTTTCGAGGGAGCCAATGACCAGAGCGCTCCACTTGTTCGCCAATAAATCCAGCATGTCGCGGCAGGGGCACATCGCCGCATACACATCGTTACGTGCGCACTCATCCTCTTCACGATTCATATATCTATAGTACCTAATAGATAGCAAAGAGTTTTTAGGAAGCAAGAACCCTTGCGGGTAACTAGGGTTCATAGTGAACCATAGAACCATGACAACAACGACAGCCATCGGCTACACCTCCAATATGCCCGCCTCACATCCCTCGAGCCTCGTCGAGCGCTCTGTTAAGGTCCCTGAACCCGGCCCGCATGACGTCGTCGTCGACGTTCACGCCGTGTCAGTCAACCCGGTTGACGTCAAACTGCGCGCCGGATCCCCTCCGGGCAAATTCAGAGTGCTCGGTTTCGACGCCGCCGGTACCGTGCGCTCCGTGGGTGCGGCCGTCACGCTCATCCACCCGGGCGACGACGTCTTCTACGCTGGCAGCATCGACCGGCCCGGGACAAACCAACGTATCCACGTCGTCGACGAGAGAATCGTAGGACGGAAGCCGTCGTCACTCTCCTTTGCGGAAGCTGCCGCACTGCCACTCACAGCGATCACCGCCTGGGAATCGCTCTTTGATCGACTCGGCCTCACCTCCGACAGCAAAGGAACACTTCTCGTCATTGGCGCAACGGGAGGGGTCGGGTCGATCATGCTTGAACTTGTCGAGGCTCTCTTGCCGCATGTCAGCGTCATTGCCACAGCGTCCGGTAAAGAGCGGGCAGAGTGGGTGCGTCAGCTTGGCGCGGAACACGTCGTCGACCACCGAAATGACCTGGAAAAGCAGGTTCTCGATACTGTGCCGGGAGGAGTGGATTGGATCTTCACGGCGTATTCGGATGGCCAACTCGAAAGTTATGCGCGAATGACGAAGCCGTTTGGGCAGATTGTTGCGATCGACGACGGCCCACGCGACGTTTCGCCACTGAAGAGCACGTGCATCACGTGGCACTGGGAGTTCATGTTCGCCCGCCCTCTTCATCAGACGCCGGACATGGTGGAGCAGCATCACCTACTCAATCGGGTGGCAGACCTCGTGGACAACGGTCAGATCCACACCACTGCCACCAACATCTTGACGCCGATCAGTGCGGAAAATCTGCGCCACGCACATGAGCTGGTTGAGAGTGGACGAACACTCGGGAAAGTAGTACTCGACGGCTGGGAGTGAATCAAAAGGCTACCCAACGTGGACGCTGGCTGGCAACGATCAGGGCCCAAGCACGTTCTCCGTCAGAAATCTCCGCGGCTACTTTCCTGCCCGAGGGCATCGACGAGCTCCTCGGTCGTCATGAGATTAACACCAATCATCTGAAGGTCAGCAAGCCGCTCGGGCGTTGCCTGGGACACCGCATCCGTCACCACGACTGTACGCAGGTACGGTGTCCCGCGTGTTCACCGACTGGTTAAATCAACTCTGATGGCGAGCAGCCGCGAGCCTCTCACCACGTATCACACCAGGAACTGGAGATCCGAACCGTGATCCGTTAGTTCACCAAGCCGCGCGTTAAGGGTCTCGTTCTCAGGGTCGGAAAGGTGGGCGGCGAATGCGGCATCGTCCCGGTACTGCTCGATGATGACGATTCGAGTGGGGATATCCTTGTCCCGATACACCTCGAAACGATCAGATCCCTCCATGGACAAAACATGTGCGGCGTACTCGTCCATGAGGACCTTGACGTCATCAACGGTATCGGGACGGGCTTCGATTTGGGCGATGAGATTGACGGCCATGGATGTTCCTCCTTGAACAATGGCGTTGTAATACGTCACCAGTGTGCCACGCCCGGCATCCTTTCGCGGCGGAATCTTGTGCGCAATGAACGCAAGACTCTGCGCACTTCGCCGCACCACTCCTTGAGTGACAGTCTGGGTCTTTCTTATAGATGATTCCGCGGAGTGGAACCTCTGCTAGAGAATGGCCACCGTATTACTATTGTTTGTAATTGCTTTTACATTCTTCGACAAGTCATTGACGCCAGCCCGTCGATATAATCATCACGGAGGCCACCATGGATGAACCGCAGGTTTACCACCATGACTCACCGTCCAATAACGTGGGCGCTGAAATTCCGAGCGCAGAAAAGCAGGACACTCGCTCCAGTATCCCCACAGCCAACGGTTCCCAGAGTTTGACGGCCACCAAACGCCCCGCGTGGCTTGACATGCTCTACGGGGTCGTTGTTGGAACAGGCATGTTTGTCGTGACGCTCAAGACGGTAGCCGGGATGCTCCTGGGAGTTACTGTGCTTGCTGCTGTCGGCGGATGTACTTTTGCTGCCGAGCGCCGCTTCGGAAGCCGGCCTCCCGAGATGCCTGAAGGCTCCGAGTCGAAAGATTTCGTGCGCAGTCTGGCATTTCTCGCGGCCGCTATCGCCGGCGGATGGTACATCTTTGATCATTCACCCGAGTGGGATTTGTGGGAGAGAGCAATCGCTTGTGCAGGTGTCGCCATCCTTGCGTCCGCATTCTTCCTACTAGAGGCTGCATCGCAGAGACGACGTCTGGCAACAGCAACCCGCGAGTCCGCCTCACTTCCACTCCCGGAGTCGCGTCTGTAACTCCACGCTTCGGCAAGTTCGTCCATGTCCCAGCACGTCTGTCTACGTATTGACGCAGCTCTCTTGACCGTTGACGAATGAGAGTTCAGCGCGCTCGAAGAAGCCATGGGATTGACAAGGTCGTGCCTCTCTCAGCAGCTTCACGCACTCTCTGACACTGAGTATCTCGTCTTAGAGAAACGCTCACGATCCTTCGGAACGCCTCGGATGTGGATCCGTTTGACCGCCTTGGGAAAGAAGGCCTGGAGGGAAAGAAGGCCTGGAGTGGACACAGAGAGGCCCAGCTCAGCCCAACGAAGATGACTTCCCCCGGCTCACCACATACACAACAGGTAAGTTTGTAGACATGGCAACTTCCCAAGCGCGGCATTGGCGTACCGCAGCACAAGCGTTGGCTCTCGTACGCCGCCGGGACTCACTGACCCGGACAGAGCTAACGAGTTTGCTCGGACTTCGCAGCGGTCCAATCTCCGACCTCGTGAAAAGGCTTGTCCTGGCCAGACTCATCGAGGAAGCCCCGGCTGCCATTGAAGGTCCTGGCCGTCCTACCTCCACATTGCATGCCCACCCGAACGGTCCGGTGGCTATCGTGCTGGATCTACGCCACGGTGACTGGCGGCTGGGGGTCTGCGAACTGGACGGCTCCGTTCACATCACAGCACATGGGGCACACGACATCAGCAACCCACCGATGTTACTCGACACCATCGCATCCCACTTCAAAACCTTGACGACGTCACTCGGCAGCCGCGCCATCGGCGTTGGGGTTGCCGTTCCTGGAATCGTCATGGACGGTCGGGCCAACATGACCATGCGTCGCTGGCCAGATATCGACATGAGTCCGCTCGTTAACGCGACTAGCCTTCCCTTCGTCCTGCGAAATGACGCGACGTTGGCTGGCATGGCCGAGGCACGGCGGCATCCCGTTGAGCTCAATTCGCTGCTGCATATCGTTGTCGAGGTTGGCGTCGGCGGGGCTTTCGTCGTTGACGGCCAACCTGTTCCTAGTGCGCACGGTCTCCACGGCGAATTCGGGCATCTCCCCTTTGGAAATCCGGAAGTGGAGTGCGCCTGCGGTGCTCGAGGATGTTGGACCATCGCCTTCGACATCCCCGAGATCACCCGCCGCACAGGCTTGGAACCTGGGGACGATCCTCGCGCCTGGCTCCACACAATCTTCACGAATGCGGACAAATCCGAAACGATCCAGGAACTCCGCGCATCGTTGGCCGCGAGTCTCGGACGAGGCATCGCGGGCCTCGTCAATGCACTCGATCCGGCGCTCGTCACTCTTGGTGGCCTCGCCAACGATGTCCGTCACGCCTCACCCACATCCTTCGAGCAGTCCTTTGACACCGGACTGATGAGGGATCATCGAGCCGCTCCCCCACCGGTAACACCAGCGCAAGCTGGCGAATTAGCAACCATGGTTGGCGCCGGACTTTCCGTATTCGACGAGATCTTCGACGCCGAGTTTCTCGCTAGGTGGGCCTCACAATGATCCGAGCGCTTACCCATCACGAGATTCTCTCACCGGAGTTCTGGCACCTTTTATGGCGATCATGTGAGTCGGATGACGACACCCTTCATCGCGTCCGTCGCGACATTCTCACCGAGCTCAGCACGATCGGGGCGGTGGAAAGCGACACCGACGATCGGGACGTCGTCGTCGGTTTTGCCACCTATCAACTCACCGAGCGAGGTGTCACGATCGAGTACATCGCAACGTCTGAAGCCGCCCAGGGACAAGGGGTAGGAACCCAACTTGTTCGCGCGCTCCAACGCCTCTATCCCGGCGCCGTGATCTTTGCGCAGACCGACGACGACGCCATCGGCTTCTATCGCGCTCTCGGTTTCGTCGACGCCCCGGCGCCCCGAGATGCCCGATGGCCGGAGCGCCAACGCTACGATTGTGCACTCCACCCATCATCGCGAATCCACAAACCACTAGACCTCGGGACAGACCGGAGCTGAAATGGCTGATTTTAAAGACGAACTGTCACCAAAGCTCGTCGCGCGCCTCGGGCACGAACTCGCGGAGGCCGCCAAGCTTGCTGGCACCTCGACATCGTTCGACCAAGCGACGTTCGAACGGCTCGCCGTCGCCGGCCTCGACCAGCTCGAACTAAAAGCTCGCACGGACTGGATCGCCCAGGCCCTCGCGGCTACTATGCCGCCCTCCCCCGAGGGGGCTGATCGCATCATCCGCACCGCTCTCGAGAACGACGGCTTGCATGGATGGGCGTCCATGCCCATCAACGCTTACGTTGCTTCGGCGATGCTCGATCGTCCAGATGTCGCGCTCCCCCTCCTAGCCGCTCTCACTCCTCGCTACACCGCCGAATTCGCTATCCGTCCATTCATCGACGCTCACTACGAGTTCACGATGAACCAGCTACGCACGTGGACCACCCATCCAGACGAACACGTGCGGCGGCTTGTTTCGGAGGGTACTCGGCCGCGATTGCCGTGGGGTGCGCGGCTCACCCGCTTTATTGCTGATCCCCTCCCCACGCTGGAGCTGTTGGAAATGCTTGTCAACGATGAGTCAACGTACGTGCGCCGTTCGGTGGCAAACCATCTCAACGACATCAGCAAGGATCATCCCGCCCGCGTTCTGGATACCGCGACAAGATGGGTCCACAGCAGCACCCGGGGTGATTTCGTGGTGCGTCACGGCTTGCGGACACTCATCAAGCAGGGGCACCCAGCAGCTCTCGCTATTCTTGGTTTCGATAGCGAGGCCCAGATCGAACTGGTGGACCTCAGCTGCTCCCCCTCGATAATCTCCATCGGGGAAGCGACCACTATTTCCTTCACGCTGCGCGCCACCCACGGGGCACGAACAGTCATTGACTATCTTGTCCACTACCAAGGGGTTCGCGGCCCCAAGGCAGGCAAGGTATTCAAGCTAACTACGCGCGATCTCCCCGCGGGTAACGCCGTCGATTTCTCGCGCCGCCACCGGTTCGAACACGTCTCGATTCGGACGATTCATCCCGGACCACATCGCATTGAGATCCAGGCAAACGGACGCGTGCTGGGAGCAACCGAGGTCAACGTCGTCGCACCAGATGCTGTGGTCTCACTTCCCGCCATTGACGAGGTGGACTAGCTCCCTCAGCTCTTCCAATTGCACGTTTGCTCCAAACGCAGGTGCACCAGGTTGGAGCCGAACGCCGGTAGACACTTCGCCAATCATCAGCGGATCAAACCCCAGGGCATTAACGAGGTCCGCAACCGTCTGGACATCATGCGTTTCGTTCCCGGCAATGGCGATCGCCTTTCGCTCGGGAGTACCCGCGGGCCGCGCTTCCTCCTCCAGATCGTGGTAGCCCATGTGGTTGAGGGCCTTGACCACACGCGATCCGGAAAGGTGGGCTTGAATCAGCTCGCTGGTGTTCACTCCGGAGTCGTTGAGATCGCCTCGCACGCCGTCCGTTTCCCACCAGTAGTTCATTGCGTCGACGACGAGTTTTCCCTCAAGTATCTTGGGGGACAATTCCCGATATTTGCCAAGCGGAAGCGCAAGAATGACGACGTCGGCGTCACGCACAGAATCCTCCATGGCAAGCGCTGTGGCCCCCGGAACAAGGACGTCTATAACGAGCGCAATCTTTTCGGGGCTACCGGACCCACTGATGTTGACGCGGAAACCCGCCGCCACGGCAAGGCGCGCCAGCACCGTTCCCAACTTCCCCGCACCCAGAATGGCGAGAGTCCGAACATGAGTAGGGGACTTCCCGGCTCCCGCGTGTTCCGCTTCTACTAGGGCATTTCTAGCCACGACGTTACCTCCACGTGATCGTCTCGCTTCGACGTCACTTTCTTCGACTCTCTGAGCAATTTACTTCGACTCAGCCAGCAGCTCACGCACGCGCGGAATCACTTCGGTCCCATATAGCTCCACCGCACGCATGCGCGCTGAGGCCGCAACCGCTCCCGCATT
>JBDIAV010000048.1:0-23002 GCA_039812645.1 Actinomycetaceae bacterium
CGTCGTCGCCAAACAACTCGACAAAGAAAGTCGGGCGGTGGATAACCCACCGCCCGACTTTCTTACTAGCTCAGTTACGAACTATCAGTCCTCAACATCCATGACCGGAGCCGCAGCGTTGGGGTTGAACAGGTCGTAGTGATCGATGGCCTGCTTGACGTAGGAGCGATCGATGGTGCCCTGATCAGCGAGAGCCTGGAGGGCTCGCACTACCATGGAGGCGGCGTCGATCTTGAACTCGCGGCGAGCAGCGGGGCGGGTATCGGAGAAGCCGAAGCCGTCCGCACCGAGCGTGTAGTACGCGCCCGGGACCCACTGGCGGATCGAATCCTGGACCTGGTGCTCATAGTCCGACGTGGCGATGAACGGCCCCTCGGCGCCTTGCAGCTTCTGCGTCACGTAAGGAACCTGTGCGGGCTCCTCCGGGTGCAAGAAGTTGTGGTCGTCGCACTTGATGGCCTCGCGGCGCAACTCGTACCACGAGGTGACGGACCAGACGTCGGCCTGAACGCCCCACTCCTCAGCAAGGAGGCGCTTGGCTTCCTCAGCCCAAGGAAGGGCAACGCCGGACGCCATGAGCTGGACCTTCGGTCCTGCAACATCGGAGGAGTCAACCTTGTGGATACCCTTGATGATGCCCTCAATGTCCACGTTCTCCGGCTCGGCCGGCTGATGGATTGGCTCGTTGTACACGGTGATGTAGTACATGACGTCCTGGTCCCGGCCGTCCGAACCGTCACCGTACATGCGGACGAGGCCGTCCTTAACGATGTGGGCCACTTCGTAGGCGTAGCCAGGATCGTAGATGACCGTAGCCGGGTTCGTCGAAGCGAGAACCGGGGAGTGTCCATCAAGGTGCTGGAGGCCCTCGCCCTGAAGGGTGGTGCGGCCAGCGGTTGCGCCCAGGATGAAGCCACGGGCGAGCTGATCGGCTGCGGCCCAGAACTGATCGCCGGTGCGCTGGTATCCGAACATCGAGTAGAAGATGTAGAACGGAACCATCGGGATGCCGTGGGTGGCGTAGGAGGTGCCGACGGCCTGGAAGGCAGCGGCCGAACCGGACTCGGTGATACCGGTGTGGAGCAGCTGGCCCTTCTCGGACTCCTTGTAGGAGAGCAACATCTCGTGGTCAACCGCGGTGTAGTGCTGGCCGAGAGTATTGAAGATCTTTGCCGAGGGGAAGAGAGCGTCCAGACCGAAGGTACGGGCCTCGTCAGGGATGATCGGAACGACGCGGAAACCGAAGTCCTTGTCCTTGACCATGTCCTTGATGAGACGCACGATCGCCATGGTTGTGGCGACCTTCTGCTTGCCGGAGCCGCGCTTGAATGCTTCGAAGTGCTTCTGCGCAGGCATCGTGACGCCCTGGGTGTAGGCGCGACGCTCCGGCAGGTAACCACCGAGCGCAGCGCGCTTGTCCAGCATGTACTCCATGGCGGGCTCGGAAGCATCCGGCTTGAAGTAGGGAGCCGAGTACGGATCCTCCAGCTGCGAATCCTGGATCGGAAGCTGCAAGGAATCGCGCAGCAACTTGAGGTCCGCTGCGGTGAGCTTCTTCATCTGGTGCGTGGAGTTCTTGCCGGCGAAGTTACGGCCGAGCATGTATCCCTTGACGGTGTGGGCGAGAATCACGGTGGGCTGGCCCTTGTGATCCGTGGCCGCCTTGTAGGCTGCGTACACCTTGCGGTAGTCGTGACCGCCGCGCTTGAGGGACCAGATCTGCTCGTCGGTCCAGTTAGCGACCATGGCCTTGGTGCGCGGGTCGCGGCCGAAGAAGGCATCGCGAACGTAGGCGCCGTCGTTAGCCTTGAAACCCTGGTAATCGCCGTCGAGCGTCGTGTTCATGACGTTGACGAGGGCGCGGTCCTTGTCCGCCTGCAGTAGCGGATCCCACTCGCGGCCCCAGATGACCTTGATGACGTTCCAGCCAGCACCCTTGAAGAAGGCTTCCAGCTCCTGGATGATCTTGCCGTTGCCACGAACCGGGCCGTCAAGGCGCTGTAGGTTGCAGTTGATGACGAAGGTGAGGTTATCGAGATTCTGCGATGCCGCCTGCTGCAGCAAGCCGCGGGACTCGGCCTCGTCCATCTCGCCGTCGCCCATGAAGGCCCATACGTGCTGGTCGGTGGTGTCCTTGATGCCACGCTCATTGAGATAGCGGTTGTACCAGGCCTGGTAGATGGCGCCTGCGGGTCCCAAACCGAGGGACACGGTGGGGAACTCCCAGAAGTCCGACATCTGGCGGGGGTGCGGGTAGGACGGAAGTCCACGACCACCGGACTGGCGGGAAACCTGCTGACGGAAGGTATCCATGTCAGCTTCGCTCAAGCGGCCTTCCAAGAAGGCGCGGGAGTAGTTGCCGGGGGAGGAGTGACCCTGGAAATACACCTGGTCGCCACCGCCGGGATGGTTCTTGCCACGGAAGAAGTGGTTGTAGCCAACTTCGTAGAGCGTTGCCTGAGCGGCAAAGGAAGAAATATGGCCGCCGACGCCCACACCAGGACGCTGCGCGCGGGTCACCTGAACGGCTGCGTTCCAACGAACCCAACGGCGGAACTGGCGCTCCAGCTTCTCGTCGCCGGGGTAGAAGGGCTCATCTTCAACCGGGATGGTGTTGATGTACGGGGTGACCAAGTTGGTCGGCACGTAAATCTGCTTGCGACGAGCATGGCGTTCCATGCTCATCAGAATGTAACGTGCGCGGGGGCCACCGCTGCTTTCAATCAGGTCATCAAGCGAATCGACCCATTCCTGAGTCTCTTCGGGATCAATATCTGGCACCAGACCAAGCTGTCCATTGATCAGCGGTGACAATTCATTCGGCGAGCTCACTGAATCTCCCTCGTTTCGAAGCTTGGCTCTTGAAGTTACGCCAACGGACTGTGACATCCACGTGACGGCCGAACCCTTCGGCGTTACCTCTTTGCCTATTCCTCCGGGACCACGTTTAGGTCGGACGAAAGTCCCGTACGTCACCAGTGTATAACTCCCAGGGCCTCGGAGGAGGTTCACTTGTCAGGGATGTTTGTGAGCAATTCGGCGTTTTCTGGGTCTTTCAACGCTTGATGAACTGTCAGAAAGTGTCTAAGGGATGGGCAATCCCGTGAAATTTCGTTCAAGGGGTGGTGCTCGCTTGCGAAATCCGCCCGAATACGGTGGGCTTATCCTCATGAGATCGTTCGGTTTCACAAAGGGAAGTGTTGTCCAAGAATTCGGCTACGACGACGACGTAGATGACGTCGTTCGGGAATCTATTGAGTCGGCCATCGGCCGCGAACTTGTCGATGAGGATTACCCCGACATCGCAGACGCCGCCTTGGGATGGTGGCGAGAAGAAGACGGAGACGCGGACGATCTAACCGACCTCCTGCTGGATATGAAGGCCAATATGGATTCCGAGGATGCGGTCCTGTGGCTTCTTGTCCCCGGGCCGCGCGAGGCGGGTCATGTTGCTGCTGACGTCATTGAAGAAGCCGCTGAGACGGCGGGTCTTCAAGCAACGACGACGGCGGCCGTCAGCTCCGGTTGGACCGGAGTGCGGCTTACAGCACAGGGCACGAGGCGGTAATCGCTCCGAACAGCTGGTAGACTTCCTAAGTCCGCTCAGCTGGTTGAGTTCCTCATCCGGCACTGGGAAACAGTGCGACCCCACGCCGGGGCGTCAGGCGGAACCCCGCGCCGGGGACCGGCGCAAGGGCCTATAGCTCAGTTGGCTAGAGCGCCACGTTTACACCGTGGATGTCAGGGGTTCGAGTCCCTTTGGGCCCACAAACGAACCGGGCACCTCCAATTTCGGAGGTGCCCGGTTCGTTTTATTCTGGTATCAAAACGGACTCGAACCCGAGAGCAGTGGGCCAAGACGTGGTGTTCCCGGCGGCAACTGGCTCGTGGGATAGTTGTCTACTTTCGCGCCTGATTGATGCGTACGAGGTTGCCAGCTGGGTCACGCAGGGCGAAGTCCCGGGTTCCCCACGGCTGATCGATGGGTTCCTGCAGAATCTCGGCACCTGCCGCTTGTGCGCGCTCGAACACGGCGTCGAGGTCATCGGCGAAGAACACGTACGGGCCTGGGCCGGCACCTTTCGCGACTAGGCGGTGGAGCGCCTCGCCGTCGTCGGGGGAGCGGCCGGCTGCTGGGTCAGAGAGCACGAGTGCGGGTGCGTTTGGATCTGAGGACCCGAGGGTGACCCAGCGGTGACCGTCTGAAGCCACATCGTTCGCCACAGTAAGCCCAAGGGCGTCACGGTAGAACGCGATGGCTTCGTCGACGTCGTCGACGGTAATCGGACAGAAGGAGAGTGAGATTGTTGTCATGCAAGCAATGCTATGCACGGTACCCCGGCGGCGCTTCTCCGATTCTGCTCGATACATGACGTAAATCGGTGGGCACCGACAACACTCGATGCACTAATCGGGGCCTCGCCAAAACCGACCCGGTTCGCTGTTTAGCCAAACCGGGTGGGCCTCGTCAAAAGCTTTGCCATGCACGCAGGCATTGCCTCGACGGCCTCGTGTGGCCGCGCCCGATAGGCACTCGGAGTCTCTCCGGTTAGCCGGGTGAAGGTCGAGCTAAAAGAACCGAGCGAGGTGGCGCCAACGGCCGTGCAAGCGTCGGTGACCGTGGCACCGGCGCGCAGCAGCAACATCGCGCGCTCAATACGTCTGGTCATCAGGTAGGCGTAGGGGGTTTCACCATAGGCAGCCTTGAACTCGCGTGAGAAATGGGCAGCCGACATGTGGGCTTTCGCGGCTATCGTTGGTACGTCGAGAGGCTCCGCGTAGTCGCGATCTATGAGATCCCGTGCGCGACGTAGATGCGCCAGTGTACGCGGATCTTGTGGTGCGACTCCCATGGCTCAAGTGTATGCGCTTGCTTGGGCGTCAAACTTGAGCGCGTTGCTCTGTGAGCCGACGCCCTGTCAACCTTCCTCAATGAATGTGAAGAACGCTCGACAATGGACACTTTCCGCGAGAATGGACACCTACGGCGATGTTCTAGGACTCAATTCTCGACACAGGCGTCCATTCTCGGAACGCCCCGGCTCAATCAACCAGTGTGATCCCACCCGCCCTCGCTACCTCTTGTGCTTCTGGGCTGAGAAAGCCATTGACGTCGATGGTCGTAAGATTCGGAAATTGGGCCAACTCGGCTTCGGTGAGGGTGGGGATATCGAACAGATCGTCTTCGCCATCCCATTCCGGGGCGAGTTGGGTGTAAATCATCAGGCCACCATCCATACACAACCGTTCCACCCGTGCTCCGAGTTCAGCGGGGATGGGTAGATCGAGGAACCATTCGCGCACCTTGGGGATGATCTTGAAAGAGAAGTCGCCCGGATCGAAGCATTCCTCCCCAAGGTCCTTGGCGAAGTCGAACACGTTGAACTTCGGCGCAAGAAGTTCCTGGTTATACATAAGCTCTTCGATGATCGCGTAGGCGAACTCCGGGGTGTCGAACTTTAGGATTGGCCCACTGACCTGCTGATGGAACCATTTGCCCGACGGCGGCTTGACCGGATCGTAGTTGACCTCCACCTCTCGGAACGGGGTCGGATGCGCACGCAGATGCTCAGCTATTGCGCCGGACTCCCTCATCACGCATCTCTCGGATAACGTCCCCTTCTCGTAGAATTCCGCAGCGCTCTTGGTGGCGGTAAAGAAGAGCGTCCAGTCTCCAACTCTCACGTCCATCGGCCCGCCCGACTTGAGTTTCGACTCTGGAATTGACCGGATCGGCGGTTGGCCATTTACCGTGAAGGTACCTGCGAAGAGGCAGCGGGGCCGGATTTGCCAATCATCGGCCGCTACTCGCGCATCCCAGTCTGGATCTTCGCTCAAGCGCATCATGATTGAGTCCGTTTTCACCCCGTCCTTGCTCCATGCCATGATCCCGGCGGCGTCCCATTTGACCAGCCAGGTTTCCGGGGCAGTCAGGTTCTTCTCGATTGGGCGTGCGGATCGATGGGCGACACGAGGTTTTCCGAGGAGTGCCGATAATTCCGCTACCGTTCCCTCGGCGACGAGCGAGCCGTCAATCAACAAGCCGTCGGATGAAAGGTCGACGTCGTGGGCAATGGGCATCGGCGCCTCATTGAATAACGTTGCCACAGGTTTCCCCACTGCTTCTGACTCTGCTGCCAGGTCCGACGCCACAGGAGATGAGAAGAGACCCTCCGCAACCGGATAGTTACCTCGGTGCTTGCGCATGAAATCGAACAGTCCCATGGGTCACTCCTCGTTGGATGTTGGTATGTGGATATCCGCTGACGTGGCGCACTGTTCGATGACCCTCATCGGGTGCCTCTAATCCCGCGGCTCGACAAGGAATAGGAGAGCAGCTGCGTCCAGCGCGCAGCTGACGGTGTAGCTTCCTGCGTTTTCGACCGGCGAGGAAGCAAAGGCGAACAACGTCTGCTTCTTTCCGGTATCGCTCACGTCGGCCGGTTCGGGAATGTTGAGGTCCTCTGTGGCATCACCCATTGGTTGCCCGTCAATATGGCACTGTGAAGGACTAACGGTTATAACGTCGTCCCTGCGAACCAAGGCCCAGATTGTCCCCGCACTCTCGACTTCGACGGTTGTCTCACCGTCGGGTTCTCCCTTGACCTGGACCATTGACTGAAATCTGTTGGTGACTTCTTCAACGCTCGGATCGGACGCCCCGCAGCCCGCCAGGATCACAGGCATTGCGGTAAGAGAGGCGACGGCAAGCACGTTTGTGGCGAGTTTCTTCGGGATCTGCATGCTTGGATTATCCCACCGATGTTTCAACGTAGGGGACGACGGCGAGCTGCCACACCGCGTTGGCGAGCTGCCGGCAGTGAACTGCTCCCTAATGTTAGGTACTGAATTTCACAGTCCAACAATCAGGGAGCAGTTCACTGCCGGGCCCCGTTATTTTCTTTCGACGACATTTTCTTTCGACGACGGCGAGGCCACTCGGTTACGCGTCACGGCGTACGTTGGTGGTGTCGTCGTCGTTAATATCTAGCCGTCCAGCGTCGAGAGGTCGCCTTCGTCCTGGCCGAGTGCTCGTGCACGCAGCACGCGGCGCATGATCTTTCCGGAGCGTGTCTTGGGTAGTAAATCAACAAACTCAATGTCGTCCGGTTTGGCGATGGGCGAGAGGTGAGCGGCCACATGGGCGCGCAGTTCCTCGGCCAGTTCGCGGCTCCCCTTGTATCCTTCCTTCAACACCACGTAAGCGTGGATGGCATTTCCCTTGATTTCGTGAGGCAGACCAATTGCCGCCGCTTCGGCGAGGGTCGGATGGGAGGCGAGTGCTGACTCCACTTCCGCGGTTCCCAAGCGATGACCGGATACCTTGATGACGTCGTCGGTCCTGCCGATCACCCAGAAATAGCCGTCCTCGTCCATCTTCGCGGAGTCACCGGTGGCGTACTTGCCCGGGTACTGCTTCCAATAGGAGTCGAGGTAGCGCTGGTCGTCCTTGTAGAGGGTTCGCATCATCGCGGGCCAGGGCTTCGTGAGGACCAGGAATCCCTCGGTACCCACGGGGACCTCGTTGCCCTTCTCGTCGACAATCTGCGCTGTCTGCCCAAAAACGGGCATACCTGCCGAACCGGGCTTCTGCGGCATTGCTGGGACGCCGGTGATCTGGAACATCCCGGTTTCTGTCTGCCACCAGGTGTCCATGATGGGGGCCTTGCCGCCGCCGACGACGTCGTAAAACCACTTCCACGCCTCCGGATTGATCGGCTCACCGACGGTCCCGAGTAGACGGAGAGAGGAGAGGTCATGCCGGTTGACCCAGGCGTCGCCGAACCTCATGAGCGAACGGATCGCGGTGGGCGCCGTGTAGAACGTGGTGATCCCAAACTCTTCAACGAGAGACCACCAGCGGTCAGGGTGAGGGTAGGAGGGGCCACCCTCGAACATAAACGAGGTCGCCCCGTTGAGGAGCGGTCCATAGACGGCGTATGAATGGCCGGTGATCCACCCCGCGTCCGCAGTGCACCAGAAGCGGTCTTGATCGTGGATGTCGAAGGTGTCGTGAAGGGTGGTGTACGTGCCCACCATGTAGCCGCCGTGCGTGTGCAATACAGCCTTTGGTTTACCCGTGGAACCGGAGGTGTAGAGGATGAAGAGCGGGTGCTCGGAATCGACCTGGACGGTCTCGCATTTGCCGCGCGCCACAGGCAGTGCCGTGAGATCGTGGTACCAGTGATCTCGCAACGGGTCCATGTTTACTTCGGAACCGGTGCGCTTGACCACCAGCACGTTCTCCACTGTCGGTGAGAAATGGATAGCCTCGTCAACGATGTTTTTCAGCGGGAACACCGCTCCGTTGATCCACGACCCGTCAGCGGTGATGACAACTCGAGACTCCGAATCGTCGATGCGGGCCGATAGGGCATCGGCGGAGAAGCCTGCGAAGATGACCGAGTGCACCGCGCCGAGCTTGGCACAGGCAAGCATGGCAAAGACAACCTCGGGAATACGCGGCAGATAGATGGTGACGCGGTCGCCCTTGCGTACACCGAGAGCCTTGAGAACATTGGCCATCGTGGTTACTTCTCGCTCGAGCGAGAAGTAACTGAAGGTTCGGGTTTCTTTGCCATCCTCCGAATGCCAAATGAGGGCAAGTTTGTTCTTCCTGGGGCCTGAGATGTGCCGGTCGACGGCATTGGTGACGATGTTGGTTTCGCCCCCGGTAAACCACTGATAGAAGGGAGCATTGGAATCGTCGAGGACCTTGTCCCAGGGTTTTGACCAGGTGAGTTCTTTCGCTCGGCCATCCCAGTACGCGAGGTGGTCACTGGCGGCGGAGTCCATAAGCCCCCGCCAGTCTTTGATCCACGCTTCGTCCACCACTTCTTGGCTGGGTGAGTAGATCTGTTGGTTCGTCATATGCGGTCCCCTCCGACTTCGTTGTCTGTCCACTATGAGTTGAGTTGTAGCAGCGATCACATGTGGGCCGTAAGAGAATCGGGAAAACATCCCACTCTGTGGGATCAAAGTCCCGTCTTCTTGACCGACGT
Source organism: Actinomycetaceae bacterium (assembly GCA_039812645.1). Taxonomy (GTDB): domain Bacteria; phylum Actinomycetota; class Actinomycetes; order Actinomycetales; family Actinomycetaceae; genus Ancrocorticia. The sequence continues at coordinate 9,003 of JBDIAV010000048.1, forward strand.
AGAGCCAGCTCTACCCGCCGACGATAGCCAGCCCTGATGTGCTGGCACCTTGCGGATGGAAGGGTAGAAGGTATGGATACCACCGCCACACAACTCGATTCCTCGGGTCCGTCCTCTCACAACGACGACGGCGCCCTCTCGTCCAGTATCGACCCAAATCAGTACGAGCGGGATTCCGTCCACGACAGCAAGGAACGTTCGAAGGCCCGCTATATTGGCATCGATATCGCGCGCTTTTTGGCGATCGTGGGAATGATATCGGTGCATCTTGTGGCGATCCAGGTGAACTACCCTGATGTGTCGGCGTTCGAACTCCGGGCTGCACACCTCTCGGAAATGATTGCTGGCGGCACGTCCGCTGCCCTCTTCGCTGTGCTTGGGGGAGTAAGCACCGTATTTGCAACGAGGCGTTTGCTCGGACAGGGTCGTGTTGGTTCCGCGATGCTCGCCGTCGTCGTCCGCGGCCTGGTCCTCATCGTCATCGGACTTCTATTGGGTTTGATCCCCGGATCTATTGCGGTAGTACTGACCTACTACGGACTCTCCATGATTCTTGTTGCACCGCTGTTGACGGCACCCAACTGGTTGCTTGCGGGGCTCGCGGGGGTGCTCGCCGTCGTCGTTGGTCCGTTGAATGCGATGGTCCGCACCTCTCTGGGCATCGTCATGGACACCGGTGGAATGACGTTCGGTTCCTTGCTTGCTGATCCGGTGGCGTCGCTGCGTGGATTACTACTGACGGGCATCTATCCGGCGGCAACGTGGTGCGTCTACCTCATGGTGGGGGTGATGATTGGTCGATTCGTTGTGTCGGCCGACGCGCGAGACAGGTTGAAGAATGCGGCCGCAACTCTCACAGCGATTGGTACAGCTATGGCGATACTGGCGGGGCTCATCTCCGCGTACGTCTTCAGCCATCTTGACCAGTTCGGGTTTGTGGGTTTCCCCGGAATGACACCCGACGAACAGAATGCGCTGCTTCTTGGGTCGAGTTTTGGTGCGCCCGTTTCATCGGATCTGTGGGCACAGCTATTAGCGACTCCGCATTCGGGCTCCGTCATTGACGTGCTGTATACGGTGGGAAGCTCGCTCGCCATTATTGGTCTCATGGTGCTGCTGTTTGATGTTGCGATGGTGGGACAGAGCAATCGAATGGTGGAGATTGTGCGGTGTGCAGGTGCTGCGCCGCTGACCATCTACTCGCTTCACGTGATCGTGAGTGGAGTGCTTCTTCTTACAGCAATCCTTGGGATGCCGGAGTCGGGTGAGTTTGTCATTCCGTGGTGGGCGGCTGGAACCAAAATCTTTGCGGTTCAAGTCCTCGGTGCGCTGATGATTGGCGCGGTTCTTGCGGTGATGAAACGTAAGGGTCCCCTGGAGGCGCTCATGTCTCGAATCGTGCGGCGTGCCGTGGAAAAGCCAGGTGGCGGGCAATAGTCATCGCAACATGCCGGATGCCATTGCCCGCCCCGTCATCAGGTCTGAGGTGCGCGGACGAGTCCAGAGCCTACATCAAGCGGATCAATACTGCTGACGAGCGAGTCGAAGCTGGCCGAGCCGATGAGCTTGGACTGCAACGATAGGGGAGTTAACTGTCCGTTTAAGGCGAGTTTCTCAGCCCATAGGGCAGCAACTCCTGCGGCGTGAGGAGTCGCCATGCTGGTGCCGTTGAGGGATCGAAGACCTCCACCGGCTTTGGCGCTGATCACTCCCACTCCCGGTGCTACGACGGTCGCTCGTGTATTGGAGAAGGGTGCGATATCCAGATCGGCGGTAGCCTGAGCCACCGCGCCAACGGCCACGATGCCAACTGCTGAAGCCGGTGGTGCGACGTTGAGTTCGTAAGGTGGAGTGGCGTCGCGTGCACTCTCATTGCCACTGGCAGCGACGACGAGTGGCTGCCCAACGCCCGCCGCGAGAAACTGCGACAAGGTCTCGAAAAGTTTGACATTGGCTGCATAGTCGTAGAGAGCAATGGATGTTGCGACCTTCAGCGGAACTCCTCGGGTACTGATTAACCACTCGACATATCCGGGGAAATCGATGCCTAGGGACATGGAAATGGCATGTGCGCCGTTATCCCTGGCCCAGATCATGGCCTCCGTCAGTAAGTCGCTGCTTCCTCCGTCGGGGCCCAAGACCTTGCCAATCACAGCGCGAGTAACTCCCGGGGCGACGCCGATGCGGGTGCCGTTCACCTCGTGACCGAAGATCGTCCCAGCGCAGTGTGTACCGTGACCGTGATCGTCGTGAGCACTTCCGCTGGTTGTGAAGTCTTTGGTCACCAAATCGACGCCCGTGAAGGCCTCATGGTCGGCATCAATACCGGTATCGAGGACCGCTATGGTGATGCCAGCTCCCGTAAACGGTGACGTTGTTGCGCCCACCGCTTCGATTCCCCAGGTGGCCTGATTTTCGGAGGTGGCTCCTGGACCGTCGTCGTTGGACTGCTCTTGTCCACCAAGTTCGACGGGTTCAATCAGCTTCATTGGCATCACCGGACTAAACCCCACGACAGTGGAATCGTTGATGAGAGTCTTCATCGTGTGTTTATTGACATGGTCGTCAATATCTATCTGGACGTCGGGAACGGCTTCGGGCATGGCGATCAGAGGGCTCTGGAAGTCTGCCTGCTGGCGAGTGGGTGCGCGAAGGATGATATATCGATCTGCAAGTAATTCGTAGGAATGAGTGGGCATGGTTCCTCCCTGTGGTGGTCACCGGAGAATCTCTCCTTGCCTAGGTAGAGCGATATACGCCCGATTTAATACGTCCCACATGTCATGTATCAAACCAGCGACTCGTTGCTCCTTTTCTGCGTCATAACAGTTTGATACCCGTTTCGGGTGTCTCAATGCTGAGTCATCTGGGCAGCTGATCGCAGATGCCCACCTACTCGTGTGCTCCTGTGTTAACCCAAGAAACACGTTTGCCCAACCCATTCCCAATTCCCCAAGCGGTTAATACTATTAACCCAATTCCTTGAAGGAGACTCCCGTGACAGATAACCCAGTAGCTTCAGATCGGGACTGGCGCCGTCGTCCCCCAACCTTCGCTGTTCCTGAGACCGCAGTACGCCGTCTCGCTCTCCGTCCCGTCCCCGCACCGGGAAAGAACAGCACTCCAACCCTCTACTCCGCCAACAGACTCATCGTTGCCGGTGTGGATCCGTCCAATTCGTCAACCGCTCTCGACGAATTGCATGGTCTCGCGGCCAGGCTCAACATGGAAATGTCTGTCACGCTTCTCCACTCTCCTGAGTTCTTCGAGTTGCGCGGTAGGTTCAACGAAAGAGTCGACACCACGATGCAATCACGCATTGATCTTTTTGCATTTGGTGATCGTTCGGAGCCGGATGCGTGGGAGCTTCTCAGCAGGGCTCGCGAAGAACGTCTAGAGATAGCTGATTCTCTTGCTCTCTCGCACGTACTTGTTGCGGCAGGCCTTCAGGGCGTCGGTTATGTCTCAGGTGTGGGATATGTGTCCGGGGTTGGATATGTCTCGGGCGTGGGATATGTATCTGGAGTTGGCTACGTTTCGGGTGTCGGATATGTTTCTGGCGTGGGGTATGTCTCGGGTGTGGGAGACGCGGTTCCGGGCGCACCGAGCGGCCGGGTACCCGTTGCATGGCCAGGAAATGTGCCAGTTGCTACGCCGGATGCGTACAGCCCGACCGTGGTGATTCTCGACACCGGCCTCGGTGAGCATCCTTGGTTTGATGATCCGGCGACTGTGACCCGAGATCCGCATGTTCTTAACGATCCCATTGTTCTGGGGTTCGCGCCGGCTGAGAATCCGGAACTGACAGGGATCACCCTGGATCCTATTAACCAAGCACTCGATGCGATGGCCGGTCACGGTACATTCATCGCGGGAATTATCCGTGCGGCCTGTCCGTCAGCGCATCTCATCTCGGTTCCTGTCATGTATGGAGACGGCACGTGCGATGAGTCTGAGCTTATTGCTGCCTTGGAGAAGCTTTACGACCGTCATTTGCTTTCGCTCACTGGGAGGATCGAGGAACCTCCTCTCGACATCGTCAACATTTCGATGGGCTACTATCACGAGGATCCCCAGGGAGTGAGCAACACCGTCGGCCTTACATCAGCGCTGAACAAGCTTGCCGGCGCCGGTGTGACGATCGTGGCGAGTGCGGGTAACGGTGGGTCAGATGTTGAGTTCTGGCCCGCTGCTATGAGCCAGGCCTCGATGGCGCTGAATAGCGCGCCCATCGTCAGTGTAGGTTCGTGTGATCCCGGCTCTCATGTTGTCTCCCATTTTTCGAACACGGGTGACTGGGTCCGTGTCTATTGCCCTGGCGCGGGGATTGTGAGCACACTGCCGGTCACTTTTGATGGCTGCGCGCAGGCCGGTGTGCGGGCGCAACCGCAGAATGATCCTGTCCGCGGCACAGTAGATATGGATGACTTCAGTGGTGGCTTTGGGATGTGGAATGGGACGTCGTTCTCCGCGCCGCTCTTCGTGGGTCGATTGGCTCAGAAGCTCGTCGAGAAGCCGACACTATCGCTGTCACCAGATGACAAAGCCGCGCAGGCCTGGGCGATAGTCGATGACCTCTGCCAGACACGAGGCCTGAAATGAGCACGGTGGAGCGGCCCGTAGATCTTGTGGACCTGGCCGCTACCGCCTTCGCTTCCTATCGAAATGGTGACTCCTCGAGAATGCCCGAGTTCGTCGAACGTGTGACGCCGGTCCTATGGCATGTGGCGCGTGGCCAGTCACTATCACGCACTGCGGCAGAGGACGTGGTACAGCAGACGTGGCTGCGCCTCATCGAGAATGCTCAGCGTATTAGTGATCCGCGTGGTGTGCTGAAGTGGCTGATGACTACCACTCGGAGAGAATCATGGCGCCTGGCCCAACGGGCTTCGCGCGAGAATGCTGTCCCCGATATCCCCGAACCCGCTACACCCGAAGCACAAAGCGTGGTGAACCAAGTCCTTGGCGCGGAGGAACATGCTGTTCTTTGGCGCCACGTCCGGGGCCTGTCCGAGCGCTGTCAGTACCTTCTTCGAGTTATCGCTTTTGCTGATAAACCCGATTACGCCGCGATTGCGGCTGCTCTGGGTATGCCGCTCGGAAGTATTGGCCCTACCCGTGGACGATGCTTGGCTAGTCTGCGTTCATCCCTGATGGCTGATCCAGCTTTTGAATATGGAGGTGCACGATGAACGATCTGGAAGACCTGGCACAAGGTCCGATGGACCAGAATGATATCGAGATTCTCGGGTCCCTCCGAGAGATGTGGGACGCCGTGGACCCGCTCCCGGAAGGGTTGACGGACCGCATTCAGTTTGCCATGAGTGTGGCTTCTCTCGAGGCGGAAGTGGCGCGGATTGTCGAGGAATCGGAGGCATTAGCTTCGGTGCGAAGTACGTATGAGCGCGCCACGTCGGTGACGTTTGAAACCAGCTCTGTCAGTGCCATGCTTGACATTGACGAGGTGGGTCCGGACACGGTGGATATCACCGGATGGGTTTCGGTGAAGCCCATGGAAGTGGAATTGCGGGAGAGCAGTCGGAGCAGGTTTACCCATACAGATGCCAACGGGCGTTTTGAGTTCGCTGGCATCACACGCGGTCTGGTACATCTCGTGTTACGGGCGAGCGAACCTGGTTCGCGGCCGATCATCACACCGGCTATTGAGCTCTAGCCGTGAAAACCATTGTTGAGGCAGCCGAGAGTCTCTGGATGGAGGGGCGTCGACTAAACGACATTGGCCACTTCACTGCGGCTGCCGCAACACTTGCGGAGGCGCGCCAGCTAGCTGCTGGCTCAATCACTCCAGAGGCGGCGAGAATCCTTATCAGGATTGATATCACGATGGCTCTTACAGATCTCGAACTCCACGGCTACCCAGTAGCCGTGGAGCGCCTAGAAAATGCAACACGAAGGGCGCGTGACCTGGCAGCTCCTGACTTGGTGAGCCTCACCCATATTCAGCACGGTGTCATTGATGCGAGATGCGGAATGTGGTCGGACGCTAGCGAACAATTACGGCAAGCGGAGCTATTGTTTGCCCATATTGGCCCCGTGGAACAGTGCTCGGCACTCATTACTCTGGGACTGGCTGATCTATCGCTTAGTCGCGTGAATGACGCCCAGGCGAGTCTTGAACAGGCTCGCCTGCTCGCGAGCAAGTATGACCTGCCTGCACATTTGTTTAAAGCCACCCATAACTTGGGATGTGCGGCATATGTTGCGGGTAACTTACCGGAAGCCCTGCGCCTCATGACTCTCGCTGATTCCATGCCGGTGGATGTTGCCCGAGAACGAGCAAAGATTGATCTTGGAGCCGTGCTACTCGAGGCTGGGTTGGTGGACCAAGCGCGCGAGGCTCTCTCTGCCGCCCTCGATAGCGCGCGCGAGAGTGGCCAACGCTTGGACGAAGGGGAGATTCTCCATGACTTGGCGCGATGCGCACTGCTTGATGACCTTCCCGATCTTGCGCGAGATCTTGCCGGGCAGGCACGTGTGGTATGCGAATCTCTCGGGGCAGACGCGCGCAGCGCCGCCGTGGAGTTGCTCATTGCGCGTCTCGACGTACGAGAAGGGAGCAATCTTGACCATGCCTTGGAGATCGGTAGGAAATGGAGTCACGAAGTTGAGACCAGCGTCGATGTGATTGATGCGGTGCTTTTACGAGCGGAGGCGCGCCTCGCTCAGGGAAATTTAGACGCCTGCGCTCAAGAATTGGAACGCGTCTCAGAAGCCGGAGTTGGTGTATCGACGAATGGCTTGGGTCTGCTCTCGAAAAGGCTGCACGAGTTGTATTTGCGGGCCCGACTTGCTGATGCGCAGCAGGACGACGACGCCTTTTCTCAAGCTGTTGTGGAATCGAGCCGTTTGTGCGTGAGAGCGCAGGGTCAGATGTCCAGCCTTGAGCTTCGCGCGGCCCTTGCGCAGCACGTTTCTCCGACGGCGGTACTGGACCTTGACCGCGCGTTGCGAACAAAAGGTGTGGAGCAGGCCTTTGCAACCGTTGAGCGCTGGCGGGCGGCATCACAGCGCAGCCTGGCGCCAAGTATGGGAGTAGACGCGAAACTCTCCCGACAGTTGGCGCGCCTGAGATGGCTGCGTTCCGGTGTGGCTCAAGAAACTGAGTTTGATCCAAGCGTTTATGCGGCAGAAATAGCGGATCTTGAACGAACTATCTCTCTTGCTACCTGGCAACGGGAAGGGATTGTCAGTGGGATTGAGCAACCGCTCAGCCTCGCGGAACTTCGTATGGTGTTGCCGGAGCGAACTGGATTTCTCGTTTTTTCTTCGACGAACGAGAGTTGTCACGCCATCGTTATTGGGCCGCAGGGTGAGAGCTTGGTGGAATTGGGAGCCCCGGCACCCCTTCGTGTGGCCATACAACGGCTACGCCGCGACCTGAGGGGATCAGCATTTGCCCATGCACGGTTGGATTTGCGGCACCAGCTCAAGAGCGCCGTCGACGCTGCCGCGCAGCATGTCAGCGACTTGATCATCGCTCCGACGATTGCAGAGTTCGGTGATATCGAGGCGCTGGTTATTGCACCCAATGACCTTCTTCATGCCGTTCCCTGGGCGTTGCTCCCGCGATTACAAGGACTCCCCATAACGGTGGCCCCTTCAGCGACTGTCTGGGCTCGCCTTAGTCGAAGCCCGTCCGTCATCGTGAGGGAAGTTGGATCGCTTGCCGGTCCACGCCTTGATTGCGGTGTCAGCGAAGCGACCGATGTTGCTTCGGCATGGAATGAGGTGGGAGTACGAGTGATCACCGAGAATGTGCCCTCGCGCGCCGCTGTAGTGGTCCGCACTCTCGCCGAGGCAGACATCGTTCACATTGCCGCCCACGGGCATCACGCTGAGGACAATCCACTTTTTTCGTCGCTGCTCATGGCTGACGGACCTTTGTTTGCCCACGAACTGGTCAAAGGTGTGCAGGCGCGCCACGTGGTCCTCTCTGCCTGTGACGTTGGCCGCTCGAAGATTCGCACCGGTGGTGAGGCCCTCGGCCTGACCGCAGCTCTACTGGCACTTGGCGCGCAGACGGTCATTGCCGCCGTCGCCCCAATTCCGGATGAAATATCGGCGGCCGCGGCAGTGGCCTACCACCGCGCGCTCGTGCGGGGAAAAGATGCCGCGAGTGCGCTTGCAGAGGCAATTGCTGTAACGCCAGGCGCGGAAGCTCTCTGCTGTTTTGGAGGAAGCTTACGAGTCAGTTTTCCGTGAGGGTCGCCAAGTTCTAGTGGTGGGTGCAACCTGCAGCTAGAAACCGCCGGTTGTATGCCCGTGACAGCTCTCAATCTAGCGGCTGTTCTCTCAACCTAGCGGCTGTTCGGTAGTTTTCCCGTGATCGTCAGATCACTCGTGCCACTCGTGCGCATTCCCAAAGAACATGTGGACGTATCCACAATGGTTGCAGATGACTCCGTCCGCGGATTGGTTGAGCCAGTCAAGATCGAAGAATGCCATGCCGGGGGTTTGCAGCTGGATCTCGCGTTGGGCGAATCGGTCGTACCCACAGACATGGCAAATGAAAGGTCTACCGAGCACCTGGACAGTATTTCCAATGGTAGTCATGCCTCCATCGTTACATATCCAGTTGCAGCGTGTCGTGATGAGTTGTCCCCAGAGCGGACAAGAGAACAAAAATCGGCGACGACGCTACCCTCCTAAGAGCAATCCGTCGTCGCCGATCTATGCCTGGTGCGGACTAGGAAACCGGCTTGATCTCGCTTGCCACGACCCACTTGTGATTGGTCATCTTCATGCCGTCTGCCTCGTAATCGACGACGTACACTGTTTCGTCCGTCGAGAAATCGATCGAAGCTGTTGCCCCCTTCATGCCTGCCATGTGGTCGGCCAGAAGCGTTACCTCAGTTCCATCGGCGAGTCGTTCGTCGCCAGCGTTCTCAATTTCTTCCTGCACAACCCACTTGTGATCGGTGACCGGGTCACCACCGTCTGTAGGAGTGTAAGAAACGGCGTAAGTGAATGTGTCGTAGGCGCCGACAATCGTTGCTGTCGCTCCATCCATACCGTGCATATGATCGGCTGTGAGAACTACTTCGCTGCCCACCGGGTACTCCGGGTCAGCAGCTTCTGTCATTCCTTCGGGCACCGGGCCACCGTCCGCGGGATGGTCCATATGGTCGTGACCACTTCCGTGGGCACCGTCTTCCGACTGTGTTTCGTTCGACGACGGCGCCGCCGTTGCTTCCTGAGTTTGTTCCGCCGATTGGGTCTGCTCTGTTGATTCCGGCTGGCTGTTGGAAGAGCAACCGGCTAGCGCAATGGCTCCGCTGAATGCTGCGGCGGCAACTACGGTTCTCAATCTCTTCGTCATGTCGTTATCTTCGCTCCTCAATCAGTCACATTGTGCGTCCATGCTTAACCCTATACCCCAAGGGGGTATGCCCTCAAGCGACTGGCGGGTTAGTCCCGTTGTTGCGCGTACGTACCATTGTCAGTGATGGTCGGAATAGCCCTCATCGTCGCCGGTCAGAACGCGGAGGACGTCGTCGTCGGACCGAAGAATGTCCAGGTTGATCAACGGCTCAACGAACGTTTGCAACTCGTCGTATCCGAGGACAGACAGGTGGTGTCCAGCGATCGTTTCGCATGGCCATCGCTTGCCACCTTCGATGTATGGCGAGTCAAGATGTTGTTCCGCGACATCCCTCTGGAGGAGAAATCGTCGTCGATCCTAGCTGTCACTCTTCGATTCTGTCATTTTCCAGTAGTAGGTGAGTATCAACCGAATAATAAACGGAATGGGGTGATGGGACCGGGGTGTCAGGGGCGCGCTTTACTTCCCGAGTGTGCTGAGGCGGTACCATTGGCAGCTTCGATGGGAAGGCGAGCGGAAACGACCCACACGCCATCTGCGGGTCCGGCGGTGAACTCACCGCTTACCCCAAAAACACGTTCCGCCATGCGGTTCAGACCGGTGCCGGTGGAAGAGTCAACGCGCGGGCCAGCCAAGGATAGGGGGCTTCGGATCTCAAGAGTGATGGCGTCATGTGCCACCTTGAGAATGAAACGTACTTCTCCTGGCCCCGCGTACTTGATGATATTGGTGGCGGACTCTCGAACGACATGAGCCAGGATGATATCCACGCCGCGTGAAATCATTTCGTCGGATGGATTGCCGTCGAGGACTGTTGTATGGCCCGCGGCCTCGAATTCACTTCGAGCTTCCTCAATGGCTTTTGCGAGATCTCCCAGAGGTACCTCAACCCCGGCTGGTGCCGCTTCGGCAAGCTTGATAACAAAACGGATATCGGTAAGTGCATTGCGGGCTGCAACCCGAATAGCTTCCTGGGACGTGGGGCGCATGACCTCGTCATCGAGGAGTTGTGCGTGTAACGAAATGATCGTTAGATGGTGGGCGATGCTGTCATGTAGCTCGTCGGCTATCCAACGCCGTTCAGCAAGGATTGCTTGGCGTTGCTGCTCGGCCTGTTCCACCAGTTTGTGTTTGAGTTGTTCTCCTCGTTTGTACCACAAACGAAATGCCAGGCCGAGGCCTCCAAAAAATACCGCGAAAAAGAGCCCTTTTCCCACGGTCTCTGGTTGAACTTTAACGTACGAAACGGCAAGCGCGATGTAGATGAGGAGACCACCAGCATATGCGGTGAGCAGTGGTGCTGATGCTTGGCGTACGACAAGAAATGTGGATACTGCAGCCCCGACAAGTGTGCCGGTCACATGCCCTGCAAGGATTGAAGTGACAAGAACGCCGCTAAGTACGGTTGTGGCCAATACCGGGGACCACACATACAAAGCCAAAGATAAAGTAGTGAGAAGGCTGAAGACACGATCCATGTTGCCTTCGCCGGGAGTTCTGACTAGTCCGATGATATCGAACGAGGAGATGACCGCGACAAAGACTAAAACCGAAACCCACTCGGCGCGGCTCAGCCGCTCAGTGCGACTGAACCACGCACTGCTCCAAGCTGTATCGTTAGTACCTCGTCTTGTCATGAGCTAAGTATGGCCTATTTTCCAGCCAGAACTAAGGTGTCATACCGAGGAAGTGCGCAAACCAGGTCCAGAAACCCATCTCGGATTCCCCCTTTCAATGGTCGTTTGGTTATCTGATACCTATCTTCTCGTCTTTTTCGCCTGCGCGCATCCGACTAAAGTAGGTTTTTTTATGTACTTAATGGTAAATCGACGTGGGACAAAAGCCAAGGTGATTGGCGCGCTACACTGGACTCATGACTGAGATCCGCGTGCTGATCACCGATGACGATCCTCTAGTGCGAGTAGCACTCTCACATTTTGTGTCCCGTGACCCTGAAGTCACCGTGGTGGGAGAAGCGGAGAATGGACAAGAAGCACTAGAAACAATCGAGCGTTTGCAGCCCAACGCTGTAATGATAGACGTGAGAATGCCCAAGATGAATGGGATTGAGGCAACTGAGCAAATCAAGTCTCGGTGGCCCGAGATATGCGTTCTAGCAGTGACAACGCTTGATACTAGCGATGCCGTGCTTCCGATGTTAAGTGCCGGTGCGTCTGGATACATTCTTAAGGAATCCAGTGCTGATGAGATTCTCACCGCACTGAAACAAGCTTTTGAAGGGGTGAGTCCGCTTTCACCGCGCGTTGCTGCTCGATTGGTGGAGCATGTGCGTTCTGCCGGGCCGGTTGCGACATCGAGTGCCGTCAGCAAACTACCCGCCCTGAGTGAACGTGAGTCGGATGTTCTACGTAGCCTTGCGCTAGGAATGTCGAACGCGGAAATGGCAAAGGCTCTCGATGTGTCTGAAGGTACAGTCAAGATGCATCTCGGGAGCATCATGTCGAAATGGAACGTGAGGGATCGTGTTCAGGTTCTCGTAGCGGCGGCTCGAGCGGGTCTGGTTGATTTCAACTAACAGACGCATAAAACGGTGATGGAGGGGTGGACACCATATCGGTGGTGTCCACCCCTCCATCACGTGCGATGTATATCGGGGATATGAGTGCCTACTCCCACACGTCAGTAAGAAGTGTGGGAGTTTACAGCTACGCAGATTCGGCCGTGGCGCCACTCGTAATGAACTGACGCAACATCGTTGAGGATGTTGAAGGGGTGTACGGCATGTAGATGACACGTGCGCCAACTTCCGCCATCTCGGCTTCCAGGCGCTCGCCCTTGGGGGTTCCCAGCCAGTCATCTCCCTTGAATAGAACATCGAAGGGGTTGGCCTGCCAAGCAACCCTCTTGTCCTGAGAGAAATCAGCAACCACTTGATCAACGAAACGAAGACTTGCGACAATCTCCATCCGCTCTTGATGTGGGATAACCGGAGGACGCCCCTTCATGGCGATCAGTGCTTCGTCAGTGGCAACTCCGACGATGAGGTAGTCGCATCGCTCGCGAGCGGCACGCAGAATGTTCAAATGGCCGACATGGAGCATGTCGAATCCACCCGGCACGTAGCCGACTAGCTGGTCTCCCTGAGGCAAGACCTTCCCCTTTCATCGACGGCCGGAGCTTCCGCCGGTGGGCGGTTTGCTCAATCGAGCCGGAATGCCTATGAACCTTTGCCGGATGACCCAGGATAGATCATCAACCTGTGACTGGCCCGGTCCAATTGTTTTATTGGATTACATATTTAGACTCTCGGCTAACCCTATTGGACTTTCATCCATGGGTCTACCATATCTTATCTCACAACACCCCACCGATTAGCTATGGTCGGAAGTAATGCGACAGAAAACCCTCAAGATTTAGAACTTTCGGTTTACATGAACAGCATAATACTACTATTTGACATGTCAAATAAATGACTTCACTGTGGCTAATTGAACAGTCTGTAGTTGGCCAAAGATTGAGACAGTAACTAGCCATTCGTCTAATACAATGTCATAATATCAATTATTCCACTGATAACACGCGATTAGCTGGAGTATATACAACGCGAGTTGCCACGGTAAGAGATTCACGCATAAGGGGGACCGATGGCTCAAGGTGTAGCAACGTCAGGACGGCTTACACTGATATCTCGACGATATTTAGCTCCGTCCAGAGGTTCTATTGTACGGTCGCCAGGGTTTCACAAGGTATTTTTGGCCGTGGTGGATATCGTCGTCATTGGTCTTAGCTTCCTGATTGCTACCGAAGTGGTTAAGCGAGCTAGTGGTCTCAGCCTCACGAGTGATGAGTACATCGCAACTGCGATTTTCTCTGTCCTGTGGATCGCCATCGTGGCGATGTTTGGAACTTATGCTCTTTCTCAGGTGCGGGCTGGTGCCATCGAATATAAGCGTGCCATGAACGCTTCGTTCACCACGGCTGGAATTGTGAGCATCATCTGCTACCTCTTGAACTACGAGTACCCTCGCCTGCTGTTTGGTGTGTGGATGCTCGCCGGTGTGGTGCTGCTCAGCATTTCTCGATTCATTCGGCGGCGCGCGATGCAGCGCTTGCACCGGAGGAACCGTTTCATTACTCCTCTTCTTATTGCCGGTAGTAGTCGGCATGCCGATGAGGTTGCAGCGGTCCTTAACCGTGAAAAGTGGTTGGGCTACCGTGTTAAGGGCGTTGTTACGAATGACAAAGTGACCGCGACAAAGCTAGGGCTTCCCGTTCTGGGGGCAATGGATAATTTGCCAACGATTATTAAGTCAAACGCCGCTCCTGCCGTGGTGTTCGCCGAAGGGGCTTTTGATTCCTCTGCCGAGTTTCGTCGGCTTGCGTGGCAGCTCGAGCAGTCACGAGTGCAGATGATTCTTGCTCCGACGCTGGCTGATGTGAGCGCCGAGCGTCTAGAGTTTCGTCCGGTAGCGGGCCTTCCGTTGGTGGATGTCGCGCGGCCTACGGCAGCGAAGTCGTTGCGCTGGGTCAAGCGTTCCATGGATGTGCTCGGATCGGCCTTCTTCCTGCTGGCGGCCAGCCATATTCTGCTTGCTGCAATGATCGCCATCAAACTCGAAGACGGTGGCCCTATCTTCTTCAAGCAGCGCCGCGTGGGACTCAACGGTGAAGAGTTTGATTGCCTCAAGCTGCGCTC
>JBDIAV010000049.1:0-22830 GCA_039812645.1 Actinomycetaceae bacterium
GCGCGTTGATACGCAAGCGTGGAGCGCCGCCGATCTCCCGTTGCTGGATGCTGCTCGTTTCCGGATCGGTGATCCGCATCAGGCTCGGCGTGAGGATCGGCAGGTGCGAGAGCAGGCCCGGGTGAAGGCGGACATGGATGACGTCGTCGCCGATCTGATAGCTACGGACGACACCGAGATGAAGGTGATGTGGATGCTGCGTGGACAGGATATGCGTGCCGCATTGGAGCGTGACGAGGCTCGGGAGTTGAGCCGGAGCGAGCGATTGGCGGGGCCGTTTGGACACGTCGTCGTCGATGAGGCGCAGGAACTTACGGAGGCGCAGTGGGAAATGATAACGCGCCGGTGTCCGTCGCGTAGCGTGACTGTGGTGGGAGACCGGGCTCAGGCTCGGACGGGTTTTGCGGAGTCGTGGGAAGAGCGGCTTGGGGAGGTTGGGCTGGCTGGGGCGCGCGTGGCGACACTGCGTATCAACTACCGCACGCCGGAGGAAATCATAACGGAAGCGGAACCGGTCATTCGGGTGGTCTATCCGCAGGCCAACGTGCCGGTTTCTGTACGCTCGGGAGGTTATCCGGTCGAGTATGTGGAGGCGGGCGAATGGCGAGAGATTCTTACGCGGTGGTTGGCGGAGCGGACGGGCGGAACCGCGTGTGTTGTGGCGCTGCCGACGCGGCTCGACGGTGTGCGTGCGGAATTCCGTGGTGTTGTGGGTGCGGCAGGGGCCGAAGGGGTCATGGTTGCAGAGGGGCTGGTGGATATGTCGAGCACCGAGAAGGCGGGGGCCGAGGGGGCGCGGGCTGGCGATGCTGTTGTGTTCTTGGAGCCCGCAGATGTCAAAGGGCTGGAGTTTGACCTTGTTATTCTCATCGATCCGGAGGCGTGGGGAACGGGTGTCACCGCGACGGTGGATCGCTACGTCGCGATGACCCGGGCGACTAAGCGCTTGGTGATCGTGGTTGCGAACGAGTGATAGCCCGGTAAAGGAGTGATAGCGACGACGGCGTCCGCGGCATCACTTCTTTGCCGCGCTATCACTCCTATGGAGAATGCTTGGAGAACGAGACCACGCGACGAGGCCGATGAACGCAACCGGGCCAACTCCACATGGTCGTGTGCGGAATCTGTGGGCGCTCGCGGCTAGACTTGGGGGCGTGTCGTTAACTATTGGTATTGCTGGGCTCCCCAACGTGGGTAAGTCGACCCTGTTCAACGCGCTGACGCGCGCCACCGTCCTCGCCGCGAACTATCCGTTTGCGACGATCGAGCCGAACATCGGTATTGTGCCGTTGCCGGACGAGCGTCTCGACGTGCTATCGGAGAAGTTCCATTCGCAGAAGACGGTTCCCGCCACGGTTTCCTTCGTGGATATCGCCGGTATCGTGCGCGGCGCCTCGCAGGGTGAGGGCCTCGGCAACCAGTTCCTCGCGAATATTCGTGAGGCAGACGCGATCTGCATGGTGACGCGCGCGTTCTCGGACCCGGACGTGGTGCACGTGGACGGCCGTGTGGACCCGTTGGACGACATCGAGACCGTCACCACCGAGCTGATTCTGGCCGACATGCAGACGCTGGAGCGGCAGATCCCGCGCATCCAGAAGGAAGTGACCGGTAAGAAGACGCCGAAGGAAGTGCTGACGGTTGCTCAAGAAGCACTGGCGCTTCTCGAGGAGGGCAAGGTTCTCTCCGCCACGGCTGGTGCGCTGGATCAGGACGTCCTCAAGCAGTTCCAGTTGATGACCACCAAGCCGTTCATTTACGTCTTCAATACGGATGAGGACGGATTGGGCGACGACGACATGCAGGCCACGTTGCGTGCCGCTGTCGCGCCTGCTGACGCCATTTTCCTGGATGCGAAGTTCGAGGCCGAGCTTGTGGAGCTGGAGCCGGACGAGGCGCAGGAGATGCTGGAGTCTACCGGCCAGAGTGAGTCGGGGCTGGATCAGCTGGCCCGTGTCGGCTTTGACACGCTGGGTTTGCAGACCTACCTGACCGCTGGCGA
Organism: Actinomycetaceae bacterium; assembly: GCA_039812645.1. Classification (GTDB taxonomy): domain Bacteria; phylum Actinomycetota; class Actinomycetes; order Actinomycetales; family Actinomycetaceae; genus Ancrocorticia. The sequence continues at coordinate 2,003 of JBDIAV010000049.1, forward strand.
GAAGGAGTCGCGCGCCTGGACGATCCACAAGGGCGATACCGCTCCCAAGGCTGCTGGCGTCATCCACACGGACTTCGAGCGTGGCTTCATCAAGGCTGAGATCGTGTCCTATGACGACCTCATCGAGTACGGTTCGGTGGCCGAGGCGAAGGCCGCGGGCAAGGTGCGCATGGAGGGCAAGGACTACGTTATGCAGGACGGCGACGTGGTCGAGTTCCGACACTCGTGAGTATTTGAAGAGTAGACTTGGGTAACTATGAGTACCAAAGGACTTCGGGCTGCGATCTATCTGCGGATCAGCCTAGACCGTGAGCAGACCAGGCTGGGAGTAGACCGGCACCGTCAAGACGCCGAGGAGCTCGCCGTCAGGCGCGGCTACGCGGTGGTGGAGGTCTACGAGGACAACGACATCTCCGGAGCCGGGGGCCGCAAGCGCCCTGGCTTTGAGCGGATGATGGCCGACATCGAGGCGGGGCTGATCGACGTCGTCGTGGCCCAGGAGTGGCCCCGCCTGGAGCGCAACCGTACCGAGGGTGTCCGGCTGATCGAGGCCTGCAAGGAGCGCAAGGTGCTCATCGCGCTGGTCAAGGGCAACGACATCGACATGACCACCGCTGGGGGCACGCTCATCGCCGACTTCATGTCTTCCCTGGCTCGCCACGAGATCGAGGTGAAGTCCGAGCGGCAGTCACGGGCCCAGCGCCAGCGTGCCGACCAGGGCCGCCCGCCCAAGGGCACCAGGCCGCTGGGCCACGCCGTGGACGGCTCCACCATCCCGCACGAGGCTGAGGCCGTCCGGGCCATCTTCACGGCATTCGCAGCAGGTGCCTCCCTGCTCGGTGTCGCACGGGCGCTGTCCGGCGACCCGATGCTCGCGCCCGGTGACGAGGGCAAGCGGTCTATACCTCCGGTCCCAGCACTTCAGTGCCACGACCGCACTCTGGCCATCGAGCGCAATGCGCGGCGCGAAGAGGAGAACAAGCACCTCCCCAAGGAGCAGCACCGGCTGATCCGTCCGGTTCCAGAGGACAAGCCGTGGACGCCGTCCACCGTCTTGGGCATCCTTCGCAACCCGCGCTACGCCGGGTACTCGACCTACCAGAAGAAGTCCGAGCGACTCACTGGCCATGCCCAGGACGACCAGACCCGGCTTTCCAAGCGCAGGGCGATGCGCGATGCGATCGTCCGCGGAGAGGACGGGAAGCCGGTCCCGCCCAGCGGTTGGGAGGCCATCGTCCCGGAGTCGCAGTGGTGGGCGGTCCAGGCGATCCTGGACGACGAGAAGCGCGCCACCAACCGGGTCGGCACCGAGCGCCGCCACATCGGCTCGGGCATCTACCGCTGCGGCGAGTGCGAGGAGCCCATTCGCAGCCACGGCAGGCTGTACGCCTGCAAGGAGAACCACGTCCACCGCACGCGGGGGATCATCGACGAGCACGTCATCTCCGAGGTTCGCAGGCGCCTGGCCCAGCCGGACCTGGCAGACCTGCTGCCCTCCAGCGAGAACGAGAAGGTGGTGGCCGTCATCGCGCAGCTGGACTCGGTGAGGGCAGACCTCAAGCGGGCCGAGGACGACTACATCGGCAAGCTGATCGACGGGACGCTCTACCGACGCATCAAGGACCAGGCCGAGGCGGAGCTGGCGAGGCTGGAGCACGAGCGGGTGAAGCTCACCAGTGGCGCGGCAGTGGCCGGTGTTACCGGTAGCACGAGTCCAGTGGCCGCGTTCGACGAAGCCGACCTCGCCACCCGCAGGTCGGTGATCTCCAACCTGTGCGACGTCTACCTCTACCCGCACCCTCGCGGCAAGAAGGGGATTGGCGAAGGAACCGTCAGGATCGTCTGGAAGTCATAAGCGGCTGAGCTGCGAAGGTCGGTGGACTGCTCGCGTCTGAGGGGCTCAGGGTTGGGGCAGGCGCATGCTGTGGCTGCCTTCCGTCTGCTGCCTTTTTCTACGTGCGATCGACCTGCCGAGGGGGTGATCGGCCTGCTCAAGCCCACCGCTGAGGCGGTGAAACCGGCTCAGTGAGGGCTCGAAACCCCGGTTCTGGAGAGTTTGAGACAGTTTTGCCAAACGAAACTGTCTCAAGCAAAAGCCCAGGTCAAAGGTGCCTTTTGCGACACCAGCACGTGATGAGGATTTCAAACTGTCTCAGACAAAATGCCTGGTCAGAGGCATCAAACCCCAGTTTTGAGACAGTTTCTCTGATTTCCGGGGATTTATTGCATGTGCGCGTGTGCGCGTGCGTATGCGCGTGTAGGAAGTGAATCTCTAAATAACTGTCTCAACTGTCTCAAGAGAACATTTCTATGCTCTCATCAGGTGTTTTGGGCGAGACAGACTCCAAAGCAAACTGTCTCAAAACTGTCTCAAACAGGTAAGGAGCCGTAAGGAAACCCTCTGTGATCAGGAGATTTACCTGAGACAGTTTTGTTTTGCAGCACTCCGCAGCGCACCAAGGCCACCGGCTCTCCTGCCGCCCTTTCCTACGAGCGAGGTCATGGAGATGAAGTGCTCGCCCCATGGAAGCCCACCACGCAGTAGCCGGAGGGCAGCCGTAGCCGATGGCTCGCGCAGGTAGGAGAACCGCTCACGTCTGACGGGGCTCGGGGTTAGGTGCGGGTCTGCTGCACGGTTAGGTGACAGGTTGTAGTCACGCCGCGAGTGCGACGTTCGTGTTCATGATGGTCTCGAACTCGATGGGCGTCAAACGGCCCAACCGGCGTTGACGGCGGCGGCGATGGTACGCCCGCTCGATCCACGTCACTATCGCGATACGCAGTTGTTCTCGGGTGGTCCAGGAGCGGCGGTTCAGGACGTTCTTCTACAGCAGCGAGAAGAACGATTCCATAGCCGCGTTATCCCCGCTTTAACCGGCTAATCTGGGCTGATTTTTGGTTGTTGAGTTGTTTGGTTTTATTCGGCGTTCGGGCGTGTCGTGGTGTTGTCGATGAGGTTGTTTAGTCGGGTGATGAGTTTGAGGTGGCGTTCGGTTTCGGTGTCCCATCCTCGGTGTTGAGCGTCGTTGGCTAGGGTCGCGGCGATGTCGCGTTGACGGGTTAGGACTGGAATGTCTTGGATTGTGGTGTGGAAGCTGGGGCAGTGTTCGCAGATGTTGGCGTAGTTGCAGGCTTGCTGTGCGGGAGCGCGGAGGCAGTAGCCGCCTGCTAGTGCGGTCTTTATGGTGGGCTTGGTCATCCAGGTGGTGGGGGTTCGGGGTTATTGGTGGTTTGTGGGAGGGCGCCGATGCGGTTTCTAGCAAGGTCTGAAGCGCGTTCGTACTCGGTGCGGATGGTGGCGTCAAAGAGGTGCCCATATCGCAGGCTCATCTCGGCGGAGACATGACCCAGGATTGACATTAGGGCTTGGAGTGAGACCCCGGCGTTGACGAGGGCGGTGGCGTAGGTGTGACGAAGTTGGTGTGGAGTGACGTGCCCAATCCCAGCCGCGGTGGCTGCCCTGCGGAGCTCCCCTCGTAGCGCGGTGGCTGTGAGGCGGCGTCCGTGGGAGGTAAACAGAAATTGTGCGGGTTTGCCGGTGGTGGGGTGTGGGATGGCCCGTCCGGGGCTACGCGACTTAGTGATGCGGTCGATAAGGTTGAGTGTTTCCTCATCGATGGGGACCATGCGTTCGGTGTCCAGTTTTCCCAGGGGGACCTTCAGCCAGGACCCGGTGTTGGGGGTATCGATGACGGAGTTGAGTTCAAGGTCAAGGAGTTCACCGATTCGTAGCCCGCAGGCCCGTTGTAGTAAGAGAGCATCAGCGGGGAGCCGGTTGGTTGAGGCATTGAGTTCTTGGATGAGGCGGCGGTCTGCATCCGGAGGTAGGAACCTGGGTAGTGGTTGGGGAAGTCTGGGGTTGTCACAGGAGTAGAGCAGTTTCCGTGTTGGGGCCTGGTCCCATTGCCACTCGGTGATGTCAGAAAGGAAGCCGCCGGCGGCTAGGATCCGGCGGCTCTGCTCAGCGACCGTGATCAATGCGCCTGTCTTGGTGTTCAGGGTGTGGGGTAGAGATGCCAGCCAGGGTTCAATGTGATCGCAGCGAGTCAACTCCCGGGGACTTAGTTCAGGATCGATAGCCGTGACGAAGAGAGCGAAGTACTTCAACCGTGTGGCTAGGCCTGAGACTGTCTTGAGTTTACAGGTTACGCTCTTGCATTGTAAGTAACGCACCAGCATCGAATGCATCGGCTCTGGAACGGCCTCGAGGCGGCGAGTGAAGGGCCAGGGTTGCTGAGAGGGCTGGGGCAGAGCGGGCAAGAACCCCATGTGGAACAGTACCGTTTTCGTTCCTGTGGCTGCCGTGCGGTAATGCTTCCAGGTCCGCCCCGTGTTCTGCTGACGTCGTATACCGGCTGCAAAAAGGGCATCAAAGTCATCGTGGGTGATGCGCGCTAGTGGCTTGCCCGTGGCAAATAACACGCGAGCCATGACTTGGGAGGCCATCGCTGAAGCGACTCTTTCGCTGTAGCCACACCCTTTTGCAGCTTCAATGAACTGTGTGAGATCGGCCCCAATGTCAGTACCGGGAACATCGCGCCACAAAGAGGAGAACTTCCGATTCACCATATAGTCCCAGCCCGGATTCAACCTCCCCGTCACCAGCAAGAACGTGATGAATGGTCGGGTAGCACTATTAGCGCTGAGCTGGACGTCTAGGTCCTCATCAGCCCAATCTTGTGGGTGGGGCCAGGAACGCATGAAGACCCTGGCAGCTTGAGTGAAGGCTGTATTGCCTCTACCAGTGTGACTTTGGTGGGCTTGGTAGGCGTCAACCACCTGCTCCCGGGGTCTCGAAAGTATCAGAAATCGTTAAGGCGTTGACGGTCGCGAGCAGCATTGTATTGAGCCTTCACATGAGTTGGAGAGAGGTGAATATAGCGGGCGGTGGTGTCAACATGGGCATGGCCAAGCAGGGATTGCATAACTGCCAAATCAACCCCAGCCTCAGCTAAGGCAGTACCAAAAGTATGGCGCAGCACATGCGGTGAACCCGCAGTGATCCCGGTAAGGCTACGGTGGTAACGGAAGATGCTACGTAAACCCGCCGCGGTCAGCGGTTGCCCTCGGGTAGGGCCCTTAGCGCTGAGAAACAACATCTCGGATGAAGATTCCGGCCGGTCTTTCAAGAGATAGGAAGCGATCACCGCGGCCAGGTCCTCATCCAAGGGGACACGACGATCCTTGCCGCCCTTACCGTGAACACTCAGCCATCGCCCGCCGATATCAACATCGAGGACCCCTAACGCCAATACCTCACAAGAACGCAACCCGCAGTAAAGCATCAAGCCAGCCATCGCCAGATCTCTGCTGGACCGCAAAGACCCCAACAAAGTTGCAGTCTCCTTGACATCCAACGCCCGCGCCAGACGTCTTGGTGTGCGTAATCGCAACCGCGACCGCGACGCCGGTCTTCGCCGGATATGAGCCAACATGCCAGAGCGCTCCCCCGCCGCGAACCAGGAAGAAGGTTTACCCTTCGGGATCGGGGAACTTAATGTGGGATCACGCATCACCACGAACTCATACATCCCCGCCACAGCCGCTAACCGTAGATTCACCGATGCTGGCGCCAGCCGGTCAACAGGCCTCCCGGCCAGATCGACTACGTTTGGTCCCGGTCGACCAGGGATCCGCTCCTGGCGACACGCACTCAAGAAGCCCAACACGTCGTCAGTGACCACCCCATCAACACTCAGACCAGCCCGGCGTAACCATCGATGGAAAGCCAACAAGCCATAACCATAAGAGCGCACTGTCTGCGGCGAGTAGTTCCGATCCGCTAGATACCCCAAATAAGCATTAGCCTGCATAACCAGCGCAGGATCACTATCACACCTCAGTCGCCACCACAATCCATCGCGTTCAAGGAGAACACCGTCGTCATCCATAACCCATGTTTACGCCAATCCCACGCCCGAATCCACCACCGGAAACTACGAACTCATGACACGGACCACCCCAAACACCCCGATTAGCCGGTTAACAGGCAAGCACCGACCTGTCCCATCGACCCACACAGCTTGTGCTCACCGAGGGTCCTGAGGAATTTCTTTGACCGGAATTGCGATCCCCGATCGGTGTGGACCACCACCCCAGTCGGCTGTCCCCGGTGGGTGAGCGCCATTGTTAGCGCGTTGACCGCCAGGTCGGCTGTCATGGTGGAGTCCATGCTGTAGCCGACGATCTCGTTGCTGAACATGTCCTTGAACGCACACAAATACAGTGTCCCTTCGCGGGTGGGATGTTCGGTGATATCGCCCAGCCACAACCGATTGGGGTGATCGGTGCGGAACTGGCGACGCACGAGATCATCATGAGCAGGCGGCCCGGCAACCGTGTATTTACGCTTACGGGTCGTGATCGTCGACCGGATCCCTGCGATGTGACACAGGCGCCACACGCGCCGCTCCGAGACCCGGTAGCCCAGATCAGTGAGGTCATCGGCAAGGACCCGGTAGCCGCCCTCCGGATCCTTCTCATGCAGGACTTTCAGGATGCTGATCAGGTGCTGTTCTTCTTCTTGCCGGGCAGAGACCGGTTTCTTTTTCCATTTGTAGTATGCCTGGGTTGAAGACCCTAAGACCCGGCACGTCACTGCGACCGGCACCCGAACAGGGGCACTCGTTGCAGCGAGCTCACGGACGAGCGGGTACATCATTTTGGGGGCGTGATGTGTGCCTGAGATAGATAGGCTGCAGCTCTGCGCAGGACCTCGTTTTCCATCTCAAGCTCACGAATACGCTTCAGCGCAGCCGCGTTCTCCTTACGCCCACTGGCATCAGCAGGCACGGCCAGGCCGCGGGAGTGGAGCCGGTCTTGATTAACCCAGTTCTGCAGCGAGGACCGTGAGATCCCTAGATCGGTGCAGACCTGGCGTTGAGTCATCCCTGAATTCACGAGTCCAACGGCGTCGCGTTTGAATTCCTCGGAGTAGATTTTCGGCATAGTTGTCATCCTTCCAGCACGACAATAGAAAGTCATGCAATCAAAGTGACAACCAAACCCTCAGCACTCCCAGACAAAGAACGAGGCAAACCCCGCGAGCAACGCAAAGCACACGGCCGGCTCGTCGAAGGCCAAATCGTCACGAACTGGAAACAAGCACTCGCCCAACTCGCAGCCACCTACCCAGACCAAATCAACCCCTACTTGTAACCAATCAACTTACACAAAAAACTTGACAAGCCCATAGTTCCCAGCCACCACAGCATTGACGAAGCCTTACCGCCACACTCTTGCTGGGGCCCTCAGCGTGGAATCCCGTGGCATCACTGGCGCGCGAGATCGGCTGCGCCGATGAGACCGGCTGGCACGCCGAGTTCGGCAAGCTTGATCGGTGGTAGCTTGCGGAACTTCCGTGCGGTCACGTTCTGCTCGAACGCAGCCTGGACTGGCGCGCGAAGCATTTCGCCATCTCGCGCCATGCCACCGGCAAGAACAAACACTTCGGGGTCAAGGATTGCGGCTAGATCGGCAAGGCCGAGACCGATCCACCGGGCAACCGTTTCGATGATATCCAAGGCATTGGCATCGCCGCCGCGCGCAGCCTGTGCAACGAGCGGACCGGTGATGTTTTCAATCTTGCCGTCTGCGAGTTCGAGGATTCGATAGGCGATGTCTGGTGCAACCTGCGCCATTTCGCGAGCCTCTTGCACAAGCGCGGTTCCGGACCCGTAGCGTTCCCAGCATCCGCGGTTGCCGCAGCCACAGCGCCTACCGCCTGCCTTGATCTGCATGTGCCCGATCTCGGCAGCGAAGCCCTGGGAGCCGCGGATGAGCTGCCCGTCAATGATCACGCCGCCACCGATACCTGTGCCCAGAGTAACCACTGTTGCGTTGCGGCTACCTCGAGCTGCTCCGAACCGGTACTCGCCCCACGCAGCTGCGTTGGCGTCGTTTTCCACTACAACGGGGAGGCTGGTGCAGGCCGTAATCATTTCGGCGAGCGGCTCGTTGCGCCAATCGAGGTTGGGTGCGTACACCACCGTGTCACGATCAGCATTGCAGAATCCTGCAGCGCCGATTCCGATGCCGGCTACGTCCTCGCCGTTGGCGAGTTCAAGAGCCATGTCGCAAATAGTCTTTGCCACAGCTTCGCCGTCGGTTGCGGGAGTGGGCCTGCGGATTTCTTTGAGAACCTTGCCTTCCTCGTCAACGAGTCCAGCAGCGATTTTCGTTCCACCAACGTCAATGCCAATTGCATGCATTGGTTATTCCTCCTTCATATCCTCGAGCTCGAGGCCCTTCGTCTCGGGCACCCACTTAAGCACAAAGAAGAGCGAAAGCACGGCGAAGGTGGCATAGAGACCGTACGCCAAACCGAGCGAGATGTTTGCGAAGATCGGGAAGGTCTGGGTAACCACGAAGTTTGCGATCCACTGTGCGAAACCGGCAACTGCGAGGGCGGCGCCGCGGATCTTGTTTGGGAACATCTCGCCAAGCATCACCCACATGATCGGCCCCCAGCTCATTCCGAAGAACACCACGAAGAGGTTGGCGCACACGAGTGCGATCGGGCCGGAAGCACCCTCCAAGATCGGGCCGTTTGCGCCAACGGGTGCCATCTGGAACACAACGGCCATAGTGCCGAGCGATAATGCCATGCCCACGGAACCGGTCAGCAAGAGCGGGCGCCGCCCCCAGTTGTCCACGAGGAGAATCGCCACGATCGTCACGATCACGTTGATGGTGGCGGAAATGAGGGAGAGCAGCAAGGACTGCGATTCGGTAAAGCCAACAGACTGCCACAGGGTGTTGGAGTAGTAGAACACCACGTTAATGCCAACGAACTGCTGGAAGATTGCCAATCCAATACCCACCCAGACGATCGGCTTCAGGCCAGCTGCCCTGCCCCGGACGTCCTTGATCGACGGCTTAACCTCCGTGTGAATCGAGTACTTGATGCGATCGAAGACGTCGTTGACCGATTCGGGATTGAGGATGCGGCCAAGCACGGCCTTTGCAGTTTCGTCGCGGCCCGTGGACACCAAGAAGCGCGGCGATTCAGGGATCGAGAAGGCGCCCACGAGGTAACCCAGTGCCGGAACGATACACACCAAGAGCATCCAGCGCCATGTCTCAAGACCCATCCAAAATTCCTGGCTCGCGCCGCCCGACGCATCGGTGAACAGCTTGTTCACCAGCTGCGAGAGGAAAATACCAGTCACAATGGCCAGTTGCTGCAGGGAGCCGAGTCGCCCACGCATATGAGCCGGAGCGATCTCGGCGATGTATGCTGGCGCAATCACTGATGCAAAACCGATTGCAACACCGCCAACGACGCGGAACGCAATGAAGATTTCGATATTGGGGGCAAGGCCGGAGCCGATTGCTGCAACAAAGAAGAGGACTGCTGCGATCTTCATCACCGGGATTCGACCAATACGGTCCGAGATGGAGCCGGCAACGAATGCGCCTACAGCGGCACCAATGAGAGCGGATGCCACGGCGAATCCCAGCGGACCTGGGCCAATTGTGAACCGCTCTTTAATGGCTTCGGTGGCACCGTTAATAACCGCGGAGTCATACCCGAAGAGGAAGCCAGCAAGGGCTGCGACTGCAGTAATACCGATGACGCTGGCGTATCTGGTTGAATTCATGTTAGGCCTCACTGACTAACGAACATCTAGGGAAAAGCAAAAACGCTACTTTCAGAGTCAGTAAATCACGCACCCCTACACCCGTCAAGGAATGTTTACTATCTTCTGATTAAGAGTTCGTTAGTTGAAATGCCCGATTAGTTCGGATTTTTGTGAGGTGTGCTGGGTTGTCTTCGCGGACTGGCCGTAACGTAACGACGACGTAAAAGGGTTGGTCACGGCCTTAAGTTTTGGATGGCGAACGCTGCGCACTAGAGAGGAATGCGGTGTGTTCAAGGTTTGAAAACTCTCAGACGACGTCGACTTCCTCAAGCGCGAGAGAAATGGCACCTAGGACGTGCGTCCTTAGTCCGAGGGTGCTGGGACGGAACATGAGGTGCTCGCGCACCCCGCGCATGGCGTAGCGAGAAATCGTTTGCTCGAGTGAGTCGATGATGAGCGGACCGGCCTCGGCAAGCAAGCCCCCGATAACCACCAGGCGCGGATTGACTGTATTGAGCATATTGGAGATGGTGAGACCCAACGTGGAGCCGGTGTCAGCCAGAATCCGGCGGCAGGCCGTGTTGCCATTGTGGGCAGAGGAAATGATGTCATGAATAGTCACGTCTTCGCCCATGAGCGGGTGCATTGCGCGAAGAATGGCCGGCACGGCCGCCACTGTTTCGAGGCATCCGCGATTGCCGCAGCGGCACATGGCTCCATTCTCATCGATCGTGGTGTGACCTATTTCGCCGGCAGATCCGTCCGCGCCGCGGTAGATTTTTCCTCCAAGAATCAGGCCCGCGCCGATGCCGTCCGCGATCTTGACGTACGCCAGATCATTGGGGACGGGGTGAGCCCACGTGAATTCGCCGAGTGCGCCAAGGTTTGCATCGTTTTCCATGCGCACAGGGATTCCCAATGCGTCAGTGAATCGAGCAGGCACGTCCACGCCATCCCACAGCGGGAGGATTTCGCCCGACGTAATGTATTGGCCAGCGAGGTCAACAGGGGCCGGGACGGCCAAACCCGCAGCCAAGACCTCCGCCATCCGGATTCCAGAGCGCTCCAAGATCGCGCTGATTTCGCGGGTGACAAACCGGAAATCGTCGTCGAAGGTGAGCAGCTGCGGTCGGCCGACGCGTTCCTCCGCCACAATCTTGCGGCTCAAATCTGCGCAGACGATCGTGAGATGGCGATGGCCAACTTCCACACCCAGCACATATCCGGCCTCTGGGTGGAAACTCAACTTGGTTCCGTGTGGGCCGTTTCCCTCGCCACGAGCCACAAGGCCTTGAGCCTCCAGCTCTGCAATGATGTTAGGAACCGTAGAAGCGGCAAGGCCGGTGCGCCTAGCGATCGCCGCCTGCGTGACATTGCCATGTTCAATGAGTTCTGAAACAACACGTTTGCGGCTGGCTTGGCGTAGAGAGGTCTGGGAGCCACCCGAAAGCGTAAGTGTTTCTTTCATGGAAACATTTCAGCATAAAAGCCATGCACTTGTGAAGGTGAACACAAAAGTGCTGTGTGGGGCTGAGATAGGCAGCGCGCGCCACGCAGAGGAGATAGGCAGCGGGCGCCGCGAGCACACCGACGCGGGCGGCCAGGAGCACGAACCGACTCCCAGACCGCCCGCGAGGCAGATCGAGCCTTAGGCTTCAAAGGTTGCCCACGCGCGGACCGGGAGCCCGTTGGCGTCGGCGATATTTGGCCAGCCGATTGAGATAAGTGCGCTTCGGGCAGGCACCTGATCGAGGTTCGCGAGTACCTCGAGCTGGAAGAGTCCAAGGCCAAGAACGTGGCGCTCCACCGCGAGATCGCCGGCGTCGGCGCAGGCCACGGCCGGGTCCGTATCGAGGGTCTCATGCCCAATGCCCAGCACGCCACGATCGTGCAGAGCACTCACGGCTTCCTTGGACCACCCAGGGGTATGCAGATTACCGGAGGCATCAGCGTTGGTCAGTGCATCGGCGTCGGGCCATCGCTTGTGCCAATCGAAGCGAAAAGCAACGAAAGCGTCGGCCGGAATCGGGCCGTACTCCTCTTCGTGCGCTTCGATATCGGCCACGCTGAGCTCAAAGTCCACGTTGCCTGCCACCTCCTCGTGCTTATCGAGCACCACGAGCGGCAACACCGCGTGGTCGATGGTGAAGTCTTTGGCAACTTTGCCCTCCTTGTGGAAGTGGCAGGGGAAGTCGACGTGCGTGCCGAACTGGCCGGGGAAAGTCTGGCGCTGGATGCGCAGATTATAGGGAGAATCGAAATCGAGAATCGGCGTGTTGAGCTCAACGGCTCCCTCGGGCATGCCACCCCAATAGGGAGAATGCTCGTCGAGCTGATGCGTGAGAGCCACGCGCTTAAGGGTGCGGTTCCACAAAGACATAGTCGTCCTCTCTAGTGTTGTTTTGGTGTGGTTCTATTAGCAGTTGCCGCTTTAAGAAATGGGTAGCCATCACGGTCAAAATGTGGGCTCAAACAGCCTCGATCCGCGAGGTTGGGCTGCTGTGGGTTTTTCGGACAGTCTTTTGAATGGTTTTCTTATGCTGCCTGTGCGTGCTGGTAGTAACCGTAGTGGACGTCGTTGGGGTACTGGTAATCCAGTCCTGAGTGACGACGCCGGCTGTTGTAGAACCCTTCGATATAGGCGATCACATCGCGGCGAGCCTGCGCTTTCGTGGCGTAGAAAGTGCGATAGACCCGTTCGACTTTCAATGCGGCAAAAAATGACTCAGCCAGGGCATTATCCCAGCATTAACAGGCAAGCACCGACCTGTCCCATCGACCCACACAGCTTGTGCTCACCGAGGGTCCTGAGGAATTTCTTTGACCGGAATTGCGATCCCCGATCGGTGTGGACCACCACCCCAGTCGGCTGTCCCCGGTGGGTGAGCGCCATTGTTAGCGCGTTGACCGCCAGGTCGGCTGTCATGGTGGAGTCCATGCTGTAGCCGACGATCTCGTTGCTGAACATGTCCTTGAACGCACACAAATACAGTGTCCCTTCGCGGGTGGGATGTTCGGTGATATCGCCCAGCCACAACCGATTGGGGTGATCGGTGCGGAACTGGCGACGCACGAGATCATCATGAGCAGGCGGCCCGGCAACCGTGTATTTACGCTTACGGGTCGTGATCGTCGACCGGATCCCTGCGATGTGACACAGGCGCCACACGCGCCGCTCCGAGACCCGGTAGCCCAGATCAGTGAGGTCATCGGCAAGGACCCGGTAGCCGCCCTCCGGATCCTTCTCATGCAGGACTTTCAGGATGCTGATCAGGTGCTGTTCTTCTTCTTGCCGGGCAGAGACCGGTTTCTTTTTCCATTTGTAGTATGCCTGGGTTGAAGACCCTAAGACCCGGCACGTCACTGCGACCGGCACCCGAACAGGGGCACTCGTTGCAGCGAGCTCACGGACGAGCGGGTACATCATTTTGGGGGCGTGATGTGTGCCTGAGATAGATAGGCTGCAGCTCTGCGCAGGACCTCGTTTTCCATCTCAAGCTCACGAATACGCTTCAGCGCAGCCGCGTTCTCCTTACGCCCACTGGCATCAGCAGGCACGGCCAGGCCGCGGGAGTGGAGCCGGTCTTGATTAACCCAGTTCTGCAGCGAGGACCGTGAGATCCCTAGATCGGTGCAGACCTGGCGTTGAGTCATCCCTGAATTCACGAGTCCAACGGCGTCGCGTTTGAATTCCTCGGAGTAGATTTTCGGCATAGTTGTCATCCTTCCAGCACGACAATAGAAAGTCATGCAATCAAAGTGACAACCAAACCCTCAGCACTCCCTGATGACTGATAACGGAGCCTGCTACCGCTCACGCCTGTTCAATACCGCGCTGGGGACGGGCGTGAAACATCGGTTCACTCGCCCCTATCGCCCCCCAGACCAACGGGAAAGTCGAACGGTTTAACCGAACCCTGGCCCAGGAATGGGCCTACGCCCGAACCTACAACAGTGAAGCGGCCCGGGCTGAAACCTATGACGCCTGGCTGCACCATTACAATCATCACAGACCCCACACCGGGATCGGAGGTCAGACTCCAGCGCAACGCGTTCACAACCTCACTGGGAAGTACACCTAGCCCGCTCTTGAAGGCCCCGCCAGAGGCGGACCCGGGACCTCTCCCGAGAGCAGTGCCCGGCGCGCCTTCCTGTGCGCCATATTCACTAGAGCCCGGCTGCCGGTGCGCCGGTGCTGCTCTCCCTGATCGAAGGGAGAACCCACAATGGCGACCACTGCCATATCCACCACACCCAGAGCCTGGATCGGCTGCCTTGCCTGTTACAACGCAGGTCGCCTGGTCGGTGACTGGTTCGATGCCGTCACCGCTGACGAAGTAACAACCTACGACGTTCACAGCGCTCACTCACGTGCTGACTCCCACGACGAGCTGTGGGTCATGGACCACGAGAACATCCCCGTCAAGGGCGAGATGCGCCCCGCCGATGCTGCTGCGTGGGGTAGGGCCATCGCCGAGGTCGATGATCACCTCAGGCCGGCATTGCTCGCGTGGGTGGAGTCTGGGGATTATGTGGCCGAGGGGAACTCAGACCTGCCGTGCATCCCTGACTTCGTGGAGCGCTACTGCGGGGAGTGGGAGAGCTTCGAGGACTACGCCCGCGAACTGGCCGATGAGATCGGCCTGCTAACGGACGTGCCCGAGGAGATCGCCACCTACTTCGACTGGCGATCCTGGACCCGTGACCTGGCGTTCGACTACAGCGTCTACAACCACCCCGACGGCGGGGTCTACGTGTTCCGAAACCTCTAACCAGCGATTACCCCCGCGAGCCATCACGGCTTGCGGGGGTCTCTCTTTTTGACTAGAGCGACATCCCTTGATCCTTGACCTGCTGTTCCTGCGGCGGGCGTAGACGAACCGGCTTGCGAGCACCTTCCACGGCCACCGTCTCGTAGATGCCAGCGGCCACTTCTGCGCGCAGCCTCTTGGCGGCCTCTGGCATGTCCATCTCGTGGAACTGCCTCGCACGAGCCATCTTCTTCGCACGCAGGTCCAACTGCTCACGGAAGTCGGGGTGCATGTACGAGCCGAGCTTCTCCATGACGGACTCGCCCACACCGATGGACTTTAAGACAGCCTCGTCAAGGCGCTCCCCAGACTCCAGAACCAGCACTGCTTCCTCCTCGTAGGCCGCGAGCCGGTGAACCCGCTCCTGGGCCTTCTCAGTCGTCGCCTTGAACCCCCACAACTGCGACTTAAAAGGCTCGTCGGCGGGCGGCGGTAGCGGAGCGGACGCAGCCGCCGTGGGCATGTCCGTAGCGGATGCGGAGGACGTGCTCTCCTCACGCTTTGCGGGCTCAGGAGCGCTCGCTGCTGGTTCAGCTACCCCCACGGCCTCTGGAGCCGCTGTAGCGGCTTCTGCGGCCTTCTCGGCGTCGATCTCTGCCAATGTCTTGCCGATGCCCAACTTAGCCTTCAGTGCGGCGATCTCGCGTTCCGTGTTGGCATCCAACTCTGCGTACAAGTCAGCAAACGGATCTGGCTTCTTAGCCCGAGGTAGCGGAGCGGACTCGGGCGCGGGCATGTCCGTAGCGGCAGCGAAGGACGTGCTCTTCTCGGTCAGATCATCAGTGCCGCCCATGCCCAGAGCGGTAGCGTCGGGCGTGGGTTTCTCACTCTTATCAGGCACCGGGGTGGTGGGTGCGACTGTGGGCTGGGGGATGGTTACCTGATGGTGCAGGGCGGCTACCTGTTGCGCCCACTTTTGCTCCAGCGATTCAAGGGTGAACTCAGCTCCGAGGGTCTCGTCGCGGCGAGTTTGGTGGCTGGTCGGCTCCACCGTGGTGGTGCCTTGGGAACGCACCATCCCGTACCGGATAGTGTTCTTCTTACCGCGCTTGGAGATGCGCACGCCACGGCTTGCGCCCGCCTCAACGAAGGTGTCCCAGTCGCTGACTGAGGGGTCGCTGATGGCGTCCTGCACGCGCCTGGTGAGCACGTCCTGGCTGAATGGCTCAACGGTGTTGAACTCCTCGCCGAGATTGACTGCTACTGAACGCTGAGCATCCCACCCCAACCACTTCGCATAGTCATGCAGGTCACGGTTCCCGCGCTCACCGGCGCCACGAAACACGGCAGCCTCGCCGCGCTCATAACGCTCTTTGGAATCGCTGGCTGCCTGCCGCAGATCATCACGCTGGACGTACCCGTGCTCGGCCAATACAGCGTCGTGTTCCTGTGCCAAGCGAGAGTGAGTAACCCACGCCGAGTTGTAACTGCGGCCGGTCTCCCGCTCGACGGAGTTGATGACGATGTGGCTGTGCAAGCACCCCGTATTACCGTCGCGCTGAGTGACCACGATCGCTTCACGCCCAGGGGCCTTCAGCTTCGCCAGAGCCCGCCCCAGCTCGTGCGCCTTGAGCCAGTCGTCGGGGTTATCCGGCTCCAGTGCTCCTGGCCCCTCTTTGGCGAACGCCTGGATCACGTGGTAGGCCTGCACATACTGCCCAGCCCGGTCTTTGCCATGCCTCTTGCGCACATCACGGAACTGCGCCTCAGCGCGATCTACCAGCGCCCCGTTGACGCCGGTGGCGACCACGTACCGCTCGCCGCGCTGGTCCTTCTTGTCATTGAGAACATAGCCAATCAGCGCAGCACTGTTCCGTGTTGACGACGTGACCACCACGGCCGCGATCGGCTCCATCAGTAGCCCCTAGCGGAACGGGCGAGCTGGTAGGCGACGCTATCCAGATTCGACGCCGACCGCCGCAAGAAAGCAACAGCTTGCAACGCCTCAGCAATCTCAGAATCAGAAACATTCTCGCCAGAGTTCAACCGACGGCTAACCTGGTTGAGGTTGCCTCCAACCCGCGCCACCTGCATACGCAGCTGCGCTGCTTCCTCGGCTAACTTCTCAAGCGCCTCCACCACGTCGGCGCTGTCTCCCACAGGAGCAGAACCCATCGCCAAAGCTCTGGCTTCAATCCGCGCGGCCTCCTCCTTATCAAGGAGCAAAACACGGTGCGCTTCGGAGAAGCCCACCTTCTTCCCGCGGGTCTTCGACAACGCGGAT
Source organism: Actinomycetaceae bacterium (assembly GCA_039812645.1). Lineage (GTDB taxonomy): Bacteria > Actinomycetota > Actinomycetes > Actinomycetales > Actinomycetaceae > Ancrocorticia. Next base: position 18,622 of record JBDIAV010000049.1, read on the forward strand.
CGCACAGCCTCGATAGCTGCCTCTTCGGCAGCACCGAATCTCAGCGTGCGTTGCTTCGAGAGTGTGCCCGTCCGCTTCCTCTCGCGCTTCGGCTGCGCCGCATCGCTGCTCGTCATCGTCCGTGCCCCCTCTCTCGGTGTGACCGTCTCAGAATCGTCTCCGGCCCAAACCCCAATGGTTTGGCCCTACATCGATTCTAAGGGGTCATGAGGTCACACGGCAAGCAGTTTACTCGGGATACATTTTCGCTCCGCTCAATGATCCCTCGTACTGCTTGCGGGGTGGGGCTGCGCCCCTCCCTCGACCCTCCCCAGACAAGCGAAACCCCACCCGCCATCCGGCTGAGTGGGGCTTCGCTTAGCGCCGTGACTCACCACGACTTGGACGACGACCGCTCCTCACCGTCCCCGTCTTCGCGCTGCTCCGACGTGTCCGTCTCGGTGCTGCCTCCGGTGCCGCTAACCGCGTTACCGTCGTCATCATTCCTGTCATCGGCTACCGTGCTCGGCGCCTCAAGGAAAGCGCGCAAGGAATCCAGATCCTCTGGGTCGCTGAGCGCTTCACGAAGCGCTGCGACCTTCTCCACCGAGTCGACACCAACCTCGCTTGCCAGCCACCGTCCGAAGTCAAGAACGGCCGCATCAAACTCAGCCTTCTCCGCCTTGGCAGCTTCCCGCTTCAGCTCACGCAAAAGCGCTTCCTCTTCCCTAAGGCGAGCCTCAGTCGCCGCGATCTTATCTGCGCGAACCTGCGCCTTGGTCCTACGTGCCATTGTTCTGTTCTCCTAATCGTTGAAATGTGTCTTTGGTCGTCACACGCGGAGTGGTGACGTGGCCTGTTGGCCATGCCCCTGGCGAGAGCGGCAGCGCCCGCCAGGGGTGGTGGTGCACAGAGCGGAGCGCCGCGCACCGTTTCCTTGCTCACGTGTCAGTCGCCGTCGGTGTGACCGGCAGGCCGTTGACGACTGTGATCGTCATCGGACTAGCCGTGCTAACACGCACCAACCCCCGGTACTGGCGGTCCAAGTGAGGGCTGCACATCTTGTCCAGGTCGCTCAGCCCCTTGCCCTGGTAGGTCGGGTTCATCCACTTCGTAAGTTCGTACCGGGCGATCAAGTACTCGGGGCCGTCCATGCGGCCCCTAGAGGCGTGCCTGGCCCCTCGGTCGGAGAAATCCCATACGGGATCGCCATCAACAATCTGGGCCATCGACTGAGTGAACTTCGTCTGCGTCACCCCAGCCATCTGCACATTCATCTGGCCGGCCCATGCCTTGTACAAATCGAACAAGAAGCCGATCGGCAGCAGGTCCCACACGAACTCTTCCCGGTGCTCCTCCCAGAAGCTCCGAATCGGATCGTTCTCCTCGCGGTAAGCAGCCTTCAACGCCTTGCAGGCATCCGGCTCACTCAGCTCCGTATGACGCATCTGCAACGCCCTCAGCAGCACGTACTCCATCACCTCAGGACGGTTGATGTAATCCGACTTGATGTACTTGCGCTCACGTCCCTCGAACTTCTTGTCGAACGGAACGAACAACTGCCTACGGGCGAACGAATCCGACTTATCACGGGCACGCGGAAAATCGTTGATGCACTGGATAACCATGCCGTTAAACGCAATATCGCCAGGGTCCTTATGCTTGCGCTCGATCGTGAACTTGTCACCGGTCACCACAGCCTTGAACTTTGATGAGCGCTCAGAGTAGGAGCCCACGTCGTTCTCATCGGTGATGATCGCCGCCGCCCTGGTGAGCAGCCCCAACGCAAACCGATCTGAGAACTCGCTCAGCTGAATGTTGGAGCAGTTATCCTCCCCAACCAGGTTGCGCATCACCTGCGCCAGAGTGCCCTTACCGTTGGAGCCATAGGGGCTGTACAAGAACGCAGCCTTGTACCACCGGACGTTGCGCCGCAGCACAGCGCTGAGCAATTCCCAGTAGACCTGGACGACCTCGGGGTCGTCGTGCAGCTCGCCCATCCAGGCGTCGAACTCCCACTCCTGGCTGTCGGGCATCGTGATGACCGGCGACTGGGCTTGTGGGTTGAATCGATGCGGAGACTTCTGCAAGAACACGCGATCTGGACTGTGCGGCAACAGTGTGAGGGTGCGAGTGTCGACCACCCCGTTAGCTACCGGAACCAACTCCTGATCCCGGCACACGGAGATGAACGGCGCGTCCTGCTTCAGCAGGCGCAAAGTGTCCTTCACAGCCGTGCTGGGCATGTGCGGCGCCAGCTCCGCGATCCGCCGCCCAATAGCGTCCTCAGAATCAACATAAAGACCCTCTGTAGGGCCGGAGTCGCTGTAGAGGCACAGCAGATCAAACTCGTCCTCAGATGCCTTACCGGTGAGCGACACCCGCACCAAACGACAACGATTCAAGATGACAGTGGCAACCTCGCTAGGCTTCAGCCCCTGCGGGGATGTGAGCCGCGACCAGCCCTTGGGCCGCGAGCCATTCTCTAGAAACACTTCGGCTTCAATGCGCTTGATCAACTCGTCGCGGATAGCAGGCAACGGGACATGACGGCCAGCGATCTGGCTCAGATAGTTCACCGTTACGTCGCCGCAGATGCGCTCAATCGTCGTCCGGACTGAACCAGTCTCAGGTGTCTTCCGACGCGCGGTGGCGGCGCTTGCTTCTTCAATACCCCCTGGGGTATCGTTAGAAGCAGAGCCTCGAAACTCTTCTGGAGCCGCCTCAGCATCGCTGGGGCGGCTTTTGTTTGCCTTGGTCATGGCTCACCGCCCGCCCAGAAGAGCTGCCAGACGATCCAGACGCTCCTGCGACACAGCCGGGTATTGCGCCCCACTCGCAGCCATGGTGGCAGGGATCACCGGCTTCGGAGCCAGCGCAGCCGCCACCTCGGACCGCATAACGTAGTTCTTGTTGCGCATCTTGACTGCGGCGACTTCGCCGGAGTCGATCCGGCGTCGGACCGTGTTGATGCTGACGTTGAAGGCGCGGGCTGCCTGGGAGATGGTCAGCGCCTCGTCCTCGGCGCTGGTGCTCGTGGTGGTTGAATGAGTAGTTGTCGACATAGTGGGGTCCTCAAGGAGTTCGCACTCTCTTGGACCGCCCACTTGCCTGGCCGTGTCGCCGACCGTCTGGCAGGACGTGCACCGCATCGGCGGTGCTGTCTGCATCGAAACCTGACACGCCTCCCGCACGGTAACCGTGCGCCTACTGGCGAAACAGATGCCCCGTTGCGACCGGGACCCGCACACTCTGTCGAACATGCGCCTCTAGCTCTTTATAGTTCGAGCCGATTCAAAATTACCAGCAAGGATGCGGCATGTCACGCACCCAGCTCGGCGTGTCGCACCCGCCCAGAGTCACCCACACTTGCCCACCTAATACTCGTAACACACGGAACGTGGTTGAATTCCGGTTCAATGTGTAGCGTTATTAACGTATCGCGTTATACGCTGGTCGTGTGATCAGATCATTCAGGGGCAAGGGCGCCGAACGCATCTGGCAGGAGCAGTACGTCAAGGGTGTCGAGCGGCAGGTTTAGCGGGGGATCATTGCTGATACAGCTATCCGGCTCGCGTGTTACTTCGGCACTTCAGAGGAGTCTTGGATGAACCTTCAGTTGACCTACGAACTGCTGATGGGGCGCCGGGCGTTGCGGTACAAGTTTGCCGAGATCACACTGCTGAAGGTCGCTTAGCGGTGCCGATCGAATTCAAAATCTCGGCGGCGGTCAACGACCGGGAGTTGTCTGCTCTGCACCATCGTGCGTTTGGCTCCGGATCCGAGCAGGTTGTTCCTTGGGGACAACAGCTGAACCGATACAGCATTTTCTGGGTGACTGCGGAAGACGATGCGGGTCTTGTTGGATTCGTGAACGTCGTCGGGGATGGCGGAGTGCATGCGTTCATCCTCGACACAGTCGTCTCCCCGGAGAGACAAGGTGAAGGGATCGGAAGGACCCTAATCCAGGTAGCTGCTTCTGAAGCTCGCGATCGCGGCTGCGCTTGGTTACACGTCGACTTCGAACCGGAACTCGAGGAGTTCTACTTCGAGCACTGCGGATTCCGTTCCACGCAGGCCGGTTTACTCCGACTTTCAAACCCCTAACGGTGACGTCATGCGGTTGAGTTGTCCTGAGCTCGCTCGGGGTACCCCGACCTGACTGACGACGGCGTCACCTCGGAACCTTGTTCACAACTCCCGCGAGTCCGCGGCGCCGTCGTCGTTAAT
>JBDIAV010000050.1:0-22809 GCA_039812645.1 Actinomycetaceae bacterium
GTGACGTCATGCGGTTGAGTTGTCCTGAGCTCGCTCGGGGTACCCCGACCTGACTGACGACGGCGTCACCTCGGAACCTTGTTCACAACTCCCGCGAGTCCGCGGCGCCGTCGTCGTTAATCTGTGAGAGCCGTAGTACCGGCTTGCCTGTGGACTCGACGTACTCAATCCGGGTCCACGACGAAGACCGCGTCGGCGAGGTCTGGCAGGGTCTGTGTGACCCTGTAGCGTGCGTGCTACGTTCTTGGCGTGCACTTTGAGCAATGATGCGCCGGTGTCAGGAAGATGGTTGGCGTCGATAATCTGCCGCCTTCGAGCTTCGGATGGGGAAGACTACGAGTATGCACGACGAGCCTCCTCATCACCGTCCCCAGATCCGCAAGGCCGGTCCCGCTGACCTTACGGACCTCGAGCAACTCGATCGCCACATCGCTCCGCCTGTGCTCAGAGAATCAATCGAGCATGGCCGTGTGCTGGTCGCGTACTCCGGTCATGAATTCGATGGCGAAATTATCGGATGGCTCCGCTGGAACCTATTTTGGGATGAGACACCGTTTATGAACATGCTGTTCGTCGTCGAACCATGGCGAGGACAAGGTATCGGAAGCTGCCTGATCACCAAATGGGAGAAAGACGCAAAGCTTCAGGGGCACAAGAGGGTCCTCACCTCCACGCGCTCCGACGAGGCGGCGCAACACTTCTACAGGAAACACGGCTGGATAGACTGCGGCGCATTGATACTGCCGGACGAGCCGACAGAACTCCTTCTTCGCAAGGAGCTCATGAACGCTCGTCGGCCCCACTCACCCGGTCCTATTTCGTGAGCGCTCCCGCTGCGTAGGCGGCTTGCCCGACATGTTGGATCGCGTCGTTGATGATCGAAATAAGCCGTACGCCGCGTGTGACGGGCGGAGTCCAGTTCTCGTCGATAATCTCATCAAGATCGCTTTCTGATAACCCCTCCATGTAGTCACGCAGCGCGGTTATGGTCGCCTCGAAATACTCAACGAGCAACTGTTGGCTGTCAACACGGATCTCTCCAGCTTGCTCCGAGGTATGGCCGAAACCAATTGAATCCCCGAGCTCGCCGAGTGCGAAGCGCTCGCGGAACTCCTCCCATTGCTGAGGGTCACCGGTGAGGCCGACATGCTGCACATCAATCTCACGGCCGCTGTGCCACAGCAGCCAGGCAATTGAGTTGGGGTGCCCGGCGGGGTGTGCGTTGAGCTGCTCCGCGGAGAGGTCGGGTAAGGCTTTGACGGCGTCGACAGGTCGCTGGGCCAGATCGGCAAGGATCTCGTTGCTGTTCATAGCGCCCATTGTGCTCTTTGCGAGCGTTCCTGTCACTGGCCAAGGTGATGCCTTTAACGCGTAACAACTAGCATTCAGCATCGTTGGGGGCACCGGTGGGAAGCCGAGTGTGCGCCAACCTTGATCTCCTCTCTAGAACCCAATCTCCTCATAATTCTCTGGCAGACTTGACTCTGACACCGTGGAAGATTGGAGAGTAGGTACATGCTTTCCATTGGAGCTTTCGCGCAGATCGGCCAGGTGACCCATCGCCAACTCAGGCACTGGGACTCGGCCGGGTTGCTCGTACCGGCGCACGTGGATGAGTTCACCGGCTACCGTTCGTACGATCCGTCGCAGCTCAAGCAGCTGCACCGGATCGTCGCTCTGAGACGACTCGGTTTCGGAATCGACGATATTGCGGCCATGCTCGACGAGGGAGTCGACACCGACTTCCTCACCAAGCAACTGCGTATCCGCCAAGCCGAAGTTGAGCGTGAGTACCGGGTTGCGGCAGCCAGACTCGTCGACGTTGAGCGACGCCTCCACCTGATCGAAACGGAGAACCACATGTCCCAGATTGAGTATGTTGAGAAGCCACTGCCCGCACTTCGCCTTGCTGCTCGCATGGCTGTTGTCGCCGAGCAACCGGAGATTGCGGGCGTCGTCGACCCGATGTTCGATGACATCGCAGCCATCATCGGCGGCGTGCCCGGCGCACTTGATACACCCGTTGCGCTGTACGAGACGGTTGAAGAAGGCATGCGGGTCACGGCCGGTTACGTGTACAAGGGCGAGGCCCGCGAAGGCTTCGACATCGTAGAGATTCCGGCGGCCGACGCCGCAATTTGTGGCGTCCATCTGGGTTCGATGGACCGTATCGGAAACAGCTGGCAGGCGCTGCACACCGATCTGCTCGCGCGCGGCTACGTGCCATCTGCGGCATGTCGCGAACTCTACGTTCGTTCATACCCCGAGGATCAGACGGACTGGGTAACCGAGCTCCAGCAGCCGATCGAGCTGCCTTGAGTCTGGCCACCAGCGGATCGCATGGGGCGACGACGGCGTCAGTTTGGCGCCTTGTTCAGAACTTCCGTGGGTCCGTGCCGCTGTCCTCAATCTGCGAAAGCCTGACGACGGGCTTGCCAGTGGATCGGGCGTACGCGATCTCGCGGGTGGTTGACTCGCCGATGTATCCGCCGGGGTCGACGACGAACACCGCGTCCGCGAGGTCGATCTTCCTCAGGTGAAGTTCGTCGAGAATCTGTTTCTGCTCGTCGGTGATGGCGTCGCCCCGGTGTTGAAAGACGGCCGGTGCTACGACGATCTTTCCCGCGAGAGTCAACTGGCGGTTGGCGTCCGCCATTTCGTCACGGAAACGGGTCGAACCGCAAATGCAGATGATCTGCGGCCGATCCTCGCGCGTCGGCTCGAAGATTTCGACCATGTTCAGATCTGCCATGAGTGGGCCTCTTTCGGTAGAGAGGAGTGGGCGGGTCTCCGTCACTTCCCGTCCAGTGTGAGATCCTCGGACCCGGCCCGGCTCGAACGGGTCGCCACCCTTACCGCAGGCGACCCCATCACCCCCACAGACAACAAATCCTCACCCCTCTACAACCCCACAGGTCACTAAACCTGTGCGATCCAGGATGGAGAATGGACTGTCCTGTCAAGAATTGAGCTCTGGGACATTGATGCAGCACTCAATTCTCGACAAAAAGGTCCATTCTCGGGTCGGCCCGGGCCAACCGTTGACCCGGACCAGCTAGCCAATCGCACGAGCGAATCCAAACCAACTATCTATCGGACGAACCCTCTCGCGCCCGGTTAGTGAAGGTGTCAGCGGTTAGCGTCTTGAATGATGCTGCGACGATCTGTTCGAGTACACCGAGATCAATCTTTTCCAAGTCGGTGAGGTAGAGGCAACCGACGCCTCCTCGGTAAGGGCCAAGCTGTGCCAGCAACTGCTCATGTGATCCCAGACCGTCGCTGAGATAGACCGACATCGCCGCCTTGCGCGGTGCGAATGCGGCGGCGGGCGCCGTGCCTTCGCGCCCGCTGTCGTAGCGGTAGTGGTACTCGCCGTAGCCGATGATCGTGCCTCGGAGTTCAGGCTCTAGGCCGGTTGCCCTGCTGAAGAGGGCAAGCAGCGTTTCGGCGTCACGACGCCGCTTGACCGGGGTAACCTTCGCGATGAAGTCATCAATCTCGCTCGACATGCTCAGAGTGTATCCCAGCGTTTACGCAGGCAACACTGCGACGGGAGATACGTAGACGTCCCGAATGCTCGTGCCCCTCTCAACCGGTGCAACCTGCAACCAAGAAGAAGGAAGATGGCCCGCACCGAAATCTATCTCCGAAATCCCGCATCTTGCGTGCCCATGACACACGGGTAGCGGGATTATGGAGATACATTTCGAGGGTTCACTCTGTGTCGGGCCTGCGCCGGTCCCGTTTGATGCCGGATCGCCGTTTCTTGGCTTCTAGTCGACGACGTTGCGACGCCCGCGTTGGTTTAGTGGCACGCCGGGGGACCGGCGGAATGATTGCTTCTCGGATAATCTCGGCCAGGCGCTTGCGTGCTGCCGCCCGATTACGATGCTGTAACCGCTGTTCCGCGGAGGTGACGGTGAGGACGCCGTCGGCCAATCGGGAAGACAGCCGCTCGAGAACGCGGGCTCGTTGGATCTCGTTGAGTGCCGTCGTCGTCGAAATATCTAGACTCAACTGGACGCGTGAATCCGACGTGTTGACTCCCTGCCCGCCGGGGCCGCCCGAATGTGAGAACCGCTCGGTGAGCTCCGAGGCGGGAATTGTTATTCCGCGCGGAGCGCCGGGGCCTGGAGGTACCTGCAAATCGTCCATGCCTTTAAGTTTGCCTCACGCGAGAGCTGACCGTGAGTACCTGCGAGATTCTCAGTTCCATAACGACGTTGTGTTGTACGTTGATATCCCCGTCGTGGCAACAGCTCAGCGACCTGGTGGGTAGACGGGCACCATGAAACAACGGACGGTCCTGCAAACCGATGTGTTCACAGGACCGTCCGTACTAAGCGACGAGTTTGATCTGAATTGTGACTACTAGCGAATTTCGGGTCCAGCCATCTCCCGGCGCTTCCAATCCTGGTATCCCGGATCGTCTGCCATGAAGTTTTCGACGTCCGAGGTGGAAGCCAGCAGCTTGGGATCATGCTTGAGGTATGCTCGTGTCTCGCGAGCGATGAGTCCTGAAAGAATGAGGATTCCGATGAGGTTCGGGATGGCCATAAGGCCGTTCATCACATCAGAGAAGGACCAGACCACGCCGAGCTGGGTGGTGCAGCCAACGTAGACGATGAGCGAGAAAACCACACGGAACGGAAGAACCGCGCGCCGTCCGAAGAGCTTCTCAATGTTGCGTTCGCCGTAGTAAGACCAACCGAGGATCGTGGAGAAGGCGAACATAGCGAGCGCAATGGTGACGATCCAGTGGCCCCACTGGCCAGGGAGCCCGTGAGTGAAAGCCTGGCCGGTCATGAGGGATGCGGAGATCTGCTCGCCGGATTCGTCAACAAAGGTGTAGGCGCCGGTCGTGATGACAACGAGACCTGTCATGGTGACAACGATGATGGTGTCGATGAAGGTCTGCGTCATGGAGACGAGGCCCTGACGTACCGGGTGGCTGGTCTGAGCTGCTGCTGCGGCGATTGCGGCGGATCCCATGCCAGATTCGTTTGAGAAGATGCCACGAGCCATGCCGTACTGCATGACGATAATAAGGACTGAACCGGCGAAGCCGCCAGCTGCTGCTGAGCCGGTGAAAGCGTCGTGGAAAATGAGGGCAAGAGCTGCGGGAACATCAGCGATGTTGACAGCAAGAATGTACAGCGCTGCGGCTACGTAGAAGACGATCATAATCGGCACGAATCCTGCTGTGACCTTGCCGATCGACTTGATGCCACCAACGAGCACTGCGAGCGACACAACCGTGAGGACGATGCCCGTGATCCACGGGGCCACGCTGAAGCTATTCTCCATGTTGGCGGCGATCGAGTTGCCTTGTGTCATGTTTCCAATGCCGAAGCAAGCGAGCACCGCAAAGATGGTGAAGGACCACGCGAGAATTTTGCCTATCGGCCCTTTGATACCACGCTCGAGGTAGTACTGGGGACCGCCATTGCGTTCGCCAGCGGAATCAGTGGTACGGAAACGAACGGCGAGGAATGCTTCGGAATACTTCGAGGCCATGCCGAACAGGCCGGTAACCCACATCCAGAAGAGCGCGCCCGGTCCACCGATACCGATCGCTGTGGCGACACCCACGATGTTTCCGGTTCCGACTGTTGCTGCGAGAGCGGTCGTGAGAGCCTGGAACTGGGAGATGTCACCTTCGGATCCTTCGTCACGACGGCGAATGAGGCCAAGGCTTAACGCTGGAAATAATTTGGTGAATTGGAGTGCTCCCAACCGAATGGTCAGGTAGATACCCGTTCCTAGCAGCAAGGGGATGAGGACGAATGGACCCCAGACGATGCCGCCGAGCCAGTCGAGGAACTCCTGGATGTTCTCGGTCATGTGTACTTCCTTTCGGCGCCGCAACGAGTGAGACGTGCGGCGACTGAGAATTTCTTGGTCGCCAGCCTAACGGTGTTCATGATTCGGAACGGGAGCATCTCAGGGAATTAACAGAGTTTTAACAATTGGTTTGGGGCCCGACGGAATTTTGATTGCGGGCTTTAAAGAAGCAGGATTTAAAGAAGCGGGCTTTAAAGAAGCGGGCTTTAAAGAAGCGGGCTTTAAAGAAGCGGGCTTTAAAGAAGCAGGATTTAAAGAAGCGTGCCCAGACCGATGATGGGTCGGGGCACGCCTTCTTTTTATTCAGCTGATTTCACCTATGTGTTGAGGCTCAGAGCGCCCTTGCTACTTCTTCGCTGCTTCTAGGGCGTCCGCGAAGGTGTTGAGGAATTCGGTGTAGGTCTGAATTCCCTCGTTGATGTAGGCATCGTTGGGCATGTAGACGACCTGGCCTGACTTAATGGCGTCGACATTCTGCAGAGCTTCTTGGCCCTGGATGATTTCGGCAGCCGGCTGGAAGTCAGGATTGTCCGAGTCGACGGCGGCGGAGCGATCCATGACGAGGATCCAGGCGGGGTTCGAATCAGCAATTGCTTCAACCGAGACCTCGTCACCCTCGTGGTTGTCCGTCGCATCCTCAATGGTCAGAGCGGGCGTCAGATCAAGTAGACGCTGCAACTCGCCGAGTGTGCGGCCATGGTCGGGGGAGATGAAGCCGATATCGCCACCGGAAACGTTGACAGCCATGACGGTCTGAGTTGGGTCATAGGCGGCCTTGACTCGTGCGATAGCTGCGTCGAGGTCGTCGCCCAACTTCTTGGCCTCGGCCTGCTTGCCGAAGATGTCGCCCAGGATAGTGACCTGGCGCTTGAGCTCGGCATCCAAAGGCTGATCCTCGCGCGGATCCAACTCGATGACGGTGGCATCAGGAACGAGCTTGATAATGTCCTCGTAGTAGCCGCCGAAGCGCTGGCCGGTCACCACAAGATCCGGTTCTGCGGCCATGATTAGTTCGAGATTGGGCTCGCGGTGTGCCCCAATGTCAACGATTGATGAGTCCTGGGTGTAGGCGATCGTCTCAGGCATGAGGGAGACTGCGGCAGCCGAAAGCTTGATATCCCAGTCAGAGAGTGTTTGGAAGGTGCGGTTGTCGAGCGCCACGACCGAGGTTGGTGGGACGGTGACGGTATGACTGCCGTGATTGTCCTCGAACGTCACTTCAGCGGGTGCCGCAGGGGATTCCTGGGACTGGCTCTGTGAGCTTTCGGAGCTGGGGGTGTCCTGCGAACCGCAACCTGCGAGGGCAAGGGCGGCTGAAAGGGCGAGGGCTGCGGGAGCCCAATATTTCTTGTGGTGCATGTGTTTGTTTCCTTGTCGCGCGGCGTGAAGCCGTGTGGCATGAGGCCGTATGGCATGCCGGTAGATGGCGTACATCGGTCAGGTAGCGATGCTCACGTGTCCTGTAGATCTGTCAGTGATCGGTGTAATCCGCGGAGATCGCTAGTAATTAGGTAAGCCTAACCTAATGTAAATTACGGGTGGAGGTATTGATATTTCAGCATGTGGAAGGAATCGGCTTGTCGGCTACAGTCAAACCATGCACAACGATGTTCCTAGTGACCTCTGGACTGAGGTTCAGACCGAACACTACGATGACTCAACCGATGGCCCCTTTGCGCCCGAAATCCTTGGGGTGACTACGTCGTTCCTCGCCGATCTTGCCGACGACGGCCGCGCCCTAGAGTTCGCAATTGGGACCGGGAGGGTTGCCATTCCGCTGCATAAGCGAGGGGTGGGTGTCTGGGGGATTGAGTATTCCAGAGCGATGGCCGCGAAGTTGCGGGAGAAAACTCGGGAGATACCAGTGGCCATCGGTGACATGGCGACCACACGGATTAGCGGTAAATTCTCGTTGGTTTACCTCGTTTTCAACACCATCGGGAATCTCTACACTCAGGAAGCCCAGGTTGAATGCTTCCGCAACGCGGCGCGGCATCTTTCTCCGGGAGGTCGATTTGTAGTTGAGGTGGGCGTGCCGCCGCTACGGTTACTTCCTCCGAGGCAGGTTGGAGTGCCGTTTGAGATTTCGGAGAATCACACCGGGATCGATACCTTTGATCTCGTGACGCAACGGTCTGTCTCGCACCACTATATTCGCCGTGGCGACGGCGCCTTTGATTACGTCCCACACAACTATCGCTATGTCTGGCCTTCTGAGCTCGACCTCATGGCGCAGCTCGCCGGGTTGGAGTTTGAGGCGCGATACGCGGATTGGGACCGATCCCCCTTTACATCTGAGAGCACCTCGCATGTTTCGGTGTGGCGGCTTCCTGTGACGGATCAGTGAAAGGTGAGTGTGCAGAGGAGAGTGGGACACCAATGACCGAGGATGATCTCGCCAGATTGGTTCGCGGTGACGACTGGATGATGCGAGTGCTTCGTGCCGCTGACATGGTCGCGTTGCCTGATTTGTGGATTGGTGCTGGATTCCTGCGAAATGCTGTGTGGGACTGGTTGTCTGGAAGGGAGCCGCGGAACGACGCCGACGTCGACCTTGTTTACTTTGATGCCGCTGACACGACTGCGCAACGGGACTGGGACCTTGATGCTGACCTCCGACAACGTTTTCCATTTGCTAGGTGGGAGGTTCGGAACCAGGCAAGAATGCACGAAAGAGACGGCCTGCCACCTTACAGCTCGACTGAGGACGGCATCGCGCACTGGGTGGAGACTGCGACGTGCGTTGGAGTCCGGTTGACCTGCGGCCAACTGGAGTTCGTTTTCTGCCATGATTCAGAGGATCTGTTCGGTCTCACCGCGCGTCCGATTCCCGAATTTCGGAACTCGGAGCGAATCGAGGTCTTCCGGCGTCGCGTTGATACGAAGGGATGGAGGCAGAGGTGGCCGAATCTGAGGGTCGAAGAGGCATAGGAGCTTTTTTGCCGCCCGGTGTATCCAGCTACCTTTGGTAGCATCCAGCTATGGCCATCAAGCTGAATAACGTGGGTATTGCCGTCCGTGATCTCGAGGAGACCATCGATTTCTTCACAGACCTCGGGCTCACCGTGCTTGGGAGGGACACTGTCAGTGGAGAGTGGGCCAGTACCGCCGTTGGTCTGGATGGCAACCACGCCAAAATTGCGCTGCTCCAAACTCCTGATGGAAACGGCCATATCGAACTTTTCGAGTACATCCACCCCGACGCGATCGAGACGGAGCCAACTCTTGCCAATGAGATTGGTATGCATCGTGTGGCCTTCCAAGTGGACAGCATTGACGAGTCACTTGCGATTGCCGCCCGGCACGGATGTTATCCGCTTCGCGGAGTCGCAAACTATGAGGGCGTCTACAAACTGACGTACCTGCGTGGTCCCAGTGGCATCCTCGTCATGTTTGCTGAGGATCTGCGGGAAGGGTGACGCGCCGCGGCCATGGCTGACCGCGCTGGTCCTCGACCTTCTCATTGAAACGACGCATCAACTCGGCGAAGGTACGGACGTCGTCGTCGTTCCAGCCGCTCGTGATCGCCGCGAAGGTTGTGTGCCGGGCTTCGAACTCTTCCTCAAGTCGCGCGTTTCCCTCCTCGGATGGTTGATGGAGCCAGGCTGCTCCGCCTTCGGGGTCACGGACCTTTTCGATAAGTCCGTGTTTGGTTGCCGCGGCGAGCTGTCGGTGCACGGTGGAAATATCGAGTCCAAACGCCTCGGACAGCTGCGCAACCGTCATCGGTCCCTCGGCTTTCAATCGTGCTAGAAGCAGTGTTGCGCTGCGGTCGAGATGTGCCTGCCTACCGTAGGGTCCAGTGCTGTGAACCACGTGCCGTTGCATCAGCATGTGCTCGTAAAGCAGGGAATTGAGTGGATCGGACATTATTTTCTCCAGTTGGGTTGTGGTTCGCAGCTGGGCTTATTTCTCCGTGTCGCAGATTCCTAGGTGCTCGACCCTACTTGCTGTGGCCGTTCGCCGTCGTCGGTGTGGAGTTGGAGTAAACGCTACGAAAGATTTATGAGAAAGCCGACACGAGGTGCCTGCTTTCCTTGAAAAACGGTGGTCAGAAGCATGTGTGTGAGTGAGCAGACCTCATTTCCGTCATAATTGTATGATACAAATTGCATCATACAAATTTCTACACGAAGGGTGAAACCTGCTGTGCTGACAGCGTCTGACGATCAAGAATTAGGCCACGTTAACCGCAAGAACGGTAAGACTGGCATTACAAGTAACCCCACGGCAGCCAAGGGTGAGAATCAAGCCCGGCTCATGACACCTGCCTTCATCTTGGCCTGGGTTGTCAACTTCTGTCAGTACCTGGTCTTCTACGTCCTCGTCACGACCATGGCCCTGTATGCGGTCAAGCAGTTTGCTGCGTCGGATGCCGCAAGCGGACTTGCTTCCAGCGCGTTCGTTGTGGGCGCCACATTTGCCCGTGTCTTCTCGGGCTACCTCGTTGACACTTTTGGTCAGCGCAAGATTCTCCTTGTGTCCCTTATCGTTGTGGTCATCGCCTGCGGTCTTTACCTTCCGGCAGCATCGTTGCCGCTGCTCATCCTGGTACGGATGCTCCACGGTGTGGGGTATGCCTTTGCCAGCACTGCCACGATGGCTTTGGCTCAGTCGGCTATCCCAGCTGATCGCCGCGCTGAAGGAACCGGTTACTACGCCCTCGGCTCCACCCTGGCCACAGCAATTGGACCGGCTATCGGTCTCATGATCGTCAACGACTTCAGCTACGGCGTACTCTTCTGGACCTCGTTGGGGACCGCGATTCTTGGTCTGCTCCTGGGCCTTGCCCTCCATCGTTTCACTCGCCAGCCCATCCCCGATGAGGCCGACGCACGGAACTCGGTTGACATTGTTGAACCGTCCACCATGTCCGATTCCGAGGCTGTTGTTTCGACTGAAGAACGAGAAGGATTCTCCCTGCGGAACATCGCCCATCCCGCGGTTGTTCCGATCGGCACCTTCATGTTGATTGTCGGCCTGTGCTACGCGGGAGTCATCACGTACCTGAATGCTTACTCCGAGGAGCGCGACGTCGTCTCCGGCGCGAGCATGTTCTTCCTCGCCTACGCCGCC
Organism: Actinomycetaceae bacterium; assembly: GCA_039812645.1. GTDB lineage: Bacteria > Actinomycetota > Actinomycetes > Actinomycetales > Actinomycetaceae > Ancrocorticia. The sequence continues at coordinate 10,921 of JBDIAV010000050.1, forward strand.
TCGATGTTCATCATGCGTTTTGTGCTTGGTAAGCTTCAGGACCGTCGCGGCGATAACGTTGTGGTTTACCTCGGCCTCGTGTCCTTCGCGATTGCGCTCGTTATTCTCGCTATGGCGAATCAGGACTGGGAGGTCATCGTCGCAGGCGCTTTCACCGGGCTTGGTTATGGCACGCTGATGCCGGCTTCCCAGGCGATCGCTGTCCGTATGGTTCCTGTCCACAAGCTTGGTACCGGCATCTCCACGCTGCTTTTGCTTACCGATCTCGGGATTGGAATTGGCCCGATCTTCCTTGGCTTCCTTGTTGCGAAGACAGGCTATGGCTCGATGTATGCGCTTCTGGCTATGCTCGTGGTGCTCGCCGCGGTTTTCTACCACCTTGCCCACGGACGCAAGGACATCGCGAAGATTAACGCGTGACCAGTGGTTTCGAGCTTATAGGTCACTTGGTTTCACTGTGACTCGACGTTAACGAACTGGGTGCCCAGAATCGAAAGGTTCTGGGCACCCAGTTCGTTGATACTTTTGACCATGATGGGGAAGCTGGGTCCGACCATAACTGAGCAGGTGGTTGTGCGGAAGGCGCCAGACCCGGTCTACTGAAATGACGAGCTGATACTGGGGGATACTGGGGTCGGGACCGCGTGGCGGAGGCTTCACGGATGCGGCGTGGGAAGTGTGAAATGGTAGCGTGGCGAGATGGCAAATGGTAGCGCAGGACGTGCTGGGGCTGTGGTCTCCCTGGTGGTCCCCGAGGTTGATCATGCTGCTGAGCTTCTGGAACTTGTCTCTCGAAACCGGGAGCACTTCGCGCCCGGTGAGCCGCTGCGGCCGGATTCCTATTTCACGTTGGACGCACAACGCGAAGCGATTCTGGGCTGGAGGGCGGCACGGGCATCGGGCGATGGTTATGCGTGGTTGGTTGAGCACGACAGTCAGATTGTCGGCCGGGTGAGCTTGAATAGCGTCATTCGTGGGGCTTTTCAATCTGCAAGTGTCGCGTACGCGGTGGATCGAGAGCTCACGAGGCGTGGGATTGCTACCGCAGCGCTTCTCCAGGTGGTCGACTTTGCGTTCGCCGAACTTGATCTCCATAGACTGCAAGGTGAGACGCTCCTGACGAACCACGCCTCCCAGGCCACGCTGCAACGGTGTGGATTCGTCAGGTACGGAACTGCACCAGAGTATCTCTTCATTCAAGGGCAGTGGCGGGATCACGCCCTGTTTCAGCGGCTCAATCCGACCCATTCGTTGTGAGGGAAGGGCAGGCGTGCCATGCCCGGGTTTATGCGGATTGCTTCTCCTATAGTGGAGAGTGCATGAGAATGTGCACCAAAGGAGAAGCGCCCGCATGACAGCCATACCCGATTCTGCACGCCCCACCAGCGCCACATCGGACAGCATCCCGGTATTTACCCCAGCGCCCAGTGGTCATCCCGTACGCTCCGCTGACTCCACGGGTAAGTACCCGCATGCCGGTTTCTATAACTTGCGTGAGGCCGGTGGATTGCACGCCGCCAACGGCAGAATCCGCACCGGCCGCCTCCTACGCTCCGACTTCCCGTCCGCAATCAGCCTCGATGCGGCTGAGTTCTTCCTGGGCTTGCCACTGGGCGTCGTCATCGACCTCCGGGATCCCGACGAAATTGACACTACCCCCAAGGTATTCTGGGACGCGGGTTTCAGCGTTGTGGAGCGGCCAATTTTTTCGGGTTCCATCGCGTCAATGACCACCGGGGTGCCGGGTGTTAAGCAGCTCTACCTCACCATGTTGGAACGTTTTCCTGTTCAGCTTGCTGCGGCCGTCGGTGATGTTGCGAACTCGGTGGAAGGCGGTGCGGTCCTCGTCCACTGTACGGCGGGCAAGGATCGCACGGGTATGGTTATCGCTCTTATCCAGTCGCTGCTTGGTGCTCGCGACGACGATGTCATCGCCACCTATGCCCGCACGCAAGCCAACCTCTCCGGCGAGTGGTTGATAGGGATGCACGCGAAGCTCAGGCAGCTCGCACAACGAGATGCCCAATTTGCACAGCTCAACGTGAGTGACCTTGACCCGCTGCTCGCAGGCTCACCGCCCGAAGCAATGCGTTCGGCACTCGACTGGATTGACCGCACCAGCGGTTCTGCGGAAACTTTCCTCCGTGACAACGGTCTGGAAGTGGATCAAGTGAACGTGTTACGCGAGGTGCTTCTAGTCACGTAGATTTTCGGGCTCCGCATAAGTAGCTTGGGGCCTATACGTGACTGGTTGGCGGTGAGAGCGGGCGATGTGCCATATATGGCACATCGCCCGCTCTCACCGCCACAAAATAAAACAAACCGACGTAAACGTCAGGCCACTGCCTCCGCAAGCAGCTGCAACGTGCGCTCGCGCTGTTCGCCCCGATCCAGTGCGTCACCTGCGTAAGCACCGGCGACCGGGCTGATCATCACCTCATCCGCACCGAGTCGCTTAGCGAGGCCAACAAGCTCCTCGGCCACCTTCTCCGGCGTGCCAACGAATAACGAATCTGGGTTCGCCGCTGGAACCATCAGCTCGCGCGCCGTCCACGCGTAGTTCTCCATGTCCTCCACCGTGGGCTGCGGCTCGATCTTCCCGCCGCTGCGCAGTCGCGCCGTCGAGAGTTTCTGCGGAAGAGCCAGCTTGTGCGCTTCCTCCTCGGTTTCGGCGACGACGGCGTTAACCGGCACCAGTGTCTTCGGCTCAGGGAACTGTTCGGAGGGCTGGTAGTTATCGCGGTAAATCTTGAGAGTCTGGTCAATCCCAGGCATCCCGAAATGGTTGGCGAACACGTAAGGGAGGCCGAGCATTCCGGCGGCTTCAGCCGAGTATGCGGAGGAGCCGAGCAGCCACATCTCGGGCACCGTCGTCATGGCCGGAGTAGCACGCAGCTCGAAGAGCCGCTGCCCAATCTCCACCGGAAGTTTCTCGCCGAGTGGGTTCTCTCCGAGGCCAAGGAGCTCTCGTACCAGGCTCACGTCACGGATGTAGTTCTGGACGCCGTCGCCGGGAAGAGCCTGCCGTAGCACGGCGGCCGTCAGCTGGTCGGAACCGGGCGCGCGCCCGAGCCCCAGATCGACGCGCCCAGGCAACATCTCGGAAAGCAAGGCGAACTGCTCAGCCACCGCGAAGGGTGCGTGGTTGGCGAGCATAACGCCACCGGAACCGAAGCGAATCCGCTCCGTTCCCTGCGAAAGGAACGGAATCAGTACCGCGGGAACCGTCGAAACAATCGCATCCATGTTGTGATGTTCGGCCACCCAGTAGCGCGTGTACCCGAGCCGGTCGGCCTCGCGCGCCAGCGCCTGGCTGGCAACGAGTGCGTCGCGGCTACTCTGACCACGACGCAGGGGAATTAAATCAAGGACGCTCAGCAACAGATCACTCATATACTCACGCTATCGCTGAGGAGCACACTCGGCCAGTAAAAAACTGAGCGCTCGGCTATGGGCGGAGCGGTGTTGTCGTCAAAAGCGGACGCTGAGTCTGCCTGCTCAACCCATCCGGATGAATACTCTGATGGGTTGCTGAAGTTGAGGACTTCGGTGGAGTATGTCATGGCCAGTGATCAAGCCTACGCACAGGGAAGGATGTGTAGGAAATACGAGCATGTCCATCGCATAGACTGTCTTTTCTATTAAGCGGGAACTGAGTAAGGGAATATAAGGATTGAATAGAAGCATCGACGCGAGCGAGAAGGTTGAAGCGATGCCGGTAGTCTCTGTTATTACTACGGGCGGAACCATTGCAAGCCGCACAACCGAAGGGGTTGCTGAACCTGTCTTGGCCGGTAGGGATCTGCTACGTGACGTTGCGGATCTATCTCAATTCCGAATCCGCAACCTCATGATGAAAGATTCGGCCACCCTCAAGCTGGCCGATATGCAGGCCATTAGCCATGCGATTACAGAGGAGTTTGGCGATCCTGGCGTCCGTGGCGTTATTGTCCTGCACGGTACCGACTCGATGGAGGAAACGTCCTTCCTTGCTGAGCTCCAGCAGACTGACCTCCGCCCCGTGGTGTTTACCGGCGCCCAGTTCACAGCGGATGACGAACGCTCCGATGGCCCCGCCAACATCAAGCTTGCGGTGAGAACGGTGCTCGACTGGTCCCCGGAAGAGGACGCGAACCCAGCGGGTGGAAACGTCCGGGTAGCGTTTGACGGTATGGTCTTTGTGCCGCGTGGACTGTACAAGGCGAGCACGGACAGCGAGGATGCGTTCGCCCAATTCAATCCCAGTGGGCAGATGACTCGGCTGCCGGATTCGGATGTGTCCGGAATCCGGGTTGATGTTGTTTTGGTTCCCCCGGGTTCCGACTCCGTGCAGATTGACGCCAGCATTGCGGCGGGTGCTCGAGGCATCGTCTTAGCATGCCCGGGTTCGGGTAACAGCACACCTGAAGTGGTAGAGGCCGTACGGAGGCACGTGAGCAACGGTGTTGCTGTCATCGTCACCAGCCGCGTCCCGCAAGGGCTTCTCAGCCCCATCTATGGCGGAGGCGGAGGCGGGTACGACCTCGTTGAGGCCGGTGCGATTTACTCCCACTTCCTCCGCTCATCGCAGGCGCGCATCTTGCTCGCGGCGCTGCTGGCATCGGGTGCCGATCGCGGCGGGATTCAGCGCGCGTTTGGGTGAGTGTGCGTTCGGGCGAGTGACGTAAGTGACGGTTGCGGACCGGGGAGTTGGTGCTTGAGCGCCGCTAACTACCCGGTCCGCTGTCATTATCGAGACTGCTGCCATTACCGCTGCTCCTGGCCTCGGACCGTACCCGCTCCAAGGTGAGGCCCGATATACTCGACGGCGGGGCGTCGTCGTCGACACGATGACACAACAGCACAAACTACAGGCGCCGGCAACGGCCGGCCCAACCGGATGATCGGGGAAAACATGGTCCGCATCGGCATCGTGGGAACGAACTTCATCAGCGAATGGTTCATGGCGGGAGCGCGGCGAACCGCGGGACGGGTCGAGCCGGTGGCGGTGTACTCCCGGTCCGCCGAACGTGCCGACGCCTTCGCGCGAAAGGAAGGGATGGCCCGAGGTTTCGGTGATTACGAGGCGATGCTGGACGCCGTCGACGCCGTCTACATCGCCAGCCCCACCATCGCCCACTACCCGCAGGCCATGGCGGCGATCGAGGCGGGCAAACATGTGCTGGTGGAAAAGACCATCACTCAGTCCCTGTCCGAAGCCGAGGACATCTTCGCGGCGGCGGAGAAGCAGGGCGTGGTGGCGATGGAAGCGATGCGGCACCTGCACACACCTGATTACCGGCTCATCCAGGATGCGATCGGGCGCATCGGCACGATTCGCTACGCGAACATCCAGATGCTGCAATACTCCTCGCGTTACGATCGTTTCCGCGCCGGGGAAATTCTCAATGCGTTCAAGCCCGAGCTGGGCAATGCCGCGATCGTCGATATTGGCGTGTACTGCCTGGAACCCACGATTGATCTGTTTGGCGTGCCGCTCTCGCACACCGGGCACAGCGTCTACCTGCACAATGGCTTTGAAGGAGGCGGCAGTATTCAGTTCGAATACGAGCAGATGATTGCGGACGTTACCTACTCGAAGATCGTCAAAGGGGTCGTCCCAAGTACCATCATCGGTGAGGACGGTGCGGTGACGATCAACGTGGTGGGTGAGCCGTCGCTCATTGAACTGCACGGGCGGGACGGCAAGGAGACGCTGCTGGAATGCGCGCCGGTACATCCTTCCGACACCATGCAGCACGAGCTTTTGGTGTTCGCCGACCAGGTGGATGGCGGAGCAACGGATCCGCGCTGGAAGAACGTCACCTTGCAGGCCCGGAAGATTATGGATGAGCACCTCGCGCGGACGGCGCCGGGGAAGTAGCGGACGGTGCCTAGCCCTCGACGGCGATCCCGAGATGGCGTGCGAATGTCTCGGCGAGAACAATAACCTGCCCGCGACTGAGCGTCACCCCGCGCGCCCCTTCGAGCCCGTTGATGATTCCGATGTCAGCGCCGCGCAGGTCCACATTCTCCAGCCGAGTCTGGCCAAGGCTGAGGCTTTCGATGACGCACCCTTCAAAGGCCACCCGCGAGGCGGTGCACCCGTTGAAGTCAACTTCCCCAATACGGCAGTTCCGGAAAATGACGTTGGTTAGCTCGGCCGCGCGCAGGTTAAGGAAGTCCAGCTTACAGGAGTCGAATAGTGTCGATTGGATGTCCGTGTTGCTCGCCTCGACTACCCCGAGCCGTGAGTTAGCGACGACGACGTCCCGAAAGCCCGCCCGATCCGTGCGAAAGACCGGCGCAGCCATTCCATCGATGCGAGTTTCGCTGAAGCGGGTACCTCGGAACTCGGTGTCGTCGGCTATAGGCCGGACAAACTCACACTCCAGGAACACGCAGCCGGACAGATTGCGGTAGGAAAGATCTGCGTCAACGAATCGCATGGCATCGTAGTTGCCTTGTGCCGTCAATAGGTCGGGATCTGTCTCGGCCACATCAGGCAAGATGAGCGGTGAGATAGAGGGGACTCGGTTCTGCTTCCTACGCTGTGCGGCCATGTTGCTCAGTCTTCCACGAGAGGTACGAATCGGAAGAATCCGTGCGTGCTTGTTTCGATCTCGCCTTCCCGGCGGACCACTCGCACCATCTTTCCCGCCACCGGGATGACCATCACTCCTCCGTCCGCAAGCTGTTCCACCAGCGCATCCGGTAACCGCCGTGCCTCAGCTGACACTAGAATTCGATCGAAAGGCGCCTCCTCGGGCACTCCGAGCACGCCGCGAGCCGCCAGCCGGATCTCAGCCTGGCCGTCGTTGTAGAGCTCTAGCGCGGGCCGTGCTCGTTCGATGAGACTCGCATGCCGTTCCACGCCCAGCACCCGGCCGGACTTCCCAACAAGGTGGGCAAGCAACGCCGTCGTCCATCCGGATCCGGCCCCGACGTCCAGAACCTTGTGGCCCGGCTGCACGCCCAATAACCGCAGCATGACGGCTACCGTGTATGGCTGGGAGTTGGTCTGGTTCTCGCCGATGGTGAGCGGGCCGTCGTGGGCTGCCAGGTGTTTGACGTAGTCCGGGAGGAAATCCGCCCGCGCGACCCGGTTCATCGCATTATTGACTCGTTCGAATGTGTTGTCCATGCTGTCCGTCCCTTCTCGCGCTGCTTTTCCTTTCGTCTCCAGTTGCCATCACTCTGCCCTGTCAAGCACCAGTGACGGCTCCCCGAAACTGTCTCAATAGTAGAAACCACCGGCAATACGACCGAAATTCGTGGACCCGGCCTACTTCCAGTCTACGGCCATGCTGCCAGCAGGTTTACAGGAATTGTCACAAAATGCGCCAGCCTATCCGGGACAAAACACCTCCTCAACGGCTTGCCTCCTCTGACACAATGAGGCCCATGACAGCCGACCAGAGCAAGCTCTTCCCGGGGACCGTCTTCATCTCCACGGTTCTCGATGCCGCCGACACCAAAGCGAGCATGACCCAATCGATCACCCGCGTTTACCTCATGCGTGCGGCGATGGCGGGATTCCTCATTGGGCTCTTCTATCTCGCCAATTACGCGGTGATTGCAGCGATTTCAGGAGTCTCCGAACACGCGTATGACGTGGGCCGTTTTATTGGCGCCATGGTCTTCGGATTCGCGCTCGCTTTCATCTATTACACGAAGTCCGAGCTCCTGACGTCGAACATGATGATCACGACGATCGCGCTCTACTACAAGCGGATGAAGCTGAGCCGTGCCGCGACAATCCTGCTGCTGTGTTTCTTTGGAAATCTTCTTGGTGGCCTCTTTATCGCGTTGCTTGTCAGCGGTAGCTCGCTTCTCGATGGCTCGGTGGGGACCTTCGTTGAGCATACGGTCGAGACTAAGTTGAGTTACGTCACGAGCGGCGCGAGCGGGATGCTTGACCTGTTTATTCGCGCGATTTTCTGCAACTTCCTCATCAATGTCTCGATGCTCATGACCTATAACGGGCTCGTGAAGTCCGACGGCGTCAAGGTAGCCGTCATGCATGTCGCTGTGGTCCTGTTCGCCTTCCTCGGCTTCGAGCACTCGGTGGCTAACTCGGTGCTGTTCTTAGTTGAGGGTTTCCATAATGGCATTGATGTGCTGGCCGCGTTGGGGAATGTGGGGATCGCGCTTCTCGGCAACTACGTGGGTGGCGGCCTGCTGATTGGCTGGTACTACGCTTACGCCAACGACCCGAGCCACGGCCTTGCAAACTCCGGAGTTACTTTGGCTGGTGACAACACGAAGTGACGCCGTGCTAATTTCCTGACGTTGTTGAAAACTGCTGCCCGGTTGGTGGTGAGAGACCTCGAACCGGGCAGCGTTGTTTTACGTTTCTTGCGAGGGTTTTGTTTGACGACGACGGCTTTACGACGACGGCGCCGCGGACTCACCTTCTTGGTGGCGCGGGGGCTGGGCTCGCGGATCCGTTGCCGATGGGATGTTCGGTGAGGTTTCTTGACCGATATCCGATCCCATCGCGCTCACGTTGTTGTTACCGGGTGCTTCGACAACCGCTCGGCTCATTGGTGAACTGACGAGCGTCACGGCCCCCACGGTCATGATGGCTCCGAGGAGCATCGCGGTGGCTTCGCCGGGTGCCAGGATTCCCATGGTTTTCCCGAGCGCTGCGGCTCCGACAGGCACTCCGAGCTGGGCAGATGTTGCCATGGCCAGCGGCCACGGCTGTTTGGTGAGGGTGCCTACTGTGTGCACCGCGATGGCTGCCAGCCCTAGGGTCACGCCCAGGGCGATGGCGGAGGGATGCGCGGCGAGGTCTCGGAGGTTGAGTGATGAGCCCAGCCACACGAAGAAGATAGGGGCAAAGAATCCCTCGGTGAGGGCGAAAGTTTGGTTGGCGAGCCGCCGCGGTTCCCCGGCGGCAGCGATTGCCACGCCCATGGCAAATCCCGCGAGCATGACGGACACATGGGCGGTGACGGCGATAGCCGCCAGGGTGAAGAGCATGGTGAGTGTAACGCGGAGTTCGAGTGCCAGCCCGCGCCCCTCGCTGAGTCTGTGAACTCGCGGCCAAAGTCCAGACACCTCAGCCCAGCGCAACACTACATAAAAGACGATCGCGACAGCCAGCACGGCAAGCGCTCCGAGCGCCGCACGCCCGGCGTGTGCACGGTCGAGGACGAAGGGGAGAGCGACGATGCAGGCGGCGTCCGCGATGGCGAGTTGCGCGAGCATCTCTAGGCCGGGGCGGCTGGTGACTTGGGTGGTTCCCAGAGCGGGCATGACAATACTCGCCGACGAGGACGCGATGAGCACCGCATACAACGCGCCGTGCCCTGTCCCAAACAGCGTTGAGATTCCCATGCCTACGGGAATGGCAACTATGGCGATCCCTAGGGCTCGCAAAATACCGGCGCGAAGGCCGCGCGCCATCGCCTTCTGGCGGATGGGCACGTGGCTACCCGCCACAAACATGACGAGAGCGAAGCCGATATGGGCGAGAAATGACAGGATATCGTCGTCTGGGTTCACCACCTTGAAGCCCGTGGACCCCAGCACAATCCCTACGATGAGTTCGCCAATAACTACCGGTACACGCATGGTGTTGCCGGCAGCAAGGATCGGCCCGAGGATGGCCACAGCGCAGATTAGAGCGAGAAGAGCAAAACTCACGATGCCACCGCCAATTCGGACGTGCTATTAGGTGAGATGGGGCGATAGGTTCCCCGGCTTAGGAAGAGGTCACGCCAATGGACCATAGCCTACTGCGGATGTCGCGGCCCAACCTCTATGAGAAATTCTTGGGTGAGTCCTGGCGAACGGGGCACCCGGCTTCGGGGGCTTTGCGTCCTCCCACGACGACGACGTCGTCCTCCGGCCAATCCCGCACTTCCGTCTCCTTGGGGGCGAAGTTCTTCGACTGGTTGAAGAAGATCGGGCGGCCGTAGGGGCTGGCGATGGCGTCGTGGACGGGCAGGGCGAGGCGCGGCTTGACGTCGCGCAGGAAGTTGATGGTTTCTTCCATCTTGCTCCATGGGGCGACGACGGCGAAGGCCAGCACGTCGATGCGGCGGAAGGCGTCGATGGGTTCGAGGGAGTCGCCGGTGATGCCGAGGCGTGGTTCGCCGATGGCTTCGAGGACGATGCCGGTGTTGCCCACGCGCGGGATGTCCGGGTGGATGACGGCGTGCAGGCCGCCGTAGCCGCGGATGGTGACGTTGCGGACCTCGTGGATGTCGCCAGCGGCAAGCTCGATGATGGGGTGGCCCGCGGCGGGGGAGTCGGTTTCGTCCTCGGTGGTGAGGATAGCGGCGGTCTCGGGCTCGGCGATGACGGGGATGTCCGGGTTGTCCGCGAGGATTTGTGCGAGGAGGCCGGGGTGGATGTGATCGGGATGCTGGTGAGTGATGAGCACGGCGTCCAGCCCGGTGATCGCTCCGTATGCCTTGATCTTCTCCACGCTGAACGCACCCGGATCCACAAGGATCCGGGTGCCGGCCATGGTGACCAGCAAGCACGAGTGGTTGAGGTGGCGAACTTCCATTGGTCGCGGTCCTTCCGACGAGGTTGGGCTTCCCTACGAGATGAGGTTTTCTAACGAGGCGAGCTGGTTCGAATCTACCCGTCGGAGCTGGGCGACGCCACGACAGGAAGCTAGTGGCGTGAATGTAGCTGTAGCGAATAGTTTCAAGAAACATGCTAAGACTAAAACGGAGACGGCTTGGACTCTTGGAGGGATAGCTATGACGGATCGCGGATCAACGGAAGCATTGGGAACCCGGGCATGCCCTGTTCGGCTGACAGATTATGAGGATGTGGTGGCTGCGGCCACCGATCCCGAGCGGTTCTCCAGCGCCATCTCCTCGCATCTCCACGTTCCCAACACGATGGATGGTGACGAGCATAGAGAGTTCCGGCGCATCGTGGATAAGTACATGTCTGCCGGGGCGGTAGCTGATTTGGAACCGATGCTCACCGAGGTTGCCAGGAAAGTTGTAGAGGAGCTTCCACGCGGCACCGCCATTGACGCCGTCGCTGATTTCGGATCAATCTTTGCGGTGAGGGCCCAATGCCGCTGGCTTGGTTGGCCGGAGGAGCTGGAAGGCGAGTTGCTCGACTGGATGCGAAGCAACGAGGAGGCAGCCAGAGCAGGCGATCCAGAGCGCAACGTCGCCGTCGCCGAGGCTTTCGACGCTATCGTGCGGCGCCAAGTCGACGTGCGTCGAGAGGCTCGGAATTCTGGTTCCCCGTACGACGACGTTACCGCTCGCCTTCTAGAGGAGTGCGTCTTTGGGAGACCGCTGACCGTTGAGGAAATCGTCTCAATGCTGCGCAACTGGACCGCCGGTGACCTCGGGTCTCTCGCTCGCTGTGTGGGAGTGGTGATCGTCCGACTTCTGGATGATTCTTCCCTGTTTGATCGGGTACGAGAGCTTATTGAGCACTTGGAGAAGGATACATCCACTGAACTTCATAACCGTTGCGAAGCTGAGCTTGAAGCAATCATTGATGAGTGTCTGAGAATTGTTGATCCGTTCCCTTCCAACGGTCGAGTGGCCACCTGCCCAGTTCAGTTATCGCACAGGATTTCCTTTGATGCTGACACTCATTTCTCCTTGGAATGGGCTGTTGCAAATCGTGACCCGAAGGTGTTCAAAGGTGCACATGGACCTGACACTTTCGACGCAGAGGGCAATCGCCCATACAACCTGGTTTACGGCATTGGTCCACATGCGTGTCCCGGTAGATTGTTATCCACAGTCGAACTACGCATCGTGCTGAGCGCTTTACTCAGCGGGATATCAGCCGTTCGCTCCGCTCCAGATTCTGAGCGTGTGCCAGCGGAGGAGCCACTGCTGGGGTGGGCGAAGGTGCCGATCGTTCTCTCCTGAGGACTGCTGGGAGCACTCGGGCAAATATTTGAAACCG
>JBDIAV010000051.1:0-22640 GCA_039812645.1 Actinomycetaceae bacterium
ACTGGGTGAGCGATGGGTGATCCTCCGCGTGGATATAGGTGGCGCCGCATAGCTCGGCGATGGAACGCCAGTCAGCGTGGAGCGTGGTGCGATCGAAGAGCGCGCCAAGAGTGTACTGCGGAGCACGGCGATGCACCTCGGCCAACAACAACGGATTGAATGAGGAGATAATGATTTCGCACTTCGCGTCGAGATTGTCCAGCTCACTCAGCGTGTTCTCCACGAGTCGAAGCGCCTCCGCCCCACCCACCTCATTCGACTTCAACTCCACATTGCAATGCATCCCCGTCTCGTTGAGAAATCCAACCACCTCTGCCAGTGTGGGGATCGGCTCGCCCGTGTACTGCGGACTGAACCACGCGCCGGCGTCGACCCGCGAAAGATCCCCCGACCTCAGCGCATAGATCGAGCCGGGGCGGTTGGTGGTGCGGTTCAGGGTGGAATCGTGCAGGATGATGGGGGTGCCGTCGGCGAGGATATCGACGTCGAGTTCGAGCCAGCGCGCGCCGGCGCCGCGGGCGAGGCGGAAGGCGGCGAGGGTGTTTTCGGGTGCGCGGGTGGGCAGGCCGCGGTGTGCGAAGACGATGGGGAGCCGGGTCGGGGTGTGGGCTAGAGGTGTGTTGGGCGACGGAGCTGGAGGTGTGTTGGGCGACGAGGCCTCGAGCGGAGCCGTGCTGACAGGAAGTGGGTGGGACAACGCGGTGTGGGAAGAATTCGCGTGAGAATTGGTGTGAGGCATGGTTTCCTTCCCGTGGCGGGTGAGCGGCCGTGTTCCATGGGATCTTTGGTTCCGTAGAAGTGTCCTGACGCCATGGTATGTGTTTGCGCGAGTTGTGGGGTCTGGTTACCAGGTGCTGCGGAACCTGGTGGCCAGGGGACCCGGCAGCCCAGGCGTTGCGGGACCGCCCTATTAGAGGATTCACCAGGAAAATTTGGACATGGGACTAAGGGCCGTCGGATGGTTCGCCCACGGTGAGTTCCGGGTTTTTCCCAGAGGAGAGGGCCTGTGAGGGCGCTCTGCACATTAGCCTTCCTGTTCAGCGGCGCGGTAGACTCACAGAGAAATCACGTTCCAGAACGTGTTAAATAGCTAAACTTTCAAACATGCAGGTCACGTCAAGTGTTCGACGTGAAAATCTCTCTGTATGGACACCATAATTGTTTCTTCTCCCTACCAATTTTTGACCTACCAACTTTTCACCCACCGGCACCCTACTTTCCGGCAGCCGCTTTCCAACAAGCTATTTCCGCTTCCTGCCCACGCAATCACCCGACCCAGAACCCCTGAGGAATTATGAGCACCACGTCTGTTCCGACGACGAATCCGGTGGTGTCACATGGAATCCCCATCGCGCTCGCACTCCGCGGGCCCATCGACACCGGATTACCTGCTGACCGCCCCGACACCCCCGGTCTCATCGACCGCTTCGGGCGCGTCGCCACCGATCTGCGCGTGTCACTCACGGACAAGTGCAATCTGCGCTGCCAGTACTGCATGCCCGCGGAGGGCATCGATCCGCTTCCGGGCCAGGTTCTGTTGTCCGACGGCGAAGTGTGCCGCCTTGTTCGCATCGGCGTCGAGTTGTTGGGGATCCGGGAAGTTCGCTTCACCGGCGGCGAGCCGCTGCTGCGCAAGGGGTTGGAAGGCATCGTTGCGACGACGGCGACCCTGCGCACCTGGGATGGGACGCGCCCCGATATTTCACTCACCACCAACGGCCTCGGGCTGAAGCATCGCGCCGGGCGGCTGAAGGCGGCGGGTCTGAACCGTGTCAACTTGTCGATGGATTCCGCTGATCGCGACACCTACGCGCGGCTGACCAGGCGCGATAGGTTCGACGACGCCGTCGCCGGCGCAGCTGAAGCCGCCCGCGTCGGCTTGAAGCCGGTCAAGTTGAATGCCGTGCTCATGCCGGGTGTCAATGACGCGGGCGCGCCAGATGTGTTGATGAATGCGCTGGTCAACGGCTATGAGCTGCGGTTCATCGAGTACATGCCGCTGGGGCCGCGTGGGCGTTGGAAGCGTGGCGAGATCATCACCGCCGAGGATATTTTGGGATTGTTGTCGCGGGATTTCGTGCTGACGCCCCGGCCGGGATCCGAGCGCGGTGCCTCTCCCGCGGAACTCTGGGACGTGGCACCCGGGGTTTATCGCGGTGTGGAGCATCTCGGCGGAAGCGTGGGCATTATCGCCTCGGTGACGCGGCCCTTCTGCGGTGACTGCGACCGTACACGACTGACCGCCGACGGCCAGATTCGCGACTGCCTATTTGCCACCGGTGAGACGGACCTGCGCGCCATGCTTCGCGGCGGATACTCGGATGAAGAGATTGCCAACGTGTGGCGCCGGGCCATGTGGGGTAAAAAGCCTGGTCACGGCATCAATGATCCAAGCTTCCTCAGCCCCGATCGCCCGATGAGCGCTATCGGTGGGTGAAGTACGGTGCCTAATGGATGCCATGATACTTACGAGAGCTGAACGTCGATGTCTATGGACGTATGTGGAGGGAAAATAGGATGACGGATGTCAACGTAGAGCGGGTCTTGGATGCCGCGGATATACCCCTGCAGACCGTGCGGCTACGCTATTTTGCAGCTGTAGCGGAAGCTGCAGGCGTGCGCGAGGAAAGCGTATCGGTTGCTTCGGGGACCACCGCAGAGCAGCTGCGGGACCTGTTGACGGAGTCTCACGGCGCCGAGTTTGCGAGGGTCCTCGGTGTGAGCGCCCTGTTGGCGCAGGGGAGGCGGCTTGATGGCGCCGTCGTCGTTCCGCAAACCGAAGGCATCCAGGTAGACGTGCTCCCGCCGTTTGCCGGCGGGTAATCCCGGTTTTTGTTGACAGGGTGCGGCTGAGCGGCTCAGGCCGAGCCGGTCCACTCGTGCGAGCCGTCCGCGAACTCCTGGCGCTTCCACACCGGTAGCTGCAGTTTTACTTGCTCGACGGCGGCCTCCAGCGTACGGAACGCCTCCTTGCGGTGGGACGCGGAGACGGCTGCGCCCAAGGCGATGTCGCCGATGTTGAGATGACCCGCGCGATGCACGATGGCGATCTTGCAGGCACCGCTCCCTACTGCCACCTCGGCGGCTAGTTTTTCTACCACCGCGCTTGCGTCCGGATGCGCCTCGTAATCAATGGCGACGACGGAGTTGCCGTCGTCGTGATTGCGCACCCGGCCGTTGAAGGTGACGATGGCGCCGGCGGAATCGGCGGTAACCAGGGCTTCGAGCTCGGCCATGTCGATTGGTTCGTGAGAGACGCTCGCGCGGACAACGGTGGCATCCGATCCATCATTGACGCCGCGGTTCTGGACCCGCCAGGTGGCTTCCTCGTGGCTGCTGGCGTTCTTGGTGCTCATGCTTCTTCTCTCTGGTGCGTGGGAATGGCTAGTGGGCGTGGTGGATTGTAGTGGAAGTTTGGGTGGTTACTGGGGCGGGGAGGACTCGGATGAAGTTGTCGTTGAATCGGATGGCGCTGTAGCGGACTCGGGTGGGGCGATGGGTGTGGGGTGGTCGCCGTCGTTCATTTGATCGACGATGTGCGCAAGTAGCGGGCCGACTGCGGCGATCGCGTCCTTGACGCCGCCGGTCGAGCCGGGCGCGTTCATGACGAAGGCGCGGTTGCCGTCTGCGGTGGCGATGCCCGCGATGCCGCGTGAGATGGCGGCGGTGGGGACGGCCGGGTTGTCGCGCATTCTGGCCTCGATGCCCCACATGCGCTGGGTGATGAGCGGTTCGGTGCCTTCGGGGGTGAGGTCGCGGCTGGTGATGCCGGTGCCGCCAGTGGTGAAGACGACTTGGGCGCCGCAGAAGATTGCGTGGGTGATGATGTCGCGGACGGGAGTGACCCCGTCAGAGACAACGATTGGGCCGCTGACCTCGCCGTATTCCGCGAGGAGACGGACTGCGAGGGGGCCGGAGAGGTCTTCACGGAGGCCGGAGGCTGTGCGGTCGGAGACGGTGATGACGGCGATGCGCAATGGCGGACGAGGCATGAGGATATTGTAGCGGGCTGGTGGATATGGGGTCCGTGGGTGTGCTGGTTGTGGGGTGAGTGGGTTAGTGGCGGAGAGGCCAGGTAGGAACGGAATACCCAGGTGGACGAGCATTTTGGTGATAGCGTCGAATGGGCGCGGTTGTCGGAATGGGGTGAGCGCACCTGTTGGCACGGGAGGGTGAGAGAGCTTGAGCGTGCGACCCGCAACCGAGGAAAGAACGGGAAGAGATATGCGGATTCTCATTGTTGGAGCCGGAGGCACCGGCGGATCGTATGGCACGCTGCTGCATGAAGCGGGTCGGGACGTGACGTTCCTTGTGCGGGCCAAGCGTGCAGAGTCGATCCGGACCAATGGGCTGGCATTTAGAACTCCGGCGGGCGAGCGCACCAATACTGTGCAGACGCTGATGAGTGGCCAGCCCGCTGACCCCTTTGACCTCGTTCTTTTCACCGTCAAGGCCACCGGGCTGGAGTTGGCCATTGAGGATCTGCGCCTTTACGTTGGGCCGCAGACGACGGTCATCCCGATCCTCAACGGCATGGCCCATCTGGCCCGGCTGGAACAGGAGTTCCCGAGGCAGGTGTTGGGTGGGCTTGTGAAGATCGTGGCTACGCTCGATGACGGCGTGGTGTGGCAAATGACGGACCTTATTTCCATCACCATGGGGACCCTAGACGGTTCCGAGTTCCCAGCAGCCATCGCTGAGTTCTTCGATGTTCCTGGGATTTCGTTGGTGGTGAGTGACAATGTGGCCGCTGCAATGTGGGAGAAGTGGGCGTTTATTGCCTCCGCCGGGGTGATCACGTGCCTATTCCGCGGGTCCGTTGGTGCGATTGTTGAGGCCGGCGGTGTTGCCCAGATTGAGAAGGCGATTGCCGAAACAGAGGCTGTTGCGGCGGCTGCGGGCTATCCGGTGACTGCGGCGGCACACCAGTTCTCCGTTGGATTCCTGGCAGAGGAAGGCTCTTCGTTTACGTCGTCGTTGTACCGGGATGTTGTGGCAGGCTTCCCTCACGAGGGTGAGCACATTCTTGGCGAGATGGCCGTGCAGGCGCGCAAGCTTGGTGTGGAGACGCCGCTTCTTGATCTCGTGCTTATCCAGGTGCGGGCAGGAGAAATCGCCCGGGAGCAGTATTAATAGCAGTATTGAGAGGTAGTAATACGTGGCTCCCACAGCGACGGCATTGCCAAATGGGGCGGGGATTGCCCTAACCACAGGTTAAACACCAAGCTAAGGCAAAAGACACCAGAATTGGTGATTGATTCATAGCATCGTAGCTTCAGGTGTATGAGATTGTTGTTCGGGTTGTCGATTTTTAATTTAGACGAAGGAAAGCAATGGCTCTCAAGGATATTTCGCGTCATTATGCTGATGTTATGGCGTTAGGTGGTGGTCTTCCTGTGGTTCGAGTCCCGGTGGGTGAGGCTCGGGGCCTCGTTCTGGCCGAAGAAGCAGTGGCCCGCTTCGCGATCCCACCGTTTACAAACTCGGCCATGGATGGTTTTGCGCTGCGTGTTGAGGATGTGAGGGTGGGTGAGCCGCTCACCGTCACGGGCGATATCCCGGCGGGCTGCACCGATATTCCTGAGCTGTACCCTGGCACCACCCTTCGCATCATGACAGGCGCACCTCTTCCCACTGGCGCCGACGCCATCCTCCAGGTGGAACTTACCGAGAATGCCACGGTCAACATGCTGCCCGAGGCCCCGGACGAGATCGTTCCCACTGCCATTCCCGCTGCTGGGGAGCATGTTCGCTATGCCGGTGAGGATATTGCGGCCGGTGCCCCCGCCTTTGCCGGGGGCACCGTTCTTGCCCCTGCACACCTGGCAGCGCTCGTAGCGCTCGGACATGCGGATGTTGCGGTGCATGCCCGTCCACGTGTGGGAGTCGTGACCACCGGAGACGAGCTCCGGGCACCCGGTGAGGACCTCGCGCCAGGCCAGATTCCAGACTCGAACTCGGTACTGGTCGCCCAACTCGCTGCCGAGGCGGGAGCTATCCCAGAAACCTTCGCCTGCCACACGGATACCCCAGAAGCATTCCTTGCTGGGTTGCGTGCGCTCGCGGATGGCGTGGATCTCATCGTCACAACAGGTGGCGTGAGCGCCGGCGCTTTTGACGTGGTCAAGGCGGCACTGCTCAGCGAGGGTGTCGTGTTCGACAAGGTCGCCATGCAGCCCGGTAAACCGCAGGGCTTCGGTACCGTTGCCGACTCTACTACCCGCCGCGTCCCGATCATCTGCCTCCCGGGTAACCCGGTCTCGGTGTTCGTCTCATGGCAGCTCTTTGGTCGTCCGCTTCTCGATTCGCTGTTTGGCCGTGCGGCACCGAAGTATGACGACCTCTTCCACCCGGCTGTTGCGGGAGTCTCGTGGTCCCGTAGGGCTGGACGCACCCAGTTCCTGCCGTGCGTGCGCGTCGGCAGTGGCGCGAATGGCACGGCGGGCAACACCTCAGGTGACAAGGCTGGCGGTGTTGGCCCGGCAACCACCGGTGGCTCGAAGTCGCATCTCATTGCAGCGCTCCCGTTGGCCACAGGCTTGGCGCGTGTTCCGGCGGAGGTCGCCAATGTCAATGAGGGCGATCCGGTTGATGTCATGTGGTTTCAGTAATTGCCTAGCCAGGTGAACTTTATGGCGGTGAGAGCGTTCTATCTGGATATATAACCGGATAGAACGCTCTCACCGCCATCCAGGAAAAACGATGGATGAAAATCAACGAAAAGGACTCCACAGTGAGCAAAAAAATGACCTTCACCCACCTCAACGGCTCGGGCGAGGCTTACATGGTGGATGTGACCGCCAAGCAGCCGACAGTACGCGAGGCAACGGCCATTGGCACGGTGCGGTGCTCCACCGTGGTGATGAGTGCACTGCGAGAGGGAGCTGTACCGAAGGGCGACGTCGTAGCAGTAGCGCGTATCGCTGGAATCGCGGCTGCGAAGAAGGTACCTGACCTGCTTCCGCTTGCCCACACTATCGGTGTACATGGTGCGGCAGTGGATATCCAGTTGGAGGAGGACCACGTGGCAATCACCGCCACTGTGCGCACCGCGGATCGCACTGGCGTGGAAATGGAGGCGCTCACGGCTGTGACCGTGGCTGCGCTTGCGGTTGTGGATATGGTCAAAGGAGTCGACCGCTCAGCCGAGATCACCGACTGCAAGATCATCCACAAAGCCGGTGGCCGATCTGGAGACTGGCACCGGCCAGGTTATGGGAGCTGACACGGGGCTGTATCAAAAGTCGGATTCCGTCAGAGAACCGGGTCCTGCCGGATTTCTTACACAACATTTACCAGTAGGGATACAACGTTACGAACGTCCCGAGAGATGAGAAGGGGGCTGCATCAGTCGGTCACAAGACCTTCTGATGCAGCCCCATGTGTAATTGGTTCAGTGAGGTTATCCACCCCCACGAACACACGGTGACCCTGATCGACAGAAATCGAAGCTATTAGGGTCGATTTCTGTCGCTCAGGGTCACGTTGGATGACCGACCGGAGCCCATCACCACTTCTCTCTATCAATCTGTACTAATCTTCGTGCGCCGTGCGCTCCAACAACAGGTGGACACGGAAATCCATTGCCGGGCCAAGGGAGATTCAAGTGCTTGATCGCCCCACGCCTGGAGTATTGAGAATCAGCCCCATGACGCGGTGAAGATCTCGGGTGCCCCGTGCCGTCGTCGTCGAAAATCAGCCGAGCTGAAAATTAGTCAATGATCTCGCCGTCGATGATATCCACGCCGCGGGCATCCATGGCTTTGAGCACATCCTTGCCGAAGGTGAAGGCGCGGGCGAGCGAGGAGATGCCGGTGATCACCAGGGAGATGCCGGTGAACATGATGAGAACTGCGGCGGACCAGGCGGGAACGGCGAGGACGCTGATGCCGGCAAGCACCGAGATGATGCCGAAGAAAATTGCCCAGCCCTGGGAGCGAGCGAAGCCAGATTCGGTGAGGGCGAGGATGCCCTCAATGATCCACGAGATGCCCACGACGAAGACGATCGTCAGAAGCAATGCCTGGCCGGCCACCGTGGAGTTGCGGAACATGAAAATGCCGCCCACGAGGAGCAGGACACCGAAGAGGATGTTGAGGATTCGCCATCCGGTTGAGAGAAGAGGCGTGGTGATGGCCAGATAGAGGCGCGTGAGGGCGTCTACGACAAAGGACAAAGCCAGGAGGGTCGCTGCTACGCGCAACGAAGCGCCCGGCCACACGAGCAGTGCGATGCCGATGGCGAGTGCAAAGAACCCGGTGATGCCGAAGAGCCCGCGAATGCCTTTGATCGTGGAGCGGGTGAGGGCTTCGGCGTCGAGATGTAGGCCGCCGAGTGGGTCTGAATTCGTGTTCACAATGTTCCTTTGTGGGAGTGGATGGTGACTGTCGGTTGGTGAGCGAATAGTGATTATGATGTCTTGCCGTCGATAGCCACACGATGGGTAACCCGTCTGCGGCCAATATGTTTACTCTACTCTATTACGAGCAAAGGAACCAGCCTATCCCATGTCCTTTCAGCTCTATGGGAAAGACCAAGGAATAGCGTAATTTTCTGTGGGGTGTGGGGTGTGGGGTGTGGGGTGTGGGGTGTGGGGTGTGGGGTGTGGGGTGTGGGCCAGCGGGCAAATATTGCTGATCATTCAGTGACCATGTATGACCAGTTGGTGGCATTTTGCCGCTGCTTCCGGCCTAACAGGGCAAAATGGTGTCATGGACAATGTAGAACAGATGTGGTTCCGTCCGGAAGTGTTGGCGCTGCCTTCCTACGTCCCGGGAAAGAACGATCCAGATTCGATCAAACTGGCATCGAACGAGACGCCTTTCCCCACGCTTCCGCAGGTGCAGGCGGTGTTGCAGGCTGTTGCGGGAGGTCTTAACCGATACCCGGATATGTTTGCCACGGATCTCATTGCTGATCTTGCTGCACTGCACGAATGGCCTGATTCGGGCATCGTAGTGGGCAACGGATCGACGTCGCTCATTGAGAAGATTTTGCAGGCCGTGGTCACGCCCGGTGGTGAAGTGGTGCTGCCCTGGCGCTCGTTCGAGGCCTACCCGATTGCGATTCAGGCTGCCGGGGGCGTGGCTGTCAAGGTGCCCCTTACGCGCGATCATGCCCACGACCTGCGGGCAATGCTCAAGGGGATCACGCCGCGCACCCGCGCGATCCTGCTTTGCTCGCCCAACAACCCGACCGGTGTGAGCCTCACGCACTCGGAGGTGGTGGCGTTCCTGAACGAGGTACCGAGCACGATTCCGGTGGTGTTGGATGAGGCCTACATCCACTTCACCGAGATGGAAGACATCGTCGACTCGCGCAAGCTGCTGCTTGAGTACGAGAATCTCATCGTGCTGCGTACTTTTTCCAAGGCGTACGGTATGGCTGGACTGCGCTGCGGGTATGCGTTGGCAGGGCCGTCGATGGCTTCGGGTCTGCGCGCGATTGCTACTCCGTTCGGGGTGAATGGGGTGGCCCAGGCTGCTGCTCGGGCTGCGCTGCGTTCACAGGCTGAGGTTAGCCGGCAAGTTGAGGTACTCAAGGGTGAACGCGCGAACCTGCTTGCAGCGCTCGCCGCGCAGGGGTGGAATGTGCCGACTTCGCAGTCGAACTTCATTTGGCTCGACTTCGGCTCCCAGAGCGCGCGCTTCGAAGAAATCTGTCATGCGAATGGGATTACCGTGCGTCGTTTTGGCGACGAAGGCGTGCGCGTCACGGTTGCCGAACCGGCTGGGTCGCTTCGCCTGCTGCGCTCGTTGGAGCAGTTCCGCGACGAATCCCAGGAGTAGACGGGCTGTATTCTCACTTCGAATAATCGAGGGAAAATGTAATAACCGAGCGTTATACAGCGGTATTTTCCCTCGGTTATTACATTTATGCTCGGTTATTTGGAATTTGGCGGTAGCCGTTCGTGTGAGGAACTCGCTCTGCCGCCGGTATCAATGCTCGCATCTACACCAGCAACATGGCGCGCCTACACCAGCAACATGGCGCGCCTACACCAGCAACGAGGTGGTGACAAGAATCGATGTCACCACCTCGGCCACTCCGATTGCGGTCACGGAGATGCCAACGCCGCGCCGCCTCAGTAGCGGTACAACAACCGCCCGTGCCACGAGCAGTGCCCAGACCGTCGCATGCCACGGATTCGACACCGCTAGCCCCACGACCAGCCACAACGCATGCCACACGATCGAAGCCACGAGATAGCCGTTTGAGCTGCGCTCACGGATGTTGGTCTTGACGTAGAACACTGTTCCGGCGAAGTATCCGAAGAGTAGCGCCGTCTGCGTCCATATTTCCGGTGTGGCCGCGAGCCCCGCTGAGCCTCCGCTAGCCACGTCCCATGAGACTGGGAGTAGCAAGGATGCGGCGACGACGGTATCCAGCCCGGCCCCGAGACTGCGATCTTGCCGTTTCCACGCGGCCCATCCGGCGAGGGCCACCAACGGTAGAAACACCGGTACCCAGCGCCAGAGGTATGGCGCTGCCCACCAGGTTGCAAGTCCAGCAACAACGGTGGCGGTTCCGTAGAAAACAACTGGCGCACGGAAGCGATCCTTTAACTGCGAGCGCAACCACACTGTGGCTGCAAAGAAGAAGAAATACCCTACCCACCACATGACCAGTAGCGGGAGGTGTGCGGGCCGAAAGCCGCCCTCGATGATGCCCACCAGTGGTGGGATGATGATCATCGCCCATGCCCCATGGTAGTTGGGGATCCATCCGCGCTTGATACGCCGCCTCCCGCGGGCGGGGTGTCGCTTACGTGAGGTGGGTACTTCTGGCGGTTCAGTGGGCATAAAGCTACCCTAACCTGAGAACTAAGCGATTGATTCCTTGGGGTGTCTCGAGAAGTTGATGCAAAACTTACCCGGTGCCCGCAGAATCAATCATCTAGACAGACATGGGTGTCCCTAAGAGACCACTCTGAACGCCCATTGGTGCGTTCTTTGAGATTCTGAGACGACGGCGCCCCCTTCTCACCTACCCCATTCTCCCTACACCAGTCTTCTGTGCCAAGGCCAAGGAACCGTCTGCGGGATCTCTTGGCCGTGCAGGTTCCTCTTAAAAGATTGTGCCCGCAGCTCTCTTGAGCTGGAATCCTGTGCCGGTGACTTCGTTCCAACAGGTCACACCCTCATTTTGATCGAGGGTGCAAGCGTAGCCGTCTTGCGCAACAGAGGTGCCATATTCGAGTACCTGGTCGGTGTCGATTGACTTGCTGCAGCCGGAGGTCACGTTGCCGTATGGGTCAATGCGATAGGTGGCGGTTTTGCCTTCACAACTGGGAGGTGAGGGGTAGTCGTAGGCGTAAATGGAGCAGGCCACGTCGTCGTCGACGAAGCGGCAGCGGATGTTCTCAGCGCCGGTGGTGAATTCGGCTTGTGTGATGGCGCCGTCGGGGGCGGGGCGGGTGAGCGTGACCCAGTCGTTGGAGTCGATGAGTTTTTCGAGTTTGTTGGGGAGATCGGCGGTGGAGAAGGCTTCTCGGAGGTCGCCGGTGAAGGGGCCGCCGCATGCAGCGCTGAGGGTGGTGAGGGCGTCTTTGCTGGTGGCGAGATCGTCGGAGCTGGTGGAGAGGTCGGCGAGGTTAAGGATCGTCTGTGCGGTTTGGGCCGGGAAAGCCGAGTCGGTGCACTGTGGGGCGGCAGCTAACTGCATGACGGCATTGCGGGCGCTTTCTAAGGTGGCCGGATCGACGGGGCCATGATGCTCGCTATTGCCGCCTACGGATGCCGATTGTGAGGAGTTCCCGCCGGGGTGAGTGGAGCCGCCGCCGGGGAGGATTTTGAGGTAGAAGAGGGCCGCGGCGGTTGCTAGGAGAACAACGGCGGCAAAAATCAAGAAGTACAGCGGGGAGCGCGAAGGGCGCTGCGCTGGAGGCGGCGTCTGCTCGGTCCACTGCCCTTGCCACCCGGCGGGACTTTGTCCTTGGGGTATGGTCATCGGCTTGTCTCTCCCATGAGTAGATTTCGTGTGCCACGAGTGGCGATGCGGTCTGCCATGGATGGCAATGCGTCGGTGCACGAGGTGGCGCACAACCGCACCCACGCTAATGCACGCGGGAATATCGCACTGTTGGCTAGGACACATTCGTTGTAACCGCAACCAAAGTGTTATCAATCGTGATGTGGTGTTTGGCTATGTCTCGACGCCATTTGTGGCGACGGTGGCGTGGGAGGAACCGTGTATGGGAATAGCTGAATTGCTGTCAATATTGGTCATGTATTTACTAAGGTGAAACGGTTATGGATGGCGCGTAGTGATTGCGCGCTTTGTGGGGTGGCGAGTTGTCCATCTGATCAAGCAGGAAACTGCCAGGTTGGGGTGAGAACATCGCCTGGGGTGCACCGATCGCATCCAAGTAATTGAGGGAGAATTGCGGACGATGGCAGACGTAACCGGTGCTGGGAATGAGCTGGCCACAGGAAAAATTACCGATGACGAACTGGCCCGCGTCGCCGAATTGTTGCAGCGCATCCGCCAGATTTTCCGTGGCCGAGTGGTGGGCCAAGAGGGTCTCTACACCGCGCTCGTGACGGCACTGATGGCCCAGGGTCATGTCCTGCTTGAGTCAGTTCCCGGGCTTGCTAAGACGACGGCGGCCACCACCCTCGCCGACGCCATCTCCGGTACATTTTCCCGCATTCAGTGCACGCCGGACCTCATGCCGAACGACATTGTAGGTACCCAGATTTACTCGTATGAGTCGGGCCAGTTTTCCACTCAGCTTGGTCCGGTGCACGCGAATGTGGTGCTGTTGGATGAGATCAATAGGTCGTCGGCGAAGACGCAGTCGGCGATGTTGGAGGCGATGCAGGAGCGTCAGACGTCCATCGGTGGAACGATCTATAAACTCCCCACTCCGTTTATGGTGCTGGCCACTCAGAATCCCATCGAGGAAGAGGGGACATATGTGTTGCCAGAGGCGCAGATGGATCGTTTTCTCATCAAAGAGGTGTTGTCTTATCCGCAGCCGTCCGAGGAGGTTGATATTCTCACGCGTACCGCGCAGGGTACCTTTGGGCGCCCCGACGGCGTTGACCCCATCAGCCCCGCAGACATCCTATTCTTGCAGGCCATGAGCCGGAAGGTGTACGTGGACGGGGCCATCAAATCCTACATTGTGGCGTTGATTAATACCACGCGTGGTGGTGGGCCGAGGTCCATTCCAGGGTTTACAACCCAGGTCCGGGTGGGCGCGTCCCCGCGCGGCGGGCTTGCCCTGATGCAGGTGGGGCAGGCTCTCGCGTTACAGGCGGGACGAAATTACGTTGTGCCCGACGACGTCAAGGCGCTGCGTTACGCCGTGCTCCGGCATCGGCTGGTGCGCACCTACGATGCGCTCGCAAATGATATCTCTCCCGAGTCCTTGGTAGATGCCGTGTTTGCGGCCGTTCCTGCGCCGTAAATGCGGTGATTGTCATGGATAAGATGGATGCGACTGACGGCAACAGTGGCGCTTCGCGCATGGCCCTTGTCCGTGCGCGTCTTGCGTTGCCGGTGGTTCGGCAGGCGTCGGGACTCTTTGAGGGCGCCCACACCTCGATTCTGACCGGTAAGGGACATGACTTCGAGGATCTCACGGATTACCTTCCCGGCAACGACGTCCGGGATATCGACTGGAAAGTTTCAGCCCGTGTCGGCTCCCCCGTTATTAAGCGTTTTGAGCGGGAGACGGACGTATTTACCCAGCTCGTCATCGATACTGGGCGTGAAATGTTGGCCGCAACGCCGTCGTCGGAAAAGAAGATGGATGTGGCGCTTGCGGCTGCCGAGACGCTGGCGTTTCTCTCCTCACAGCGTGGTGACCGGCTTGGGCTGACGATGGGTGATTCCAGCGGGATTGAGCACTTTCCTGGGCGTCACGGGCTTGCCCATCTGGAGTATGTGGTGAGGCGTGCCCAGACTAGGCTGAATGAGGGGCGTGGGGCGTCTCAGGCTTCTGACCTGCTGGAATATGTGCTGCGAACGACGCGTGAGAGGTCGCTCGTCATCCTGGTGACGGATCAATTCTGGCCGCAGCCGGAAGG
The DNA here is from genome assembly GCA_039812645.1 of Actinomycetaceae bacterium. GTDB lineage: Bacteria > Actinomycetota > Actinomycetes > Actinomycetales > Actinomycetaceae > Ancrocorticia. The sequence goes on from JBDIAV010000051.1 coordinate 14,037, forward strand.
TGAGATCACGCTGCGGCGTGTGCGGACGCGGCATGAATTGCTTGTGGTGCGAGTGGCGGACATGCCACTAACGCAGGAAAACGTAGATGACATGGTGGAGATCGACGGCGACATCCCGCTTCCGGCCTACGTGCGCGATGACGCCACCTTCCGTCAGGAGCTCATGGCTGACCGCCAGATGTGGGAGGAACGCAGTGCTATGGTGCTGCGGGCGCATGGAGTACTGCACGCGCCGGTCAGTTCGAGCGTGGATGTGCTGCCCGCGATCATGGGGTTGTTGAGGAGGCAGCATCGTGGGCGTTGATTTCCTTGTTGAGCCGCTGGGTGGGCGAATGCCCTTTCTCGTTGCTTTCATTGCCTGCTTGGTGTTGTTCGTGGCCTGGCTGGTGTACCTGTTTGTGGCGTATAGGCGCAGGCGAGAAGCGCATCATGAAATGACGTTGGGGGCGTTTTCGGGATCGGATCGGGAGCGTTGGATCGTGGATATTCGGCGTATTGCGGAGACGTATTTGCCAGCGAATGATGAGGAAAGCCTGCGCGCTCTACATCAGGAGCTGGGCAAGCAGATGCGGGCGATTGTTTCGGAGCGGTCGGGGTGGGATATGTCCTCGTGGTCGGTGGGGGATGTGAAGGAACGGCCACCTCTTGCGGAGGTGGCCGAGTTGCTGGCCGCGTGGGAGCGTCCGAGTTTTGCGCCTGATCCGCAGGCTCGGGCGGAGGAGTCTGTGAGCCGGGCGTTGGCGGTGGTGTCGCGATGGTGATGTGGTGGATCGTGCCGTTGGTGCTTGCGGGAGCGTTGGTGCTTGGATGGTATTCCTGGCGGGCTCGGCGTGATTCGCGTCCGATTATTCGTGTGGCTCATACCGCGCGGGTGCGGCAAGCCGCTCGCTTCCGTTCCCGGCTTGCCCGCTACAATGCCGGCGTGGTGGTGCTCGCGGTGGCACTTGGCTCCACCTTGCTTGCGGCCGCGGTTATTTCGGCACGCCCAAGCAATAGTGTTGATGTAAATGATAAGATGGCAACTCGTGACATCGTGCTGTGCCTTGATGTGTCGGGCTCCGTCATTGAGTTTGACTCCCAGGTTCTTGATACTTTTGCGGACCTTGTTCAGGGGTTCCAAGGCGAGCGGGTTGCTCTTCTCATCTTCAACTCGTCTGCGCGCACGGTATTTCCACTCTCGGATGATTACACAATGATCAGTGAACAATTGCGGGCGGCTTCTTTTGCGCTAGAAACCTCGGGATATGGTGTCAACCTCTGGCCGAAGAATACCAACGAGTTCTTCCCATTTATCACGGGAACTGAGACCGACGCGGACTATGGTTCCTCCCTCGTGGGTGATGGCCTTGTCTCGTGCACGCAGGCTTTTGATCTTGCGGACACCGAGCGCTCTCGCACCCTGATTCTCGCCACGGATAATGAGGTGCTTGGCAACGAACTCTTCACCCTCCCCGAAGCGGGTGACGTAGTGAAAACCCGTGGCATCAAGCTTTATGGCTTGTTCATTGACTCGCTCCTCGCGGTGGCACCGGATGAGGCCGGTATGCGCCAGGTTGTAGAAGGAGCGGATGGAACCTTCTTCTACGCCAGTGATGCCGACGCCGCCGCCACCATCATTGGGGATGTCCAACAACAAGAGGCCATCGAGCTTGGCGCCACCCCACGGCTGGTCATTTTTGACCGCCCGGGTTCTTGGCCTGCGGTGGCACTGTGTGGAGTGGGTGTCATGATCGTTGTTGGGTGGAGGTTCAAGCTATGAAACTCCTGTGGATCTGGCCGTGGTGGCTGGTCATGATTGTGCTGGTTGTGGGGCTGATGCTGTGTTGGGCGGGGTGGCGTGATTCCCGGCACCGGCCTTGGTCCCAGCGCCGAGGTTCGGGAGAACAGGAGCACATGAGTGTGGGTGGGCGTGGGAGCCTGAATAGGCATGGGGGCCTGAATGGGTGTGACTGGAGGTGGGTGCGGCGCGGGCTGATGGTCGCTGTCGTCGCCCTGATGGGTGCTGCTCCCGGAATCCGCACCGATGTTGCTGAGATTGGGACAAATGCAGAGGTGTACTTCGTCGTCGACGCAACCGGATCAATGGGGGCCGAGGACTACGCGCCCGGTGGTTCCGCTGGATCTGGTACGGCTGGCGGCGGCGGAGAGGGTAGTGATGGAGAAGGTGCTGGTGGGAGCGGTGGTGCTGGTGAGGATCAGGTAGCCGGGCGCCAGAGGGTCGACGGTGTCCGTGCGGACCTGACCGCGCTTGCCCGCGAGTACCCGGGAGCGCGCTTCTCGATCATTCGTTTCGACTCGCGTGCTACGACGCAGCTGCCACTCACCTCAGATCTGCGTGCGGTAGAGTCGTGGGCTGAGACGTTCAAGCTGGAGAGTTCGTATACTTCCGGGGGTTCGACGATAAATCGTCCGGTCGAGGAATTGACGACGACGTTGCGGCGTTCGGCCGAGGAAAAGCCCGGTAACGTGAGGATTCTGTACGTCTTGTCCGACGGCGAGTCTACTGACCCATACGCAGAGTCGGGGCCACGGTTTGCGGAGGCTGGCGCCTATGTTTCAGGAGGTGCAGTGCTTGGTTACGGGAGCGAAATGGGTGGAAAGATGCCTGTCCAGGGTGGTTATAGTGGAGACGGCTACATTATCGATCCCCTGACGGGCCAGCCTGCGATTTCACGGATCAACGAGGCGGTATTGAAGGAGGTTGCCGAGCAGCTTGGAGTTCCGTACGCACACCGTGTTGGAGCTGGTGGTTCCGGGAGTCCTGGCAATGGCGGAAGTAGCAGCGATGAGGGTTCCGGGGCGGTGAATCCCAAGATTGGTGAGGGCTTGCTGGTTGGCGGGATTGAGGAACTTCTGGAACAGGGATCGAATACTCGTAGTGTCTACAATGTGCAAATTTGGCCACTTGGGATGGCTCTTGTAGGGCTCATGATGTGGGAAATCTATGCGACCACGCCGCGCTTGCGCGGGGCTCTTGAGCTGCGAAGAGCAACAAGGGATTCAGCTTCGGGAAGGCTGGCGGGTACACGTGGAGGCTTCTGATGGGAGGTGATCGGAACTCGAAAAAGCCTTCACCTACATGGAGTAGTGGGCACATGTTCACAATGGGATGGAACATGAAAGTACTGCTCTCATTACTGCTGACCGTTGCGATTGTCGGTCTATCCGTGTGGAGTGGGCTGATGGTCACTAGTGCTCATTTAGGTGAGAAAGCTTATCTCGATAGGCGTTTTGAGATTGCGGAGAGGCACTATCAGACGAATATGAAAGTTACTCCCGACGCTTGGGAGGGCTGGGAGCCACCCTTCAATCGGGGAACAGTGAGGCTGCGGTTGGGTGTTGATGCTGATGCCGTGGGTGTCGGACCAGGAGGTTTTGGTTCTCATGATTCCCAGGGCTCAGACGGCGAGGCAACCTATCATGCGATTTCTAATGCGGCGATGGTGGACGCGGGAGTTGTTGATGTGGAGCTGGCGCTAGTGCGGGTACCCGGGGCCAAGCGCGAAAATGGCCAGGTCATCGACCCGGACAATCAGCCGGAATGCAAAGTTCGGCGCAACTTGTCGATTGGGCAGGAATTGCAGGGGGATTGGTTGGTGACCGGTGGTGATTTGGCTGGGGCCGCCAAGAAGTATGCGCTGGCGCAGGAAACCTTGGCGCCGTGCCAGGAGTCTGATGAGAATCGGGAGCAGTCCGAGCGTCAAGAGCAAAAAGAGCAGGAGAACGAAAAAGAGCAGGAGAACAAACAGGGCGGTGATGATTCTGAGGATTCTGGCGATGGCGCGTCGGAAGGTCAGGGTTCCAATGGCTCTGGCGGATCTGATGGTGGTGGCGGTAGTGCTGGCGGATCTGATAGCTCGGGTGGTGGCAATAGTGGAGACCTTGATCCCAACATGCGGGGTAAAGAAGAACAGCTGCGTGAGCGTAATCGCCGTGGACAAGGTGACTACGACGATCAACAAAACCAGAACTATGGCGGTGGCATGAACTGGTGAACTCATGCGACAAGGGCCCTAGAATGAATGTGGCGGTGCCGCACATGATAAATGTGGCATCGTGGCAATTTTGGTGGGCTGATCAATATTTGTCGCCTGATTCGAGGTCAAGCACAGCGGTCGGCCATTGAACTTGTTCAGTTGTTCAACTCGTTCACATAAGGATGCTCTCATGTCTCAGCAGTACCCTCAACAGCCTCATCCGACCCCGCAGGCCCCTCCTGCCGGGCACTCCCAGGACTTCGGGCGTAAGAAGGGCTTCTTCGCCTCCCTCTACGACTTCGGTTTCACAAGCTTCGTCACCGCTCGTGTTGCCACGGCTCTCTATGCCGTCCTCGTTATTCTCTCGACGATCGGCGCCCTCATTTTCATTCTCCTCACTCTTGCCGAAAGCAGCTATTTCCTGGGAGGCTTGGAGAAGTTCTTCATCACGATCTTCATCCTCATTGGCCTGCCGCTATGGCACCTGCTCATGAGAATCACGTTGGAGTTCTATGTGGCGGGTATCCGTACCGCCGAGAACACGTCGATCCTGGTACAGGTGGCTGCGCAAAACGGCGGGGGATACCAAGGCTACGTGGGTGGATACCCGCAGCAGCCTGAGTACTTTGGGCAGCAGCCGTATTCGGCCCCGCAGCAGGAACCGCAGGATTTTGCCGCGCAGGGATATCAGAGTGCCGGTCAACCGCAGCCGTATCCGGCTCCCGGAGCCGGATACGGCTCGGGAGCCGATGCCGGCGTCACTCCCGGGGCAGAGGGTACCTCCTCTCAGAGCTATGCCCCGAACGGTGGTTATTCTCCGGCACCCGGATTTGATCCGGGGCGGGGCTCCGATGCGGGATATGGTCAGGGGCAAGGTTTTGGTGAGAGCAACTCATCGTCCCCCGACTCCACCGACCCCAATACTCCCCGGAAACCGCTGTCCTAAAAGAGAGTGCGCCAATAGGTTTGACCGTGACATCCTAGACCATGGCCTATCGGTGCGATCTCTAACTGCGGGAGTGCATGCAAAATGGGATGCAAAACCTCCGCAAAGTGGGGTACTCATTTATGAGCGTACCCAACGTTCTTATTCGTCAAGCCACATTTACTAAGGAGGATGGTTCCCCGGTCACCTCTCGAAGCGCTCAAGCAGCGAGGGCAGGATTTGGAGGTCACCAGGGAGCCAGGGAAGTTGTGGGATCTCTGCGGCGCGCACCCAGCGTAGCTCCCGATGGCTCATGCCTAGTTGAGGGCCGGACGCACCGTCCGCCACCGCCGCCAACCAGAGCCGCATGTTGCTGCCGTTCGGGAGTGGCCAGTCGCCGTTATCGCTCGAAGAAATGCGAGCGCCCAGAACTAGTGACGTCGAAAGTTCCTCGGAAATCTCGCGCTGAAGCCCCTCCTCGGGGCTCTCCCCAACTTCAACTTTCCCGCCTGGGAACTCCCAGAAGCCCGCGAGGCTCTCCGGGTATGAGCGTTGGGCGGCGAGGAGCCGGGTGGGGCAGGCGAGTGAGTCGACGATTGCGGCGCCAACCACGAGCTTAGGCATGGGTTCTCCGATTGTTGCGAGTGGCGGGATGTGTTGTTGCGGGTAGCGGGAAATGGGCGTTCTGGCTGAGATGAAGTAGGCGTTCTGGCTCAAACGAAGCAAGTCTACGGCGGAGTGTATTCCGAGGGGAGTTCTTGAGAGCAGTGCTGACTACTGTCCGCAAGTCTACGGTGGGTTGCGGTCATGGATGGCGGCGACAGCGTTCTATCTGGATATATAGGCGTTTAGATCGCTCTCACCGCCACAAAATTTCTGGCCTACTGTCCACGCCCCGGATCCCACACCTATAAACCAGCAGCCGGCATCTACAAACCGGATCCCACACCCACGAAACGCCGCCAGCCACAACCAACGCCCCTGAACAATACGGCACCGCCCTCACCGCTGAAGAAGGACTCTGGGCCCGCAAAGGATGGGCAGGCCAATCAAAATAACCCACAACACACCGCCATAAACACCACGTTCAGGCCTATAACCCACCCCACTGCCCTCCCCCTACTGCCCGCAAAAACAGCAGTCGGGTCGAAATCTCGACCCGGCTGCTGTTAACAGAGCGGGCGACGGGAATCGAACCCGCCTCTGAAGCTTGGGAAGCTTCCATTCTACCGATGAACTACGCCCGCATGGCGCCCCATTAGCTTACAACCCGGACGCCCGAACGGCAAAAGCATATCGTGATTGTGAGAACGGCCCGCACTCGGCCCGTACCCGGCCCGTACCCGGCCCGCACTCCGCCCGGAACTCGGTTCAACGTCGCGCCCGATCAACTTTCGTGGAAAGATCAGAACGTGCTTCTTTCTGATGGTGATATTCGCAAGTGTGTAGAGTCCGGCCGCATTCGCGTGGAGCCGTGGGACCCGCAGATGATTCAGCCGTCGTCGGTGGATATTCACCTTGACCGCTTCTTCCGGCTCTTCGACAACCACAAGTACCCCGTCATTGACCCTGCCGCCGAGCAGCCCGATCTCACGCGTCTCGTGGATGTGAGCGCTGACGGCGAGTTCGTCCTTCATCCTGGCGAGTTCGTTCTTGGATCCACCTACGAGGTGGTTTCCCTGGGAGATGACGTCGCCGCTCGCCTCGAGGGCAAGTCCAGTCTTGGCCGCCTCGGCTTGCTCACCCATTCCACCGCGGGTTTCATCGACCCCGGCTTCTCAGGGCACGTCACCCTGGAGCTCTCGAATACGGCAACCATGCCGATCAAGCTCTACCCGGGCATGAAGATCGGCCAGCTGTGCTTCTTCCAGCTTTCATCGCCCGCCGAAGCGCCCTACGGCAGCGGTGCGGACGGCTCGCGTTACCAGGGTCAGCGTGGGCCCACGGCCTCGCGTTCGTTCCGGAGTTTCCATCGGGTCGACGTCGGCGATACCCCGCTCGAGGGCTGACATCCAGTTCTGCCTATCCACAGATCCGCCTATCAGAGCAATTCTCGTCCCCCATTCTTCAAGATTTATCACCTTGTATATGGGAATATGATGTGGCCCTGTGTTTACGCGAGAGGGTTTCCCGCGTAATCTCGCGGATTTATCGCCTTGGTGAACGAAACAGTAATGTTGTGAATCGGTAGGAAAACTGGAGTTATTCAAGAATTTACCGAACTACACCTTCGGTTGAAATAGCTGAATATGATACGATGTGAAGGCAAAATTGCGCGAGTTTTCCAACCACCACTGCTTTCTTGCTGACCATCATCGCTTTGATTGACGCTGCTATGTGGATGCTCGTGCGCGAATGACCACCCTCCATCCCACCATTGAGGAGTGATTGATGCCGGCGCTACTGCTCCTGTTCTTTCTCGGAGCCCTTGGCGCGCCAGTACTCATGAGACGGGGACGCCTCGGGTTCATTTTCCTTGCTGGAATTCCAGGAATAGCTCTGCTGTGGTTCCTTATGGAACTGCCGGGCGCGTTCCGCGGCGAGGTCTACGCTGCCAAAGTGGCGTGGTTGCCCCAGCTCGGTTTTACGTTTGACGTACGAATCGACGCACTGTCCTTGATCATGGCGTTACTGGTGACCGGTGTGGGAACCCTGGTTCTGCTGTACTCGGCCAGATACTTCAGCTCGTCCGCAGCCCATCTCGGGCGTTTCGCAGGGGTGTTCCTCGCGTTTGCGGGGGCGATGCTCGGCCTTGTCACCACGGATTCTACGCCTGCGCTTTATTTGTTCTGGGAACTCACCACCGTCTTTTCTTTCTTGCTGATTGGCCATTATTCCGATCGCACCAGTTCACGGCGTGCCGCGCAACAGGCCATCATTGTCACCACCGTGGGTGGTCTGGCGATGCTGGTAGGCATTGTGATACTTGGCGAAATGCCAGGTGGATCCTACTTGTTCTCTGAACTTTTGGCTTCCGCAAGCGCTGGGACTCTTGGCCAAGGAGTGCCTGAACTACTCTCGGCCGCTGTGGTCCTTATGCTCATTGGCGCGTTCTCAAAGTCTGCGCTCATCCCCTTCCATTTCTGGCTTCCTGCCGCAATGGCTGCCCCCACCCCGGTCTCGGCGTATCTGCACGCCGCTGCGATGGTGAAGGCGGGCGTCTACCTGGTGGCGCGCCTTGCCCCCGGCCTCGCGGACGTAGCGCCGTGGCGTCCCATGGTGCTTATCGCGGGCATCGGCACGCTTCTCATCGGGGGCTATCGTGCCCTCAAACAGCACGACATCAAGCTCGTCCTAGCCTTCGGTACCGTCTCTCAGCTTGGCCTCATCACGTTGATGGTGGGTTACGGCGAAGCCGAGATGGCTCTCGCTGGCCTCATGATGTTGTGCGCGCATGCGCTGTTCAAGTCCGCTCTCTTCCTCTCGGTGGGTATCGTCGACGTCGCCATGGGAACGCGTGACCTACGCGAACTTAGTGGCGTGGGCCGCGCGATGCCCGTCACCGCCACATTCGCGGGATTAGCCACCGCCTCGATGATCGGCCTTCCACCTTTCGCCGGATTCGTGGCTAAGGAAACGGCTCTCGAAGCTCTCGTTGGTGGCGACCTCATCGCAACAATTACCTGGATATCCATTGCCCTCGGCTCGGTTCTCACAGTGGGTTATGGTTTGCGCTTCTGGTGGGGGTCGTTCGCGAACAAG
>JBDIAV010000052.1:0-22530 GCA_039812645.1 Actinomycetaceae bacterium
AAATAGAGAACCAATCGTTCTCTATGGCGTACAGTGTGCTCATGACAACGGATCAAAATGCCGTCGCGATACCATCGCGCAGTGCTGAAGAACTAGTGGTACCACTGAGTTCGTTTGGAGCGGACGCCGGTAGTCTCGTGGGCGGCAAGGCTGCGAATCTCGGTGAACTTCTACGTGCGGGACTTCCCGTCCCCGGTGGCTTCGCCGTGACGACGGCGACCTATACCATCGCCGCCGAAATCGCGGGTATCCCCAGCCTTCTCAGTAACCCCGACATTCAACCCGTGAACCTGCGTGCAGCGCTGCGCTCAGTTGAGATTCCGCTGAATATCCGTGAACAGATCATCGCCGCCTATCGGCTTCTTGGCGACGACGTCCCCGTGGCCGTCCGTTCCAGCGCCACCGCCGAGGATCTTCCGGGTGCCGCCTTCGCGGGTCAACAGGATACCTACCTCAATGTGATTGGCGTGGAGGACGTCGTGGATGCGGTCCGCCGTTGTTGGGCCTCGCTTTGGACCGACCGCGCCGTCACCTACCGTCGCGAACGGGGGATCGACCCGCGGGAGGTGAGTATCGCCGTCGTCGTTCAGGAAATGGTGGATGCTGAAACCGCTGGAGTTATGTTCACGGCCGATCCCGTAACTGGCGCGCGGGACAGGATCGTCGTGGACGCTGGCGCGGGACTAGGGGAGGCGGTCGTCTCCGGGCTCGTGACACCCGACCACTACCTGCTTGATCGCGACGGCCGAGTCCTCGACTGGTCACCCGGACTGGGAGAAGTTGTTGTGCGCTCAATGGCAGGGGGAGGAGTTCGGCATGAAAGCCGGGCCGAGACTGATTCATCAAGGACGCTGGCCGGTTCATCAAGGGCGCCGGCCGATCCATCGACGACGCCCGCGGGACCGAACAGTACGAACGACGACGGCGCCGCCCTGCTCACCGCAGATAACCTCGCTAAGCTGGCCGCTCACGCCCGTACTATTGCGGAGCACTTTGGGCGTCCGCAGGATATCGAGTGGGCACTCACAGGTGACCGTATCTGGATCACCCAGGCGCGGCCGATGACTGCGCTTCCTCCGGATACGGGCGAACTCACCCGGACTCAGCGCCTTCAGGCTTTCATCCTCACAGAGGTTCTGCCAGCACGCCCGTATCCCATGGACATGAGTACCCAAACCGGGCACGGCCCTATCCAGATGATGAATGACATCACGCGCTTCTTTGGGCTGCGAGGGGCGTTCGAAGATGTGCTCCGTGAAGAAGATGGCGTGGTGGTGGAGCTTAAGCCGAAACCTATCCGGCCCACGCCACGAGTGCTTTTCACTCCAGTCAAACTCGCGCGCCGGGTTCGCCAATTTAACCCCGCGAGATGGGAGCAGGATCCGCGGCAGCAAGGTTTTCTCAGGGAACGCGCGGCGTTGGAAGAGTTGGACCTGCACTCCCTCGGGTGGACCGAACTGCTGCGTGTACCGCCCCGGGCTCTGGCAACCATGGATATTTGTAGTGGTCTTCGGATCGACTATCTTCCCGGCAGCCTTGTGGCGGTGGCACGAGCGGCCGTGCTCACGACGCTCCTTGGACGCAAGAGCCTTCTTGCTGATCTTCTCGGAGGCGCCCCTACCCGCACTGAAGATTCGAATCGTGCGCTGGCACAGCTCGCGCGTTTGGTGCGCGAGGATGCCCCGCCCGTAGAGTTTAACGCTGCCCTTGCCGATTTTCTGCAGAAGTACGGGCGGCGTGAAACGACCTCGCCACTCCTTGTCAGCACACCAACACTCGCAGAGAAGCCCGAAATTTTCGTCAATATGGTTCGTGCACTCGCGGCGGCGCCCGAGGACGAGACGCCCTCACACACCTCGCGATCCGCCGAGGCTCTGCGCAAACTCCTGACCCATCCGCTGCTTCGAGGCCGTCGACGCCGCGCCCGAGTCGCACGATGGATCCGCGCCGCTCAGTACGGTGTGGCTTTCCGCGAGGATACACATTTTTATTTCACCGGAGCGCTGCCCACTTTGCGCCGCGCCATCTTGGAGATCGGCGCGCGCCTGCGTGACGCTGGAATAGTGGATGAGGTCGACGACGTCTTCCACCTCCGTTTCGAAGAAGTCGCACGTATCTGCGATCCGGAGGATGTGCCAGACAAGCAAGCGGCAGACTTACGCACGCTCATCCGCCAACGGGCCGCGAAGCGGGCTGAACTTGCAGGTGTTCCCCTCATTGATACATCCCGGGTGTTCCGTTCTAGCGATTCTGGTGACGCGCTCGTTTCGGGTACACCGGCCTGCGCGGGAATCGTGACAGGGGTTGCTCGTATCATCCACGGGGCCGACGATTTCGAGAAACTCGGTGCCGGAGAGATTCTCGTCTGCCCCTATACAAACCCGGCGTGGACTCCGCTGTTCGCGCGGGCAGGTGGCGTCGTCGTCGATACCGGATCAATCGCCTCACATGCGGCGATCGTTGCGCGCGAGTACGGAATACCGGCCGTCATGGGGACGGGAATCGGCACGCGCAACATCGCAGATGGCGAGAGAATTACAGTCGACGGCGCCCGCGGGCGGGTCACGCGCGCTGGCTAAACCTTCTGTGCTGGCCAGCCTGTGCAGCTGCCCCTAGGGGAAAGGAAGAGAAAGGAATACAGCCGCTATGAGTATGACGGAGGATGATCACCGCAAGCGCCCGCGCCGCCGGGGTGAAGCGCTCGTTGCCGCGATTCTTGAAGCGACGATCGACGAACTGGTTGAGAAGGGCTATCCGGCGCTCACCATGGAGTCTGTTGCGCAGCGGGCCGGGGCGAGTAAGGCGTCGCTTTATCGGCGTTGGGAGACGCGAGCGGAACTCACCATGGACGCGGTGTACCGAATGGCCCCGATGCCGGAGCAGATTCCAGACGCGGGAGAACTGCGTGCGGACCTTCTCGAGGTGCTGCGACAGACAGCCGCAACCCTCGAAGGGCCCGCGGGCACAGCGTTGCGGGGTCTACTCGCGGATTCGCTGGCGGACAACGTGCGAATTGACGAGCTGCGAACGAAGTCACAGGGTCGCAATCGGAAGCTCATCGCGGAGGTACTGCGCCGTGCCGTGGCACGCGGGGAAATTTCTGAGGAGACAGTGCTGCCGATTCGACTCGAGGTGGGTGCGGCACTCATCCGCAACCAGTTCCTCTTTCACGACGAGCTACTGGATGAGGCGTTCTTCGTTTCTATCGTCGACGACGTCCTGCTTCCGCTCTTTCGATCGCCTCCGGTGGGGCTCGAAAGAGTGTGAGCCCCACCAAAGTGAGTGCGACGGTCCTAGCGGGCCGCTACGTCGTCGTCGTTCGACGATACTGCTTCGGCAGCGGATTCCACGGATACGAGATCTCCACTGGCCAACTCGCGCCGCCGCGTTAAACGGGCGATGGTGATGAACGTGGTGATCATGACGGCAATACCAATAAGCACCGTGTAAGGGCTGGCGGTGATGCCAGCGATGATGAACATGAACAACACGATGGTGCCGTTGGTGACGGCGTAGGGGATCTGTGTTTTGACGTGGTCGATGTGGTCTGAGCCGGCTCCGGTGGAAGCGAGAATGGTGGAGTCGGAGATGGGGGAGCAATGGTCGCCGAAGATGCCGCCGGAGAGTACCGCTCCGATGCACACGAGCATGGGTGCATCCAATCCGATGGCGATGGGGATGGCGAGAGGAATCATGATGGCGAAGGTGCCCCACGAACTGCCGGTGGCGAAGGACATTGCCGCGGCTGAGAGGAAGATGAGTGCCGGAACGATGAATCCGGGGACGTTGCCCTGCAGCATCTCGACGATGAAATTCGCGGTGCCCATTTCGCTCAGCAGGCTACCCAATGTCCAAGCGAGAACTAGGATTACCACAACGCTGACCATACGGTTCATGCCCTTGACATAGTTGTTGAGGATCTCCACAACGTTGCTCACCTTGAAGACGAGCATGAGCACGATGAGCACGATGGCGGCGAAGAGGTAGGCGGTGGAGAGGGCAGCGCGGAAGTCGGAGCCGCCCACCGGCTCGAAGGGGAAACCGAAGGTTGCCAAGATGCTGAAGAGCGTGACAAAAAGAGTCGCCAAGGGAAGCCAAATGAGCATGGGGTTGCTCTCGATCTGGACTTCGTCCTTCTTTTGCTCCGTGGCATTTTCGCCGCGCAGCGGGGTGGAGCCGGGCCAGTAGGTCTGGCCGGTTTCGGCAACGCGACGCTCGGCGCGGCGCATCGGTCCGAAATCGCATTTGGCAAGAGCAACTACCGGTACGGAGATAACCGTGAGGATGGCGTACATCTGGAAGGGGATCACCTGGACAAAGGTGTCGAACTCCGATGCCTCGATGCCGCGACGTTCAAACTCATCCGCCATAAGACCCATGATGTAAATTCCCCATCCAATAAAGGGAACAAGGACTGCGACGGGTGACATAGTACAGTCGAGAATCCACGCGAGTTTCTCGCGGGAGGACTTCACCTTGTCGAAGATTCTCTCGAAGATAGGGCCGAGGATGAGGGGTGTACCGAGGTCGGAGAAGAAGATGATGAGTCCACCAATCCAGGTGGAGACCTGGGCGCGCGTCTTGGTGGTGATAAAGCGGGCTGTGCGGTTGGCCAGCGATGCTCCTCCTCCGGAGACCTCGATAAGGGCCACGAAGCCTCCGATGAAGAAGAGGAGGACGAGCACGCCAGCGTTGTAGGAGTCCGTGAGTGTGACGACGAGATGATCCTTGACCATGGTCATGCTGGTAGCAACAGGGTTGCCTCCGGAGATGATCAGCAGGCCTACGAAGATCGCCACGAACAGTGAGATGACGACGTTGCGAAACCAAACGGATAAGCCGATGGCGATGATTGGTGGGATTAAGGATACCCAGCCCATGTGTTCCATATGATTGTCCGTTCGTTTGGTGGTGGAGATCCCCACGTGTGGAAGGCGTCTCAGGCGCCGAGTGGAGCTGTGCCTGCCGACTCGATCGGCGGTGACCAGAATGTCTTATCGGTGATTCTGTCATGAATAGTTATGCAATTTATAGTGTTCTGCAATGTGGTCGTTGGGATTCCCTCGCGGTTTCCAGAGTGTTTCCGCAGAATGACAAGGTGTGGCTATGCCTCGGGAGAGTAAAAGTCTGCTGCATAATGAATAAATTTGGCTGATGAAATGGAAGATCGTCACGCCTGCTGTGTCGGTATCTGTTGTGGCACATCGGCTCTCGTGGCCGCTCGCACGCCACTAACGGATATCTTCTGACACCCTTCTTGACCTGGAGCGGACTCCAGGTACCACGATGAAGGGCATGATCATTTATCTCTGTTTAGTTCCTCTGGCCCTTCTTGTGCTCACGCAGATCGTCGCGTTCGCGGGGATGCCCGGCGAGGCAATTGCCCATGGGTTGGCCGTCGGTGAATATATTGCGCCGAGAATTGTGTACGCGGTGGGCGGTGCCGGAGCGATTGTGTGCCTGCTGCTCGCGGTGATGCTGCGTCGTTTTCACAACGACGACGACGTCGCGGGCACAGCTCGTCTCGGACACCCGGATGGTGCTGGCTCCTCGGTCGCTGCCGTACTGACCTCGGGTCCTGTTCTTGTGGCTGTCAGCGTCGTGACGGTCATTGCCGTGATGGCCGGTCCATTGTTGTGGGGGCACGCCGTGGGGGAGTTTCATCTCTCGCACCACCTGGTGCGGGCTGTGCTGCTCGCCGGGGTCTTCGTGTTGTACTGGTTGTATGTTGTTGCGGATCGGTGAGGTGGCGGAGCGGGCGGGACTGAGCCATGACACGCTCCGGTATTACGAGGGTGTCGGTTTGGTTGAGCCTGCGGGAAGGTCCCCTGTGGGGCATCGCCTGTACGACGAGAAGGTGTTGGATCAGCTCGCTGTGGTGACGGCCTTACGTTCCGTCGGTTTCTCGATAGCGCAGGTGCTTGATGTCCTAGCTGTGAAGGATGGGACGGTGACGGTGCGCGCGAGGATTGACGCGATGCGCGCGGCGCTCGACAGGCTTGATCAGTCTCTTGATGAGAAGGAGGCGGCTCTGCGCCGGGCACGCGACCAGGTGACACGGTGGAGAAACGAACTGGACGAGGGTGAACCTTGGCCGGATACACCGGTCGGGTGCGTGCAGTAATGCCAGTAAGTCCACTGTTGTTCTCGTACCAAAATGATCCTTTGGTACGTGAGAGTTGTTGATTCACCGCTGGTTCGCAAACGGCTGCTCTTCGCCTCGCGGTGACGCGAGAAGGATGGACTGAGCCGAGGAATGCTCCTTGCGATGCGTAAACGGGAGTCTTCCGAAGGCTGCTTGAAGGCTGCTTGAAGGCCCGGCTACGATCCTTACGGATGCCCGAGGTACGATCCGATGAGACAACCGCCGTCAGAGAGTAGGGCATCATGCCAGGCAATCCCAGCCTTGATTACCTTCGAACCTTGGTCGCGGTGCACCTGCACGGCTCGATGACAGCCGCGGCAGAAGCCTTATCTATTAGCCAACCGGCGGTGTCGGGGCAGATGCGGACTCTGGAGAGTCAACTTGGTTACCCACTTTTTGAGCGCATAGGAAGGCACCTAACTCTTACTCCGCGCGCGTATACGCTGGTACGGCAGGTAGCGCCCTACATCGAGAGCCTCCGCGAGATCACCGAGGAATCCGAGTTTAGTTCCGAGGAGGCACCGCAGGTTGTTCATATTGGTGGACCCGCGGAGTATCTACTGGAGTGTGTCGTGCCGCGTCTTGGTCGGCTAACGGCGAATGGTGTGGAGTTTCGGTTGACCTTCGGCCTTCCCGATCGGCTGCTGGCTGATCTCGCGTCGGGTCTCTACGACGTCGTCGTCAGCACGGTCTATCCGCGAGTTGCTGGTGTGGTCAGTGTGCCGTTAACTGACGAAGAGTTCGTTCTTGTAGCCGCCCCGAAATGGGCGGAGAAAGTGGACGAGGACCTCCCGAGCATTCTCGAGTACCTGGAAAAGATACCGGTGATCTCCTACGCCGCTGACCTCCCCATTGTGCGTCGCTACTGGCGTACCGTCTTTGAGCGAGGAACCGAGAGAATGCATCCGCTCGCAACGATTCCGGACTTGCGCGGAGTGGCCGACGCGGTTTCCCGAGGCCTCGGGATGTCTGTTCTTCCGTTGTATGTGGTGAAGAATCGCCTGGCGTCGGGGGAGTTGGTGTTACTGCATGAGCCTGAGATAGCTCCCTTAAATACGGTGCACCTTGCGACGCGTCAAGGCGCCCTGCATCTGCACCCATGGTTGCGTCATGTGCAGGACGCCTTGATCGCCGACGCGCGTTCAGCCGAACGAGACTTTTATTTGTAAGTTATGAACAGGACTTTTATCGGCGAGTGGGTGCGGCGGTAGCCGATCTAGCGTTGTGTGATCGCTCGATGATCTCGTTACCGCCGCCTGTCGCTCACTTCTGTAGCGAGGCCAAAACCTCGATAGTTTCGCGCGCAACCCCCGCGGCAGATTGCGGGTTCTGGCCCGTGACGAGGCGTCCGTCAACGACCACCTGTTCTGTGAAGTTGGGTCCGGGAATGTGCGTTGCCCCGCGAGCCTCCAAGGTGTCGGCGAGAGAGAATGGCACGACGTTGTGAAGCTCCACCGCGATTTCCTCATCGTTCGTGAAACCCGCGACCTTCTTGCCTGCTACTAGAGCAGCGCCATCGCTGAGAGTCATGTTCACTAGTGCCGAGGGTCCGTGGCAGACGGCCGCAACAACGCCGTCGTTCTCGTAGACGTCTCGGCCGATGCGCGCGACGCCGTCGTCGTTCGGGAAGTCCCACATTGTTCCGTGGCCGCCAACGAAGAACACGGCGTCGTACTCGGACGCGTCGACTTCCGAGGCTTTGGGGGTGTTCTCCAACTGCTCGGCGATGTGCGGGTCATTGAAAAATGCCTGCTGGTCCGGATCGTTTTCGTCTCGCCCGTCTTGCGGAGGCTGGCCGCCCTTGACCGATGCGAGGTCGACGGTGAATCCGGCATCTTTGAAGACAAGCCATGGATGGACTGCTTCGCCCACGAAGAATCCCGTGGGGCGAACTCCGCCGAGATCGTTGTGGCTGGTCAGGACGAAAAGGATTTTCTTACTGCTCATGAATATTTTCCTTGATGTGCGGTCTGCTTGGATAGTCAATCTATCGAGCACCCGTCCCCGCAGAAAATAAGGGATCTTATGCGTTCTATAAGAACGGAGCCTGGAGCGATTTCCCCTCGGCTTCACGTATGGTCTTACCGTCTCGTGCTTCGTGCTTCCTTTTCGTGCTTCGTGCTTCCCGCCTCGTGACTCCTGTTCCCTCGGCAGCTAGATTGGGGCCATGGGTACGACAAATTACCGGTCGACGTTTATCCAAGTCGCCGAAGACTGTCCGGTCCAAGAAGCGGAAGTTCCGCGAACTGGCCCGCGTGGAAAGACCGTCGCTTCGCTGCAGCACGAGTTGCTTGCCGAGCGTCCCTACGAGTTGACATCGGACGACCTCCTCTCGGACATCCATGCCATTCGCAACGAGATTCCCGAGCCTGAACGGGCCGCTGCCCGTGAGGCATTCTTTGCCAAACCCCAGGCTTGCCTCCGCTCGTCACCCCTTGGGAAACGGTACGGTTGGGGATTCCATTTTGACGACGACGGCCGTGTTGCCCTCGTTCCGTTGGGTTCAGAACGCTACGCCGAGCTTGCGGCCGATACCTCGATCAAACAGGTCAAGGCGATGAGGTCTAGCCGCAAGAAATGAGGGAGACGTAGGGGAGGGATAACTACCGCCTTCGTCGTGCTACGAACCACCAGATACCCGCGCCGATGACGGCGAGAGCGGCGACACCGCCAGCTATTGCAAACACCGGTAGGCCAGCAGTGGCCTTCTTTTCCGTTACTGTCAGACGGGCGGGTTCGCTGGTGACGCTTTCGTATTCGTTCGAGACCGTGACCCGGTACAAGCGTCCGTCATAGGTGAGATCGTCTGGTCGTACCCACAAACCGATCGCATCAGTCTTATTCGTACTTTGATCAATTTGAGCAGCGCGATCTCTCGTGATCGGACGCCAGGTCTCGCCGTCGTCGGAATACTCCCACGTGGCAGGTTGGCTCTCGCAGACGGTCGTGTCTACGCTAAAGAGGACTCGTTCGTCGATCTCGGCTGTCTGGTCTTCTGGGTTCGTCATGACGATAGAGCTTGTGTAGGTAAAAGCACCATAGTGGATAACCGGTTCTTGTTCGGCATCGCCAACGGCCCAGTCGATCCTGACGTTTATTTTTCCAGCGGGGAGTTCCGGGGTTGTCACTTGATAGGTTCCCGGCCACGGTCCATTAGTCTGACGGGTGATGCCAGAACCGGGAACCCGGGAAAACCCCACCGCGATGATTTCTGCGGGATCTTCCTGCCGCGGGACACCATAGCGCTTGGCATCGGTGTAACCACTCGATGCCGTTGTCCACTCCCAATAGGGTTTACCCCATGCGAAAATATGCCCGTCGGTGGTGAGTCCGATGGAGTGGTCGCGACCGGCAGCCACCTCCGTCAAACGGGTGCCTTCGGGCACGGCCACGGGGACCGGCGTGAGCGACTTGGTGCCGAACTCGTTTCCGGCCCCCAATTTTCCATAGTCATTGAGCCCCCAGGCGTACGCTACGCCGTCGGTATCAATCGCTAAGGCGTGTCCTGAAGCAACGCTGACCTGCGAGAATGCAACACCTTCCGGTGGTAGCACGGGGACAGGGACATTGCTCTCGTGGGCCCCTGAATCTCCGAGTGGGAATTCGGCTGTTCCCCACAGGTAGACAGATCCATCAGAACCGATGGCAGCGGACAGATCGCCGGAGGCGACCACCTGCGAGAATGTCACCCCCTTCGGCATGCTCACGGATGTGGGCACGGCACTGAATGAGTTCGTGCCGTTGCCGAGCTGCCCTGCCTTGTTCGAGCCCCAAGCATAGGCGTTTCCATCCGAATCGAGAGCGACCGTGTGGCGTGCTCCCGCGGTTATTTGAGAGAAGGTAACGTCCTCGGGAGCATTAACGGCGACGGGCGTTGAACGGTTTGTGAAGCTTGCATCCCCAAGCTGTCCGGAATCGTTCGCACCCCAACCATAGAGTTGCCCCTCCTCGGTCAACGCGAGTGAGAAGGAATCACCAGCTGCGACGCTGGAGATGACTATTCCGTCGTAGAAGTATGAATCCTCGTCTTCGTCGGTGGGAAACTCGACGTGCACAGGATCAGCGCTTGACGTCTCCTTATCCCCAAGAGACCCCGCGGATACAGTGCCCCACGCGTAAACCTCTCCCTCTGATGTGGCAGCCACCGCGTGGGTCGGGCCAACAGCCAGATCTATAAACGGGTCATCCTCAGGCGACTCAATGGCGGCGGGATGTTCCTGAGAATCCTTCGCTTCTTTCGAATTCTTGGTGTCCATTGATTTTGGCAGAATGGGTCGCCACGAATAGACATTGCCGTCCGCCGAGATTCCTTCCGCCTGAGAATCACTGGCGCCAATCATGTCAAACTCTAGTTGTGGAGCTTCAAACGAGACGATCGTCGGGCACACACCACTGCTTACGTTCGGCCTGATGGGACCGGTGTTTGACGGGTCATCCGATCCAACAAAAGGAAGAACGCGGATTGTTTGCCCGACGAGCGCGGCTGACGCTGGGGAATACAGCGACGTGAATGGCGCGGCCAGTGCGGCTGGTCCAGTGGCAGTAAGGGCGACGACGGCGACGCCCACAGCCAGCCTCGAACGACAGCGTTTCATCGACATGGCTGCTTCCCTTCTGCGGTGTGATTCCTGGTGGTGATGTCTTCAGCCTAACCCTGTGCATCAATAGGTTTGGCTTCGTCTCGAAGCTGGAGTGCTGTGTTACCGCCTGTTTTGTGGTGGAGGGGGGGAGCGGCCTGGGCGCATCGCCCTCAATCGCGCTCTCCAGCAGCCTGTTTTGTGGTGGGCGGGAAGCGGCTGCTGCGGTGAGGACGTTGGTGAAGGTGTCGGCAAAGGTGTTGGCGGCAGAACTGACGACGACGTCCGCCGTTTTCGTCGTCAGATCTTCAGCGCTCCCATGACCTTGCTACACCCGGACCATAGGTATACGTGGGGAGTAGGCGCCGTCGTCCGGCAATTGCTTTCGGCAGTGTCACCTACTCCCCACCCGGTTGTATATGTCTTTATTTCGCCAGCTCAGCCACCAGATCGCAATTGTGTACGGTGGTGAAGTCGTCGATAGTGGTGATTGTTGGGCCGAGTGACAGCGTGACCGGATTGTCCGCAGTGTAGGCGGGCCATTCTGCGGCACCCTCGGAGGTGGGCACTCCGTCACGGGCGAATGCCGCCCAGTAATCCTGCATCGTGTGGGCGAGTTTCGTCTCGTCGTCGGTGAGGGGACGGTCTCCCAACGTGAAGTCGAAGAGGTAGGCGAGTTCCGCGCTGTGGGCGCTTGCCATGTCCACGCCCTCCGGCTGGAATCCGAAGAGGGTCGGGCTGGTGGGGTCGTCGAACTCGTACTTGTAGGTGGGTACGCCCTGCCCATTGAACATCACGGCGTTGTCCTCTGCGGCGCACGCCATCATGGTGTCTGTTCCCAGTGCCGACAAGGCCTGGAAAGGTGATTCGTAGTTGGCCTCCGGATATGTGGCGAGGACGCGTTCGGCGTTGTCGCCGTAGGTCTCGCGCACCTCGGCCTCGTACTGTTCAGCCGTGATGGCATGGTCTGCCTGGCGGAATAGGCGCGACTCCCAGCGCGTCGATCCCACGATGACGGGGACCTTGTGCCACGAGCCTTCCGAGATTCCCGCGGAAGGTGCCACGGGAAGAGCGCCGGAGCCCACGATGGACATCGGCTTCGCGTCGGAGAACGCCGTCACCATGGCGGCTGGCCAGGCGTATCGTAGGCAGTTCAATTGGTCGTCGCCCGCAGGGCATCCCAAGGCCTCGGCGTAGGTCTCGCTGGCGGCCTCTGCGGTTTCTTGATCGGCTATGCCGAGGTTCATCGCGCACCCGATGCTCTGGACGATTGCCTTATGGAATAGCCCTTCGGATCCGGGAGCGACGAGCAGCTTACACACGGCTTGCGCGCCGGCGGACTGCCCGAAGATTGTTACATTGTTGGGATCTCCACCGAACGATTCGATGGAGCGGTGAACCCAATCTAGGGTCTTGATCTGGTCGAGAAGCGCGAAGGCTCCGCCGGTGGAGGGATCCTCTGCGTTGAGAGCAGCGAGAGCGAAGTTGCCCGACGCACCAAGCCGATAGTTCGTGGAGACGAGAATGACACGCTCGCGTTCGGCCAGAGTCTGACCGCCGTAGAGCACGCCCGATCCCTGGGTGTTTCCGCCGCCGTGATAGAAGACCATGACCGGCAGCTTCTCACCCGCGGCGATGTCCTTGGGCCGGTAGACGTCCAGGTAGAGGCAGTCGAGGCTGGTGGGTTGCGCGTTTGTCACGCCCGTCGGCTCGAACTGGAGACAGGCGGGCGCTTGCTTTCGAGCGTCGCGAGTTCCCTCCCACGGCTCCGGATCCGCAGGGGCGGTCCACATGGCGTCATAGACCGGAGGTTTCGCGAAGGGCAGCCCGTAGAAGGCTTCCGCTTCACCGACGACGACGCCCTGCACCGCGCCGTCCGGCGTGTCAACTACGAGGGCTGACGATGTGTCTGAGTTTCCTGCCGACCCCGAAGAGTCAGTAGAACCGGGAGAATCCGAGGAAGCGGGAGAATCCGAGGTGCAGCCGCTGAGTAGCGCGGCCACCATGATTCCGACAGAGGTGAGGGCTAGGGTTATTCGGGAATGGGGACGGTTGCGTTTCATCATTGAACTCCTTGATACCGGCGCAATCCATGTCAGATCACGCGGCTCATTGTGGACATCCCTTGTCCACTTGCGACGCTACCATGATGCAAACATGCGTGGGGTAAGTCCCGGTTCCCATATTCGCTCTTCGTTCACCTTGGCTTTCAGGAAGGTAGGAATGCTGGGACACGAATGAGGTATTTTGAAGTTGTTGGGACACGGACATCGTCGTCAGCTAACACTTGTCAATGAAGACTCAGGAGGCCTATCCGCCATGACCAGCCGCGAGGACCTTGAACTCACCGAACAAGATATACAGCGTCGCTGGCACGAAGCTCATCTGGATCGATTTCTCGGCGAGACGGATCCTGCGACACGTGACTGGCGTGTGCAGAACATTGCTCCGCACGCGGATGAGGGACGCGCCTTCCTGGAAGAACTTCGCCGAACCCGCGATCTGGGGGCGTTTCAGGCTTCGACGGATCGCTGGGTAAGAAATTTCAAGTCCGGTTACGCGGGTACTGCGGGTCAAATGATTATTAATCAGATCAGCAAGATGACGGAGGGGTCAGAGGAAGCTGTTGAGGTTCTTGTAGATACTCTCTTTCCACCATCTGATCTTGACGACGCCTCCCGAAAAATTCGCCTCCTCGCAGACTTCTTGGAGAAGATCCGAGTAGGAGGCTATCCGAGCGCATCTAGGGCGCCTTTTGTTGCCTCGTGGTATTGGGGTTTAGAGGACTCGAAGGCATGGCCTGTCGCGTGGCCGAACTCGATGAGCTACCTTGAGTTCTGCACCGGAGTGTCTGAGTACCCGGATCAAGGTGAGCGTTACGCTGCGCTTTACCATTTTGCGATGGGGGATAGTGGTGATCCACTCCCGTTCGCTCAGGTTGCCTCATGGTGGGCAAATAACAGGCCGGTCATCTTCGGTGCAGTGCTGTGCGATCGTGCACGCTTGCGTGAAGGAGCCAAGGAACGAGGCGATGACCCTTCCTTGTATCTGAACAATGCACGTGCCTTGGTCAGCGTGTCCCAGCACATCGGCACGGCTTTGGAGTCGAGGGTCTCCAAGGCAGCCGGGCGCACACTCAAGGCGCAAAAGCCCCGCCCGACGTGGGATAAGTTCTGGCCGCGTGGTGATCTGTGGGTGGACTGGCGAGTGCCAGGAACATACATGCTGGGTATCCGAGTTTGGGTTAACGGACGTGGCGCTGCCATCGGGTTGGTTCCTTTCCCGGACGGCAACGCCGGTGGAACTGAACGTGCCGTCGATGTGGTCACGAGCCACTCCGTACCGGGCTACGAGATCCTGGCCGGAGGTCGATCACTCACGGGACGAGATGTGGGCTTTCTCGGCGGTGGAACTGGTGACGTCATCTATGCGCGATGGTTTGATCGTGCTCAACTTGACACTCTTGATCTCACCTCGCAGGTGCTCAGGACAGTTCGGGAGGTAGCCCCGCTGATTGCAGTGCTGAACGGCGATGATACCGAGAGCAAGGACGCCGATGAACTAGCGGCCGTCGTCGCCGAATTCAGAGCATCGACCGGCTACCCGACTGCCGGTCATGAGCAACACCAGGCTGATCGGCGAGATTTCGCCAGACTTCTGGCTCCCGAGGAACTCGTCATCGCCGATCCAGTGGATCTTCGACGGATCTGGAACACCGGCAGGTACGGTGGCACGGGTCCGATGTCGGTACTCAATGCCAGTCTTCGTGACGCGGACGAAACCGAGTATCAGCGCATCATGGACACCTTTAGCTATGTCTGCTGGAGCGAGGATCCACCGGCACGGCGTATCGATCGGGTACTTGAAGATCCTGAGTTGCGGGTCAAAGGGTTCGGCGAGTCCGTCATGATGAAGATGCTGGCTATCACTCATCCCGACCAGTTCATCACTGTGTATCCTTACTCCGGCCCCAAGGGAAAACTCCGGATGCTCAAGCTTCTGGACCTTCCGACGCCCAGCGAGCAGACCCGCGGAGGACTTCAGGTTGCTTCGAATGACGCGTTGCGTGCGCGTCTCGATCGATACTTCCCGGGAGATTCGCTGGGGATGGGTGAGTTTCTCTACTGGTACGCCGAACGAGACGACGAAACTATCGTTGAAGAGGAGACTGACCCGCTCGACGATCTTGCGGATGAGTTGCTCGTTGATCGAGGATTTATTGACGACGTCGTCGAGCTGCTTCAGGACAAGGGACAAGTTGTTTTCTATGGCCCGCCGGGTACCGGAAAGACGTACTTTGCGCGAAAACTGGCCGAGGCACTAGTGCCTGACGCGGAACGTAGGCCAATTGTTCAGTTCCATCCGTCCACGTCCTATGAGGACTTTTTCGAGGGATACCGTCCAGAGATAGACGGCGCTGGCGCCATGACATATCGCTTGCAGAAAGGGCCGCTTGCTGAGCTCGCTGCGCGTGCTAACGCCGCGCCCGGTCGCCGTCATCTCATGATTATTGACGAGATCAACAGGGCGAATCTCCCAAAGGTTCTTGGTGAGCTTCTCTTCCTTTTCGAGTACCGGGATACTCCAGTTCGCACGCTTTATCGTCCCGAGGATCCGTTTGAGCTGCCGAAGGATATCTGGTTCATTGGCACAATGAACACGGCGGACCGTTCGATCGCGCTCGTGGATGCTGCTCTACGTCGCAGGTTCCACTTCATTCCCTTCTTCCCGAGCGTCGGGCCGATGAAAGGGCTTCTGGAGAGATGGCTCGATCGCAACGGTGAGCCAGAATGGGTGGGAGCGCTTGTTGCTCAGGTCAACCGTGACTTGGAAAAGGAGTTGGGCGGTCCGCATCTACAGCTTGGACCCAGCCACTTCATGAAACGTCACCTTGATGAAACGACGCTCCGCCGTATCTGGGAGTATGACATTGAGCCGTTCATTGAAGACCAGTTCTTTGGCGACGCGGCCCGTATCGAGTTTTTCAGATTCCCGGAGGCTCTGGCGCGATTCAAGGAAATTGCGGGTGAGGATGTACTTGGTGTTTCAGGTGAGCAAGTGGATAGCTGATGTCCGCGTACATACTTTCTGAGTACGCTTCGGTTGATCTGGACCTGACCCGTCATCAAGCCGAATCGTTGCAGCAGACTGGATTTGTCGCCGTCGTCCCCGCTATGGGGAACCGGTGGAGGGTGACGGCGTCGTCGTACGTTGGTTCGCTGGTAGTCGATGGTGCTGAGCTGCTAATCCGCCCGAAGATCAATCCAGAGAATCTCTTCCTATTGTTGGAACCGGGGCTTCCGCCGAGTGCGTGGCGTCAGGAAGCGTTTCGGTACGATGTGTCGTCGGATTTGCTGCCGTCGGTAATTGCGTTCTTTGCCCGCACGGTAGAGACGACGCTTGGGCGTGGAGTGCTGCGCGCGTATCGGCGTCGTGAGGAGCTGCACGTTGCTTTGCGAGGGAGACTTGACGTTGCGGGACAGTTTCGGCGGGCTGGCGTTATTGCTCCCTTGGCGTGTAGGTACGATGACTTCTCCGCAGACATCGTCGAGAATCAGATACTTCGTGCGGCTATCCGCCTCGCGTTGCGGGTGCCCCGGGTAGATATGACGGAACGGCAACGTCTCATGCGTCAGCTGGTTGCGTTGGAGGGCGTCGCAGATGTTGGCATACGGACCGAGACAATTGATTCGATTCAGTTCACACGACTTAACCAGCATTACGCGCCGGCGTTGGGCCTTGCGCGGCTGCTGCTCGCGAATCTTACGTTGACGGATATTCAAGGAACGACGACGGTGCGTTCCTTCATGGTTGACATGAACGACCTGTTCCAACGGTTTCTCACCGGGCGATTGAGAATAGAGCTGCGTGGCCGACTAGATGTTATTGATGAACCGAAGGTCTATCTGGGCGTCGGGCGAGAGATCTCTATGCGCCCTGATCTGGAGTTTCGTACGCTTGATCATCAGGTTCGGTACGTCGGTGACGTCAAGTACAAGGTGTCTGTGGATGCGCGCGGGCGAAGTGAGGATTACTACCAGCTTCTGGCTTATACGACGGCAATGGAGTTGCCAGAGGGAATCCTCATCTATTGCAGGCGTGTGGGAGATCCGGTGCAACATACGGTCACGGTGAAGCATGCCGGGAAGCGACTTGTGTTGCGAGCACTGGATCTGACGGGACCCGCTGAGGACGTTGAGCGGGAGATAGCTGAACTTGCGGGGGCTATTTGGCAGGCAAGTTTGAGGTGTTGAGTCTTCTTCAGTCCCCTTTGAGTGTGCCGATGACGCCCTAGAGTTCAGCCGTGAGCCGTATTGTTGCTTGATGGTTCGTGCTCCAAGGAGGCCGTGAACTCGAGCCCTGGGAGTTGTGCGAGTTCGAGGAGTCGCCTGAGATGTATGGTTGACTTGCCGCCGATCAAAATAACTCACGACACGCCGCCATAAACACCACGTTCAGGCCTTTAACCCTGACTTGCCGCTCTCGATACCGCTCACAGCGCCCTGTGAGATGTCGAGTTCGTGCGCCGCGTACGTCAAATCAGCGTCCATGCTCAAGGCTGTCTGAACGATTACTAAGGATCCTTCCAGATCAAACGAAGGCGACTAGCTTCAGATTTCTTGGTTTGATGAGGTCTGATTTTAACGTCGGATTTCATCAATTAACCTCCTCCTATTGGCTTTGATGATAGCCATGCGAACTGGTGGCCTGCGTCAAGTTCGTGCCATCTCAAACACTTCATCAGCAGCGCCAGCTCGGACCAAAGCCAAGGGAGTTTGTCCGTCAAACTGGGGAAGGGCAGTGGTCAGCCAGTAGACGACTGTCCACCCGTCAGCGCCCGCGTCGAGTAGTGCGTGCATCACCTTGACCAGCCCCGGGTCGACGACGTCGCCATCAAACTGGAACGCTGGGAACAGATGTTTTCCGTCAGCCGTTTGCACGCACAACAGCCGTCGGGCTCCGACCTGATCAGAGATATCCTGCCGAGAAACTGGCCGCGTTTTACCCAGAATCTGTCGCACGCGATCAAGCGAGTAGAACGGCCCCACCCGATCTGCGAAATCCTTCGCGTCTCCTTCAACTGCCATGAACTAAATATTCCTACCCCTCCGGCACCTTCACAACACCCACCCATTCCGCCCCGACAATCTTGGCGAGTTGATCGGATCTTCAAGAAGTGCTCGGGCTTCCTTTGACGAAATTGGATTGAGCGAAGGGATTTTTGGTTCGGTTGGATCATCTATGTCCCACAGTTGGAGGGCGCCGGCAACGTTGCGCCCGTATCGGGCGAGGAAGCCGAGTAAGTCACCTCTGTGAATGCCACCTTGTGCGAGCATGTAGTCGAGCTGATCACCCTCGGGTAGAAGTTCACTGAACCAATTTCGGCGCCGGCGTGCATGATCGCGGCGGGTGAGCTATGTGAGCGGAATGCTGACCGAGAGAACCGAACTGTTGTTTCCGAATCGCTCGAGTCCGTTAGGCGTTGGTGTGAAGTCGAAGGTTCTTGAGTCGCCTTCAAGTGTTCCGACGACGACGCCGTAGAGCTCAACCGCGAGTCGCATCGCTGCCCTCCGGTTCGTACTCCCAGGTGGCAGTGAACTCGAGTCCGGTGAGCCGAGCCAGCTCCAGGATTCGCCTGAGATGGATGGTTGACTTGCCGCTCTCAATCTCGCTCACGGCGCTTTGTGAGATGTCGAGCTCAGCAGCAAGTTGGGTTTGCGAGAGCCCACGAGCCATCCGAGCCTGTTGGATCGCGAGGTCGAAGTCCGCTGGTGCGCGCAGTCGCGCTTTCTGGGTTCCCATGAGTACCTCCTGATATTTGAATATCAAGATAGCCAGACGATATCGGAATTTCTAGATAGTCATACGGTATCTGGATTTGCAGATAGGGTCGGTGGCTGAGTTACTTCACTTTCGAGAAGCTCGAGTCTCTCGAACTTTTCAAGTCTGATTTCAAGAATCTTGTCTTGAGAGAGGCATATGTTCAGCCACTCCGGTTTTCATCCTTAACCAAGAGTTGTTGATGACGGCATCCGCTCGTCATAGCTGCTGTTACTTCCGGAACGGCAGCACCGCGTCACAATTGCCTCTTCGTAGTGCAATTTGCTACGGTGAGTGACAACAAGACCGGTTCCGCTGCCCGCTTCGGTGGGAGTTCAGGGCCGGTCCTCGTTTTTCATACCGAGGTGGGCACGGTGACGTCAACGAAGGACGCGGCAAAGCTGGAGATGATCCATGCTCTTTGGGATTCGATTGACCACGATAACTGTGAGGTATCGCAGGAGACTCTCGCTCTCCTCAAACATAGGGCAGAACGAGCGGAAGCGTATCCGGACGACGAAATGACTTCGGAGGAATTCTGGGAGAGCATCGATCGGCGTTACGCGTGACCTATCGTGTGACGTGGCGATCGGATGCCAGCCAAGATGTCAAAGATGCTGGATCAGTTTCACCAAGCAAGGAAGTGATCAGGCGCGGATGTAGAGAGCGCCGGAGAACCGCGGCGAGTTGCCGGTAAAATTAGGGGTCATGGACACGATTCGCATGCGTGCACTCGCCCCAGACGAGGTGGCACTGCTGGAGCGGGCAACGCTTGGCAATATGAACTGGTGTGGTAAGCGGTTCACCCTTGCTGATGTACGTGAGAGGCCAGAGTTCGTGCACTACACGCGGATCGTGCCCCAGCGTGGCGACTTCGGCGTTCTCGCTGAGCGAGATGGTGAGGTGCTCGGGGTGGCGTGGGCGGTGTTCTTGCCGAGCAGCGACCCCGGTTACGGATTCGTAGATGAGCACACGCCCGAGGTGAGCCTCTGGGTTGATGGCACTGTGCGCGGGCAAGGCCTCGGACGCACACTCTTGCAAGCCCTGATCAGGGAAACCGTGTTGCTTGGCATCGAGCAACTTAGTCTCTCGGTCGAGACCGGCAACTATGCTAAGACGCTCTACACCTCAGAAGGGTTCGAAGACGTGCCAGGAGGCGAAGCCGACAGAATTATGCTGCGCAAGCTTCGTTAAGAGCGGGTCTTCAGCAGCCGTTCTATTATGTAGTCGTCCGGCGTTCTTTGATCTTTTGTCCCACGGTAGAATTCTGTCGAAGCCCCGGTGGAGCGTTATCTGTCAGTTCCGACTGACGAGGTATTCTCGCCGGGGCACTGACATGTATCTATGCTTCATAAAACGCCTGTCCCATGCACGAGGTCGACGGCGATGAGACCATCTTGCAGTGCTAACGCACCCATGTGACCAACAGAGACGGCGGAAACGTGGAACTAATGAACTTCAATCCCCAAGAGCTCCCGCCTCTCGCCACTACGAGTCTCCGATCTGGCAACACCAACGAGTGTTGTCGACAAGGAGGAGAGCCAATTCAAGGAAGTCTTCAACACACGGGACCATAGCCTCAACCGCAACTGATGTGACGTTTGTGTCAAGCTTCAACCGGCCCTTGGCTCAACTAAAACTCTAGATATTGGCATCTTGAGACTTTTCGTTTACTGGGTTAACTCCGATGCTCTGAGCAATTGCCGTAAGCGCATCTTGTGCTTCCCAAGTTACTATGACGTTATTGAAGGAGATCAATGCTCGGCACAGCATTGCAGCTTGAATTCCGAGCCATTCATCGATCGAATCTAATCTGGCGTCGAGTACGAGTTCAAGTCCGATGGAGTGACTTTCATTGTCGAGATCTTCGAGGTAGAAGTCTACGACTCCTATTCCGGCGTGTGACAGCGAGCTAGCGAGTCTGTACATCAAATATACAAAATCGCCGTCTGCCATAGACTTGCAGCGCTGTTCGAAGTACTGGCCCTCGGTAGATCTCCAGTTGCTCCCAGTATCGAGGAGATCAAGAGCTTGTTGTAGCCCTGGTTCCGGACTGTATCCCTCCTTAACCATAGTTTCAAAAGCCGCTTTCCGCTGACGTACTCCTTCGTGGATGAATGCCTTCCCCGCTGTATCTGCGTAGAGATCCAACCATGCGGCAGTCATGGCACACTCTATGCTTTGGCGAATCTGAGGCAACACTTCTATGTCAAACCCTGCTTCAAGTTCGACTAAAATCACTTTCGTCAAGCGAACAACATGATTTGTCAGCGAGAAGACAGTGAATCCAACCTCCGCAGGCAAGTTTGGGCGGATCGTATCCCTCCCGCCGGTCCGCTCATTCCAAAGCTCAAGCATCCGATCGATCTCGATATGAGTTTGGACGAGGCTATCCTTCTTTGCTTCATTCACAGGCACAATGCTGCCACAGCAGAAGCTACAGGGCTGGATCAACAGGCGTCACCCGACTTGGCGATCAGCACAGCATGGAGAACTTCCTGTCTGTTCCGTGAAATAACTGCGTGCGGAGCGTGCGGGAGGACTATCTCATCAGTTTAATGAGGAAGGCGTTCCAGAGGTAATGGCTAGTGAAGTG
This sequence comes from Actinomycetaceae bacterium, assembly GCA_039812645.1. Lineage (GTDB taxonomy): Bacteria > Actinomycetota > Actinomycetes > Actinomycetales > Actinomycetaceae > Ancrocorticia. Next base: position 21,140 of record JBDIAV010000052.1, read on the forward strand.
CGACAATCATAAGATATGATGAACTTCTTTGGTGTTGGGATGAAGTACGAGAAGTCAAACGAGCATGCCATGAATGAAACTCGAGGACTCACTATCAAGCTACCTTCGCATCTGGCTGACGAGCTTGAGAGGCTTGTCGAAGCTGGGACAAGTGGAAGTGTGGACGAGGTTGTCACGGCTGGGATTCAGGCTGCCCTACTCAGAGACTGTGTCAAAGATGATCGCAGGTATGGCGAATTGCTCCAGAATTTCAAGAATGATTGGGAGTTTGTTGGAGTACTGGAGATTGCTGAGAAGGCTCGGGCAAGCGCCCTACAAGATATAGTGCCATTACTTCCCGTGATGGATGGAATCGCAGCGATGATTGTCCATTTCTATTCTCTTGCGAAGCACGGTACTTGTGATGCGGTGTCGATAGTGCTCTTTAGAGCACAGGAAGAGATTGCGCGAGGAATGGAGACGGTGCTTTCTGGAGACGCCATGGTGGTCAATAATGTCTGTCGAGTCCTGATGGAAATCACAGTTCTTCTCGAAGAATGGACGTACAAACCTGACAAAATCGACCTTTGGATGGCTTGTGATGAAAAGAAGCGCCGCAACGTATTTGCCTTTGGCAAGGTGCTAGATCGTATCCGAGTCCACAAGGGTGTCGATGACACGCATAAGCTTCGGGAGAAAGAGGAGTATTCATACCATTCTCGGGTTCTTCACGTCACACCAGACAGAGGACCAGCTATCGATCCGTCACCACGGGGTAGGCTCGATGAGCTCATCGGTCATGTCGATAGGCTATTTCGCGACACTGACAGGCTTTTCGAAACTCTTCCCGAGGTCGTTGGGGTAGTAGAAAAGGTACCGCTTGGTCAACGTCCAAATGTGTGGATCAAGGCGTTGGATTGGAGGAATTCGTATATTAGGCAACGGGATGACCAGCTGCTAAAGCATGGTTACGAAGTCGATTATTCTCGAACACTGCCTAGGGATTTCGAAGCCAAAGATTTGATCCGCAGTATCAACACTGGCGAGAAGGATGAAGATCAATCTTAAGATGGGTCCAGTTAGACTTTGCCGATACTGGAGTGCCGCAGATATCCAGTTGAGCAACCCCGATAGAATCGTATCTGGCTGTCATCGCAGAGACTAGCTCCACGGCCGGACACGAACTTCTACCACCCCGCACTCCCAACCGAAAGCACCCACCCCATGCCACTCACCTCCAAAGAATCCCAGCGCGCCGAGCTCCACAAGACCATCTGGCGCATTGCCAATGATCTGCGTGGCAGCGTGGACGGCTGGGACTTCAAGTCGTACGTGCTTGGCATGTTGTTTTACCGCTATATCTCGGAGAACCTCACCATCTACATCAACAAGATGGAGTGGGAGGTTGGAGA
>JBDIAV010000053.1:0-22478 GCA_039812645.1 Actinomycetaceae bacterium
GCGCGTGCCCTCGACGGTGTTGTACCCGCCGGAAAGCCAGCGGACCGTCTCTTCGTCCTCGCCTAGGCAGTGTGCTTGGGCATCGGCGTGAGTTAGCGGGCGCAATTCAACGGACATACGTCGACTGTAGCAGCGTCCACGAGCTAACTCATCAATAGTATTCGAGCGTTGTTGCTGGGTGCGCGAGCCAAACAAGCATCGGAAGTAACCAGGTCGCCATCGAGCAGTTCTGCTAGCGCTACATAGGTCGCGTCGAAGGCCGTGAGGTTACTCCGCAGCTCCCAAATTCGACCCGTGAGCACTTCGTGGTCGAAGGAGCGGACGTTGATGTCATCATCAGAGCATGTCCATAATTCTCGACTCAACGTTTTTGCCGGAAAATTGCGATGTGAGGCCGAGTTCACTGGATTTTGCACTGACATTGAAGAACCCGAATTCCGTAGGATTTGAAGAGATCTTTTGAGAGATCATCCCGGTAGTAGGTCACAACCTGTAATAGGCCACGACCTGTGGGTGTGGTCTCTCCAGACGCTGAACTCCGGCCTGAGCGACATCTACGGAGTTTTAGTTGCTGATCGCGATGCCGCCCGGAATTGAGTAGTCAATTCCGGGCGGCACTGCGCTTAAGGGCCATAACTAGGCCTTGACTTATTGAACGTACGATTTCCTGGAGCTCTGAAGAATGTCTAAGGCCCTCACTGTGGGCACACCGTGGAAAGTCATGGTGCTTTTCGCTATCCCCCTGCTCATCGGCAATGTGGTCCAGCAGATGTACCAGGTGGTCGACGCAATGGTTGTCGGTCAACACCTGGGCGTTAATGCGTTGGCGGCCGTTGGCTCCACGGGTTCGATGCTCTTCCTGCTTATTGGGTTTGCGCAGGGCATGACGCAGGGTTTCTCGATCCCACTCGCTCAGGCCTTCGGAGCTGGCGATGCCAATGGCGTGCGCCAGTCCGTAGCTGCGGGGACGATCCTTACGGCGATCTCGTCGCTCATCCTCATGGTTTCAGCTCCCTTCTTGGCGCGTCCCTTCCTCACACTGTTGCAGACACCTCCGGAGCTGCTTGAGGATGCCACCCGTTTCGCCGTCATCAACTTCCTCGGCGTGGGTGCGATCATGTTCTTCAATTACCTCTCGGCCATCATTCGTGCCATCGGAGATTCGCGCACCCCGCTAGTATTTTTGACAATCGCCTGTCTCATTAACGTGGGCTTGGTTGTGCTCTTCGTTCAGTTCCTTGAGTTCGGCGTGGCCGGTGCAGCCCTCGCAACAGTTATTGCCCAGCTCATCTCGGTGATCGCGTGTCTGGTCTATCTCATGCGCTCCATCCCCGTCCTGCATACTCGTAAGAGTGACTGGAAGGTGGATCGTGCGCTTCTTGGCAAGCATCTTCGCATTGGCTTGCCGATGGGCTTCCAGATGTCCATTGTTGCCATTGGTACGTTGGCTGTTCAGGTCCGCCTCAACATGCTCGGCACCAATGCCGTGGCTGCCTACACGACCGCCATGCGCGTGGATGGCCTGGCGGTATTCTTCCTGGCCTCGCTTGGCCTTGCTGTGGCTACCTTTGTGGCGCAGAACTACGGTGCGGGCCACATGGAGCGAATCCGAGTGGGAGTGCGCCAGGCTTTGATGATCTCGGTGGGCATTTCAGTGGTCATGTCCATCACTCTCATTACCCTGGGTGAACCGATTCTGCGGATGTTCGTGGGCGGCGAGGCACAGATCGTTGTCGAGATGGCTCACGAGTATCTTGTCATCAACGGCATGCTCTACGTGGTGCTTGGATTCCTCTTTATTACTCGTAATGCTCTACAAGGCTTGGGCCGCACCCTTGTCCCGACTGTCTCGGGGCTTCTGGAACTGGGCATGCGCGTTGCCGCGGCCATTGTGCTCGGTGACCTTTTCGGCTTCACCGGTGTGGTCTGGGGTACTCCGCTCGCCTGGATCGCCGCCAGTTGCCTGCTTATCCCATCGTGGATTATGGCGAAGAAATCGTTGAATCAGGCCGACGACGGCGCGTCGGCTGTCGAGGATCAGCACCCGGAATCGCTCGCAGAAGGTGACGTGATGGACGCCGTCGTCGTCGAGACCGACGTCGAATCCGCAGGCGTAGCGGTCGCGGAGAGGAAAGCTGAGTCGCGTGAGACCGGTACCTTTCCCGTGACAGTTGTCGCTTCCTGACGTCAACCCTCCGGCTGCTGTGAGAAATTCTTTGATGTCAACGCGAGTACTCAGTATCCTTGCGCTCCTGGTAACCGTACTGTTAGGTATCCTCACGCGTGGCATTCCCGGTGTGGGCGACGCCCTCGGAGGAATTCTTTACACTGTGATGATTGCGTTGCTGGTTCTTGTACTACGTCCGACGACGTCGGCGCGTATCGCGGGACTTTGTGGATTCCTTTTCAGTACGGCGATTGAACTTCTCCAGCTCACCGATATTCCGCGAAGCATTGTGACCCACGTACCTCCGGCGCGTTGGGTGCTGGGCTCCACGTTCAACGCGCAAGATCTTGGCTGGTATGCCGTGGGAGGTGTAGTCGCCGCAGGAGTGTGCTGGGCGATCAGACAAAGCACGCGGAACGTGCACTAAATTTCTGCGGCACCGTGCCCCTCAAGACAGGGCATGCTCGTCTTCGCCCCGTGATTGGTTGAGGATCTGCCTTCCGGTCCAAAGATCGTAAGGATCTCAGCCTCGTGGGAACCGTCGCTACCAAACCAGTGCGGAATTTCGGTGCTGAACTCGGCAACTTCTCCAGCTTCCAGTGACCATTCCTCGCTGTCGACGACGAGTCGTAGCACACCCGAGAGTACATAGATCCAGGTTGTACCCTCATGGGTTGTTAACGAAGGCGTCGTTTCGACGGCGGGGACGATGATCTTCCAAGCGTGACTACTCGATGCTTGGCGCGTCAGTGGCACAACGGTACGTCCATTGACTCGGCGCGGGCGCAACCTGACGCGGGGATCGCCGGTTTCTGGAGCGCCCACAAGATCGTCAAGAGGAACATTGAAGATGCGGGCGAGGGGGAGGAGCAGTTCCAAACTCGCCTTACGCTGTCCTGTCTCTAGACGCGACAGGGTACTTGTGGAGAAACCGGTGAGTCGTGAGATATCGGCGAGAGTGTGCCCGCGCCTCTCGCGTAAAGCTTGAATACGCGGACCAACACTGTGGAGCGCGGCGGCGATCTCCGGGTCATTGTGCACCATACGTCCATTGCAGCAGGTTGTCCCATGTTTAGCAACAGCTGTTGTTGGAGGGATGTGTGCTCCCGCATGGTAGATACATGGTGATAACACGAAGAATGACTCCGGAGAGGGAACAGCATCTGCTTCCCACCATTGCAGTTTTGGCAATGTGTACCGCATCTGCCCAATGGGGAACAAGCGCGGTCAATGCCGCGCTGCCCGAGATGGCGGGCTGGGCGGGGAGCACAGCACATGCCCAATGGGCTGTGGTGTCCTACCTCCTCGCCCTGACAGCGGCGAGCCTGGTGGTAGGGTATCTCGGCGACCTGCTGGGGCGGATCGGCGTACTCCAGGGCGGTCTGCTTCTTTTTGGCGGGGCAAGCGTGCTGTGCGCTCTTGCCCCGACCATCTGGATTCTTATTCTCGGCCGCGTCTTGCAGGGTGTGGGGGCGGCGTCGATGACGGCTCTTCCCCTTGCCCTCGTTCGCGACAAGGTACCTGCTGAACGCTCGGGTATTGTGATGGGAACCCTGGGCACGGCGATGGCTATAGGCACGGCATCCGGTCCGGCCCTGGGAGGTCTCCTCATAGGGGTGTGGGGATGGCCGGCGATCTTCTGGGCGATGCTGCCGCTGGCTCTTGTCCTGCTCGGTGCGTTGTTGTGGATGGGGGCAGGAGAGAACCGAAAAGACAGCATGGTGAGATCCACGAGGCAGCGCACGCGGTCCGACTTCGATCTGCTGGGGACGGCCACACTCGTTGCCCTGATCGCCATTCTGTCCTTCGTCTTCACGACAGCTAAGATGGCCTTTCTGCCGCTTCTTGGTTTGCTTCTTACAGCATTAATGTTGTTGGTGTTTCTCGTTCTGATCGAGCGGCGGGCGTCTCACCCAATTCTGCCCGCGGATATGCTTCGTCATCCGGTGGTAGCAGGTGGGGCGTTGCTGAATGTCACCGTGGCAGCCATTATGATGAGCACTCTCGTGGTAGGCCCGTTCTACCTGACTGGGGCACTGGGGTTGGGGACGGCGGCGATGGGCGTGGCGATGTCGGCCGGTCCACTCACGTCGGTCTGTGTGGGAGTCCTTGCTGGGCGTCTTGTGGATCGAGGCACGCCTGAGCGATTGTTGACCTTGGGAATTCTTCTCATGGCTGTGGCAGCTTCCGCTTTCGCCGTCCTTCCACCATTGATCGGGTTACCCGGCTACCTCACGGGTACGGTACTGCTTGCGCCGGGATATCAGCTCTTCATGGCAGCCAATAACACTCAGGTAATGCGCCAGGTTCCAGGCGTGTGCCGCGGTACAACTGCCGGTTTACTCAGTCTCTCGCGCAGTATCGGGCAGGTGATCGGGGCTTCCCTTATAGCATCATTCTTTGCCGTCGTGGTTGGTGGTCCGGCGCAGGCACCTCGCCCTGACCTCGACACGGGACTGCACGTCGTTTTTGGTGCGCTGGCCCTGATCCTCTTGGTGGCGGCGTTGGTATCGCGCGTGCTCGGGCGGAGGGCCGGAACGGAACTTGCTCCGTGACGACGTCGTCGCTACCGACGAACTCTCAAAGTAATGGCCCGCTGTTCACATGATCTGAACAGCGGGCCTAGCGGGAATGGGGTGCTCAGTCCGCACAAGACCGGAGCGATTTCCCCTATGAAGCTGATCTCAGCTCTTCCGGAGTTGGTCGTCTCAGCCGCGCAGTGCCTCGTAGGCTTCCGCTACTGGCTGGTTCACAATCTTTCCGGCCTGGGTGTTGACACCCTTGGCAAGGGCCGGGTCATCCTCAATGGCCTGCTGCGGTCCGAGATTGGCAATTTCTAGCGCATACGGGAGCGTGGCATTGGTGAGCGCGATCGTCGAGGTACGGGGCACGGAGCCGGGCATGTTTGCCACGCAGTAGAACAACGAGTTGTGGACTCGGAAGGTCGGATCGGAGTGGGTGGTGGGACGAGAATCCTCGAAGCATCCGCCCTGGTCGATGGCGATGTCCACGAGAACCGAGCCGGGCTTCATTGTAGCTACCATCTCGTTGGTTACCAGCTTGGGTGCGGCACCGCCAGGAACAAGAACGGCGCCGACGACGACGTCCGCATCCGCCACCTGTTCGGCTACCGCGTAGGGCGAGGAACGCAGGGTGGTCACCTGACCATTGAACTCGGCATCGAGCTGGCGGAGGCGGGGGAGCGAGATGTCGAGAATCGTCACCTTGGCGCCCATGCCGAGGGCCAAGCGGGCGGCGTATTCGCCTGCTGTTCCGCCGCCAATGACGACGAACTTACCCTTGGGGGTGCCGGGAACTCCACCGAGGAGAAGGCCGCGGCCACCGTTGGAACTCATGAGTTGCATGGCGCCCACCTGGGCCGCCAGGCTTCCCGCTACCTCGGACATTGGGGTAAGGAGGGGCAGGGAGCGGTCCTTGAGCTGTACCGTCTCGTAGGCGATTGCGAGCGTCTTATGCTCGACGAGAGCTTCCACGAGGTCGGGATCGGCGGCTAGATGCAGGTAGGTGAAAAGCGTGAGATCTTCGCGCAGGTATCCATACTCAGAAGCGATCGGTTCCTTAACTTTGAGGACGAGTTCAGCGGACCAGGCCGTTGTAGCATCGTCGACGATGTGTGCTCCGGCGGAGGCGTATTCGGTATCGGGGAAAGAGCTTCCCTCGCCAGCGCCGGCCTGGACGATTACTTCGTGTCCGTGGGCGACCAGTTCGGCCACACCCGCAGGCGTGGCCGCAACGCGGTTCTCATTGTTCTTAATCTCGGTGGGAATGCCGATCAGCATGGGTCCTCCTCGTGTGAAAGCTGCAATGTCTGACACATACATATGTGGGACATTTATCCGTTGAGTATTCCATGGTCTGACCACTTAGCGCAGGGTTTTCGGTCAAAATCCCACCCTGAGAAAGTGCTGGGAAGAGCTTTCCAACGATCCGTGAAAAATACCAAAAAGGGGGAGAAGGAGGAGCGATGTGTTGAATCGAACGACTCCACTTTTGCGCGAAAGACCGGCAGTTTTGGCGAGACGATCGGGATCTCGCGGACTACCCTATTTCACAAGGGAACACTTACTTAATTCTGGCTCTCTGACATGGTGCTTTGGGACTAAAGTACGAACGTAACGCTATTTGTGACTCAGGCTCTAAAGCTGCTGTGTTGTTCGCGGCCTTCCAATAGGAAAGTCACAGTGGATATGAAGTAGCCTCGTGAAAGAGGAGGACACCGATGTCAACAACGACACAAACATCGCCGCCGCGTCCAGCAACTTGGATGCTCAAGGTGGCCATGGCAATTACCGGCTCGATCCTAGTGGCTTTCGTGCTGGTGCATCTATTTGGAAACCTGAAGGTGTACACCGGCGCCGAGCATTTTGATGATTATGCTCAGTGGCTGCGGACTGCCTTTGCCCCCTTCCTTCCCGAAGGGCTTGTACTTCTGCTGTTCCGCATTGTGATTGGGACTTCGTTCCTAGTTCATATCGTCGCCGGAACCATGTTGTGGGCACGTGCACGAAAGGCTCGCGGACCGTATCGCGCATCAATCAAGGCAGCGCGGACTGGCTTCCAGTCCTTCTCGGCTCGTCTCATGCCAATTACCGGCGTGTTCTTGCTGGCCTTCGTGATCATCCATCTTCTTGATCTGACGATTGGCTTGCACCCCGTTGCTACGGAGGTATTCCAGCATCCCGAGGGTACGCGTCCTGAGGCATATGCCAATCTCGTTGCTTCGTTCTCACGTCCCTGGATGGCAGCCATTTACGTCATTGCTATGGCGCTCGTCTCCTTCCATGTGGCTCACGGCATCACCACGGTGGTCCAAGACCTGGGCGCCATGGGATACCGCCTGCGCATGGTTGCCGCGATTGTCGCCGGCCTTGTCGCTCTGGTCATCCTGCTGGGTAATGCGTCCATCCCGCTCGCGGTGCAGTTTGGAGTCATATCATGAGCAATATCTTCCGTAAGAACCCCGTGGCCGAGGCTTCGGTGGCAGAAGCTGAAAAGAAGCCTTTCGTTGCGCCTCGTGTAACTGTCACCGGTGCTTCCAACGGCACTGTTCTGGATGGCAAGGTCCCTGATGGTGATCCGGCCACCGCGTGGAATCGCCGTCGTGACGCCTACAAGCTGGTGGGTGCGCTCAACAAGCGTAAGTTCACCGTCGTCGTCATTGGCACCGGACTTGCCGGTAGTGGCGTGGCCGCGGCGCTCGGCGAGCAGGGCTACAACGTCCATTCGGTCACCTTCCACGACGCACCACGTCGAGCCCACTCGATTGCGGCGCAGGGCGGAATCAACGCTGCTCGGGCCCGCAAGGTCGACGGCGACTCCATCTACCGTTTCGTTAAGGACACCGTCAAGGGTGGTGACTTCCGCGCCCGTGAGGCCGAAGCGTTCCGCCTCGCCGAAGAGTCTGTGCGAGTCATTGACCATATGAATGCGATTGGCGCCCCGTTCGCCCGTGAGTACGGTGGCACTCTTGCTACCCGCTCCTTCGGTGGCGTCCAGGTGTCCCGTACCTACTACACCCGAGGCCAGACAGGCCAGCAGCTGCAGCTGGCAGGAGCGCAGGCGCTGCTGCGCCAGGTGAACCGTGGAACGATCACGCTGCACACTCGCTCCGAGATGCTCGACCTCATCATGGACGATGGCCGCGCCCGCGGTGTTGTTATCCGTGATCTAGTCACGGGTGAGGTCAAGGCGATTCCTGCGCACGCCGTCGTTCTCGCGAGCGGTGGCTATGGCTCGGTCTACTTCCACTCCACCTTGGCCCTCAATTCGAACGCCTCGGCGGCATGGCGTGCACATCGCCACGGTGCCTACATGGCTCATACGAGCATGATTCAGTTCCACCCCACCGCTCTTCCGGTGAACTCGAAGTGGCAGTCGAAGACGATTCTGATGTCCGAGTCGCTCCGTAACGACGGCCGTATTTGGGTTCCCAAGAAGGCCGGCGATGATCGCGATCCGAACTCGATTCCCGAGAGCGAGCGCGATTACTACCTGGAGCGTAAGTACCCGGCGTTCGGCAACCTCTGCCCCCGCGACATCGCTTCGCGAGCTGCCACCGAGCAGCTGGAATCGGGGCATGGCGTCGGCCCGTTGAAGAACTCGGTCTACCTTGACTTCAAGGATGCCATTGCACGTCTGGGCAAGGACACCATCAAGGAGCGCTACGGCAACCTCTTCACCATGTATGAGCATGCCACCGGCGAAGATCCCTACGAAGTTCCCATGCGTATCGCACCGGGCGCTCACTTCACCATGGGCGGCCTGTGGACTGACTTTGACCAGATGAGTTCCATCCCCGGCCTGTTTGTTGGTGGTGAGGCTGGATGGGCCTACCACGGCGCGAACCGGCTCGGCGCAAACTCGTTGCTCTCGGCCTGCGTTGACGGTTGGTTTACCCTCCCGTTCTCCGTCCCGAACTACCTCGCTGACCATCTCAACGAGGCGCTGCCCGCAGCGGATTCTGCACCGGTCCAGGAGGCCCTCGGGCGTGTGAATGCACGCACGCAGGCATTGCTAGACGTCAAGGGAACCAAGGGCCCGACCCAGTTCCATCGTGAACTCGGTGAGATTCTCTATCGTGGTTGTGGCGTGGGGCGCTCCAAGGACGGTCTTATCAAGGCACGTGAGGAAGTGCGTGCCCTACGGGACGAGTTCTGGAAGAACGTGTCCGTGCCCGGCGTTGGTTCCCAGGTGAACCAGACTCTCGAGAAGGCTGGCCGAGTTGCCGACTTCCTGGAGCTGGCAGAGCTGATGTGCGTTGATGCTCTTGACCGCGAGGAGTCTGCGGGCGCTCACTTCCGAGTGGAGCACCAGGACGACGGCGAGGCCAAGCGTGACGACGAGCATTGGACCTTCGTTTCCGCATGGCAGACCGAAAGCCCTGCGGGTTCGGCTCAGGGCACCGTCCCACTGACCTTTACCCGACACGTGGAACCGCTGATCTACACGGCAGTTCCCATGGCAACGAGGAGCTACAAGTGAAACTGACTCTCGAAGTATGGCGCCAGCCCTCTGCCACGGCTCAGGGAACCTGGGAGCGCCACGAGATGGACGGCCTCGAGCCGTCGATGAGTATCCTAGAGATGCTCGACCGTCTCAACGAAGAACTCGTCAATTCAGGCCGTGAGCAGATCACTTTTGAGTCCGATTGCCGCGAGGGAATCTGTGGTGCCTGTGGTCTGACCGTGAACGGTGTCCCGCACGGCCCAGAACGTAATACCCCGGCTTGCCATCAGCGCTTGCGTGGATTTAAGGATGGCTCGACGGTTCGCCTCGAGCCGCTGCGCTCGGCTTCCTACCCGGTGGTTCGTGACCTCATGGTGGATCGTTCCGCGCTTGATCGCATCGCTATTGCTGGTGGTCATGTGGCTATTGACGCGGGTACGGCTCCTGACGCGGATACCCAGCCGGTCAATCACACCACGGTGGAGACCGCACTCGACTTCGCGGCCTGCATTGGCTGTGGAGCCTGTGTTGCGGCCTGTCCCAACGGTGCGGCTCATCTCTACCTTGGAGCTAAGCTCACGCATCTGGCGATGCTTCCGCTTCCGAGCCAGGAGCGCGACCGTCGTGCCAAGGCTATGGTGTCGGCCGCGGAAGAGACCTTCGGTCCATGCTCCAACTTTGGTGAGTGTGCGCAGGCTTGCCCGGCGAGCGTTCCGCTGATTGCTGTCGCTGCCGTCAACAAGGAGCGTATGCGCGCTGGTCTCAAGCGTCAGCTCAAGTACTGATTTATGTGCTAAAGCTCGGCCCAACACCACCGTGGCCGAGTCCTTCACAGTGTGTGCCCCCTATCGGGATCATCCGATAGGGGGCACACTGCATAGGCTCTCATCATTTCAGCACCTCACGTCTGTGGACTCTCGTTGTTGTTTACCGTTTCTCGTTCTGTATGTGTGAGCAAATGCCCTCGTAGATGTGGCGAACACATAATGAAAAACGCTCACGCCCAAGCCATGAAGGTGCCAGAGTTAGCACATGCGTGTCACTGAGATTCCCCTGCCTTCGTTCCCCGGCGATGACCCTCTTGGGCAATTTGAGGCGGTGGAAGACCTGAACCGCACGCGTTATGAGATTGGTCTTGCCGGCCGCTCGACACTGCGGACCGCCCGAGAGATCTCCGCGTCATACTCACGCCGTGTTATCTTCACGCGTCACTATTACCTTCTCAGTAATCCTGCGGACCGCAACTTCGATGCCCCCATTGCCATGATTGGCCCGGGGCATCCTGCCAAGATTCTGGGCTATGGCTATCTGCGTATGGCTCAGCAGCAGAAGGAACGCTCGGAGGCGTGGATTGACGTCGTCGTCCATCCGGAAAGCTGGGGACGCGAATACGGACGACTCCTGTTGGACGAGGTGACGCGACAGGCAAAGAGTAAGGGAGCTAAGCGGCTGACCTGCCGGGTGTACAAGCCATTTGATGGGGGAACACTCTCTCCGGACGATCTTCTCAAGTCTCCGGCGGCTAGCTTCTTAACGGACAACGGGTTCGTGATGACGAACGTCTACGAAGATTACGCCTGGGATGTGACGGACCACGAGGAGTTGCAGGAGCGCCTCGTTCCTCTCAGCCAGGTGCCGGGCTACCGGCTAGCCTCATGGGAAGGGCTATCTCCAAAGGAACTTTTGCCCGGTATCGCCGCATTGCGCCGCCGATACAAAATGGACGAACAGCAGGCCGCTATTGAACAGTCGCGCACGGAGTATTGGACGGTTGAAACTCTTGAACGGGAGGACCAGTACAACGTGGCTGGTGGGTCACCATCCTTTACGACGGCGGCGATCGACCCCAATGGTGAAGTGGTAGGTTTTACCTCCCTCATTTCTCAGGTTGATTCACCAACACGCCTTCTTCAATCCGGGACGGTCGTGCGCATTGACGCGCGCGGAAAAGGCCTGGGAATGGCGATGAAAGCAACAAATATTTTGTCTGTCATCGCTAACCATCCGAATGTCCGCACAGTGACTACTGGCATAGATCCTGCCAACGTTATGCTCGTGGACGTCAATGCGCGCCTTGGGTTTCAGCCGGTAGGTCTGCAAGGAGAATTTTCGCGGATAATCTGATCGCGGTTGATACTGACTAATCGTGACCGATACTGAAGAAACTCGGACGGCATCCACGATAGACTGAGGCATGGATCACATGAGCATGCAGCAGGAATCGCGGATTCCAGCAACACCTGGAACTGAATCGTCTCTGAATCCCACCGCGGCAGCCGTTGCCGAAGACAAAAAGTGGCTTGCCCAGACCTATCATCCGCTCCCCGTTGTCATATCGTCAGCCCACGGTGCATGGGTTGAGGACATCGAGGGGAAGCGCTATCTCGATTGCCTCGCGGGGTATTCTGCCTTGAATTTCGGTCATGGAAATGAGCGCATCATCGAAGCTGCGCGGAAACAACTTGACCGTCTCACGATGACATCGCGAGCCTTCTATAACGATAAGCTCACCGATTTTGCGAGAGAACTTGCGCAGCTGGCCGGAGCCGATCTGGTTCTTCCTATGAATACAGGCGCTGAGGCGGTGGAGAGTGCCATCAAGGCGGCGCGCGCCTGGGGTTATCGGGTTAAGGGCGTGGAAGCGGACCAGGCGAACATTATCGTCATGGATAACAACTTCCATGGACGTACCACGACCATCATTTCGTTCTCCGGTGACGCGGACGCTCGAGATGATTTCGGGCCATACACACCAGGATTCCGCCAGGCGAAGTTTGGGGATGCTAACTCGGTGGCTTCGCTTATGGACGACAACACCGTTGCGGTGCTGGTGGAGCCCATCCAGGGTGAGGCGGGGGTGGTTATTCCCCCGGATGGTTTCATGCGGCGTGTGCGCGATCTGTGCACGGCCAACAACGTTGTGATGATTGCCGACGAGATTCAATCCGGACTTGGGCGGACTGGCACAACTTTCGCCTGCGATTTGTGGGAGGTCAAGCCAGACCTTATGACGCTTGGTAAGGCACTGGGCGGGGGCATCGTTCCAGTCTCGGCGGTTGTGGGCCGTGGCGATATCCTTGGAGTCCTGGAGCCTGGGCAGCACGGGTCCACCTTTGGAGGTAACCCGCTGGCGGCAGCTGTAGGGCTGGAGGTTGTGCGAATACTGGCTGAGGGTACCTATCAGGAAGCCGCGCGAACTATGGGCCCGCTCTTCAAAGAGCGCATGGAAAAACTTGTGGCTAAAAACAAAGGAATCTCGGCGTACACGCACGTGGGTCTGTGGAGTGGCGTGACTATCGCGCGCCGCCTCGGTTCCGGTAGGGCACTCTGTGAGGCGCTGTTGCACCGCGGGGTGCTGGCAAAGGACACGCACGGATCGACGGTGCGGCTCTCGCCGCCCTTAACGATTACCGAAGAGGATCTTGACGTCCTCTTTGAGGCTTTTGAGGGGGCACTCGACGATCTGGCGAGGGATAATCCCACCTGGCGCGGCACCGCTGCAGCGGGTAGTGAGAGGGCTGAGGCTGCAAGCTGATTGCGGCGGTGGGCCCCTTCATGAAGGGGCCCACCGTGGACTTCACCAGATACCTCAAGCGCGACACGTGGTCACGGGAGGGTAGTGCCTCTCAGGCTCGCGTCAGAGTGTCTCGCGGACCTGCTTGGTGGCGGCCATGAGATTCGTCAGCGAAGCTACCGTCTCGGGGTAGGCACGGGTCTTCAAACCACAATCCGGGTTGACCCACAGGCGGTTTGCTGGGACAGACCGGACGGCCTCAGTAATAAGTTCAACGAGTTCCTCGACGGAAGGAACACGTGGGGAGTGGATATCCCACACGCCCGGGCCCACGCCACGGAAGAATCCGTTCTCGGCGAGCTCCGGGAGCACCTCCATGCGTGAGCGGGCAGCTTCAATCGACGTGACGTCGGCATCCAGGCCGGCGATCGCGTCAATAATCTGACCGAACTCGGAGTAGCAGAGATGAGTGTGGATCTGGGTGTCCGGGCGAACACCAGCGGTGGCGGCGCGGAACGAGCCAACAGACCAGTCGAGGTAGTCACCGTGGCGATCAGCGTCCAGCGGAAGTAGCTCGCGCAGAGCAGGCTCATCCACCTGAATAATGGCGATGCCAGCGGCTTCGAGATCGGTTACCTCATCGCGCAGAGCCAAAGCGATCTGGTCGGCAGACTCACCCAGCGGAATGTCGATGCGGGGGAAAGACCACGCGAGAATGGTGACCGGGCCGGTGAGCATGCCCTTGACGGGACGCTCGGACAGAGACTGGGCGTAGGTGGCCCACTCGATAGTCATCGGCTTCGGACGAGCAACGTCACCCCACTGGATGGAAGGACGTGTACAACGCGAGCCGTAGGACTGCACCCAGCCGTTGGCGGTGGCGGCAAATCCATCGAACTGTTCGGCGAAGTACTGCACCATGTCGTTGCGCTCGGGCTCGCCGTGCACCAGCACGTCGATGTCCAGATCCTCCTGCAGCTTGATGACCGAGGCCACCTCGTCGCGCATGCGCTCGGTGTAGGCGGCG
The DNA here is from genome assembly GCA_039812645.1 of Actinomycetaceae bacterium. Taxonomy (GTDB): domain Bacteria; phylum Actinomycetota; class Actinomycetes; order Actinomycetales; family Actinomycetaceae; genus Ancrocorticia. Next base: position 13,675 of record JBDIAV010000053.1, read on the forward strand.
GAGTCAATCTCGCCGCGCACGAGCGAGGCGCGAGCCTTACGCAGCTCGGTGGTCTGAGGGAAGGAACCGATAGTGGTGGTGGGTAGCAGCGGCAGCCCCAGCTTCTCAGCCTGGATCGGCTCGCGCTCGGCGAAGGGAAGGCGAGTGCGGTCGGCATCCGTCAGGGCAGCGGTACGGCTGCGAACATCCTCGCGACGCACCCCCGGGGCGATAGCTCGAGCGGCCAGTGCGGTCCGGGCGGTGGCAAGTTCCTGAGCCACCGAATCCCAGCCATCCTTGAGGCCGCGAGCAAGCACCGTAGCCTCAATGACCTTCTGATCGGCGAAGGCGAGCCACTCGTGCAGGTTGCGGTTGAGCTCGGCGTCGTCCCAGTTTTCCAGCGCGGTATCGTGCGGCACGTGCTGCAGCGAGTTAGTGGTACCCACGGCGAGGGCACCAGCACCGAGAGCCTCGAGGCCCTCCAGCGTGGACTTGGCGGCTTCGAGATCGGCGCGCCAGATATTACGGCCGTCAACGAGGCCGGCAACGAGGGTGACACCGGAGAGGTCGACGGCGCCGGCCTCAGGAGCCTTGCCACGAACCAGATCCAGCTGTACGGCCTCCACCCCGGAGTCGGCGATCGCGGGTAGGGCCACACGTCCATCACCGTAGGGGAGCGTCACTAGTACGGCCGGGCGATCCTCGGCTGAGGCCAGCTCGGTCCACACGTGGCCGGCCAGCTCAGCAAGCTGCTCGCGGGACACGGACAGGTTGTCGGACACCAGGGCTGGTTCGTCAGCCTGGACCCACGGGGCGCCCACGGCGGCCAACGCGGCAAACAGCTCGCGGTAGGCGGCGGCGACGTCGTCGATACGTGAAAGCGGCGACCAACCCTCGGGGGCGTCGTCAGAAGCCTTGGCGAGAGCCAAGTAGGTGACGGGGCCGACGATGACAGGACGGGTTAGTGTGCCGGACTCCTTGGCGGAAACGAAGCGCTGCACAAGCAGGTCGTCGGCAAAGGAAATGGTGGTGTCCGGGCCGATCTCAGGCACGAGGTAGTGGTAGTTGGTATCGAACCACTTGGTCATTTCGAGCGGGGGAACGTCCTTGTCGCCGCGAGCGAGCGAGAAGTGCAGATCGAGGCCCTTCTTGCCCGCGAAGCGAGCGGGAACGGCACCAAGGAAGGTGGTGACGTCGAGAACCTGGTCGTAGAGCGCCGAGTTCTCGGGAATCGAGGCGTCATCGCGGGACAGGCCGAGCTCGACAAGACAATCGAAGTTGGCCTGACGAAGCTGGTTGAAGGCAGCGGTGAGTTCTGCCTCGGATGAGCGGCCAGCCCAGAATGCCTCCAGGGCGCGCTTGAGCTCGCGGTGACGGCCAATTCGGGGGTAGCCGAGAATCGTGGCCGTGGGGAAAGGCGTGATTGCCATGTTTCCTTCTTTCTAGTCGGGTTCGGTTCGCACCGAGTCCTTGCGTCGGCTCACGCCGCGCCAAGTGTGTGGGAAATGGTGGTGAAATGACAGGTGATGAAATGAATGCCCTCCGAGCGGACTGTTGTTCGTCCAGTATCGAGAGGTGTCACGGGAGAGGTGTCAACTCCGGTACTTGGTCGAGCAAATCCAGCGCGGGTTGGGCGTTGTTGAAGGTGTACAGGTGTACGCCTGGAGCGCCTGCATCGAGAATGTTGCGGGCCAGTGCCACTCCGTGCTTGATTCCGCGCAAATACAGATCCTGCTCGTCATGGGCCGCTGCCAGATCGTCCAGGAGGAACGTGGGCGCCTGAACCTTGGTAAGGTCAGCGACCCGAGCGAGACGAGTGGGATCGGTGGGAAGCAAGATTCCCGCCACGATCGGTATCGTTACGCCGTAGGCACGTGCCTTTTCCGTGAACGAGACATACGCCTCGGCATCAAAGAAGAGCTGCGTGATTGCAAAGTTTGCACCGGCTGCCTGCTTGACGAGGAGACGCTCGATTTCTTGCTCGGGTGTTGTTCCCACTTCGGGGTTACCCGAAGGAAATGTTGCCACGGCAATCGTCAGGGGCTTAAACGCCGCGCGTAGGGCGGCACCAGGCTCCGTCGTGGTGCGATGCCGCTCGAGAGCGCGAATCAGGGTGACGAGTTCTGTTGCCGATGCCAGACCGCCCGGTTGCGGCCGCCAGTCGGGATAGTTGACGGGAGGATCACCACGTAGCGCAAGAAATGTTCGGACGCCCGAATCGAGGTAGTCCGTCACAACGGACGCCACCTCGGCGCGGGACGCCCCCACGCACGTGAGGTGAGCGATTGGCTGGACAGGGGTGTCGCGGACAAGCCTGCGCACCACGGCACGCGCCGAGGAGCGATCCTGCCCGGCGGCGCCGTAGGTGACGGAAATAAAATCTGGCTCTGTTTGGAGAAGTTTATCGACGGTTCCCCAGAACTTTGGGGCGAGGTTGGGGCGCCGCGGGGGCATCACCTCAAAAGAAAGGGTGCGTAGCCCTCGGCCTGTGGAGTTAGCTGGAATACTCACCGACGCACCGCCTGACGTGACGGCGCGACCTCCTGCATCTTCATCATTGAGGACATACGCATTCGGCAAACCACTGACGTACGACTCGTACGGACAGGTGGTCGCAATGCGTTGCTAACAGTCATGCAAGTATCTTGGGTGGTTTCCAGATGGTGGTGCCAGGCCGTCCATAAGGTGGAACGTCCGGACGTCCTTAGGGAGAGGTTTGTCCGCTGTGAACGTGGTTCAGGAGTCGTGATGGAAACGAATAAGCCATGCCTCGGGGCCGTCCTGAACTACTTCATGGCTGAACTCGCCGTCCAACTCGGCGACCTGCGCGATGAGCGGTGTGGGCATGTGAGGTGCCTTGAGGAGGAGCGTGCCGCCGACGGGGGTAGCAGCGAGGGCCCCGAGGATAGCGGCGTGGCGGAACGTATGGGGGATGACGGTGGCGTCAAGAATTTCCTCAGCCAGCAGGTTCGTGTGATTGCAGGTGCAGTCTGCCATGAGATGTTCCTCATTCTCGGTGATGGGACGTCAGTCGGTTGGTTCTGACAGAATTAATTTATACGCTTTATTCCGTGAAAAAGAAAATGTCTCGAGTCCGTGCCAGCGCCTCACTGGCTTCTCAGCAGCCAGTATGGCCGCGTTTAGTGGTTCTGGCCCTGGCCGGACTCAGCATTCTCTCCGGATTGTCAGCTGGTCTATTACGCCTAGGCGTGTGGAGTCCGTGGACTATCGCTGGTCTCGCCGACAACCACGGCTCCCTCATGGTTCTCGGTTTCGTTTCCACCGCAATAGGACTGGAACGGGCCGTGGCACTGCGCCGACTGTGGGCCGGGTTGGCGCCTTTGGGAACGGCGTGCGGCGCCCTTGCGATCCTGTTGGGCGCCCCTCTTGCCATCTCGGGTGGGTTCTTCATCCTTGGCACTGGCACGCTCGTCCTCATCTATGTGGCTGTCTACCGAAGGCAGAGCGCGATCGCGGTGATTGTGCAGGGGCTCGGGGCTGCTGCCGCCCTCGCATCTGCACTCGCCTACACCCGTGGATTGCTCCCCGAGGACATCGTGCTGTGGTGGGTTGCCTTCCTTCTCCTCACTATCATCGGGGAGCGCCTGGAACTTGCACGCATCGCCTTCCTGGGGCGTGACGGTGAAGAATCCATCCTCTGGGCGGCGCTGCTTCTCATCGGCACGACGGCGTGGGCGACGCTCTCGCCCATCGCCGTTCGTGGAGTTGGGGTAGCGATTACCCTGTTGATTCTGCTGACGGTGACGCAGGACGTTGCACGGAGGACCATTCGAGCTAACGGAGCTCCTCGTTTTATGGCTGCCGCTATGCTCGCCGGATACTGCTGGGCGCTAGTTTCTGCGGCTGTCCTTCTCGTATCGGCGGATTGGAGAAACGATGGACGCTACGACGTCGTCGTTCATGCCATCATGCTGGGGTTCGTCATTTCGATGATCCTTGCGCACGCGCCTGTTATCGTTCCCGCGCTTGTTCATCGCCCCTTGTCCTACCACCGGGCAATGTGGCTGCCGCTAGTACTGCTTCACGCCAGCCTTGCGGTGCGCGTGGTGGGCGACCTCACCGATACACTGGTGGCCCGGAACATTGGCGGAGTTCTTGGCGTGATCGCAATACTGACCTTCCTGCTGACCACAGTGACCCTCGTTCTCAAGGGAGACAACAAGTGAAAATGCCTCGATCGGCGTGGCACCGCATGACCTGGATGGCCACCACCTTCTGGATCATCATGCTCATCGCGGCTGTTGCTGCTCAGAGAGTGCTGCCTAATCCCACGTGGTACCTCATCCATGTGGCGGGCCTTGGCATCATTGGTACCTCGATCCTGGTCTGGACGTGGCACTTCGCGGATGCGCTGACACGCCGCAAGCAGTCCCAACACAAGCAGCTGGCGCGGCTTATTGGGCTCTGTGTAGGGACGCTTGCACTCGCCGTTGCCCTGGCAACCTCTGGCCGCGTGGGTGTGGTTTTCGGAGCGCTGGGCAGCGTACTCATTATTGCTGCATTGCTGTGGCATTCCTACGACCTCAGTAAGGCGATGAAAGGCACGTTCGTTTCGCCGGGCGCCGTGACACTCAAATATCACCTCTGGGGAGGACTACTTCTGGTGGTAGGAGCGATTCTTGGCCTGTTGATGACCATCGACGTCACCGATTTTGAATTGGCGACGACGGCGTGGCCCGCCATCCATGTGCGCCACGATGGGATGTCTCTCGCCCACGTTTTTCTCATGGTGTTTGGATTCCTTGGATTGACGATTCTTGGGACGCTGGCCACCTTTGGTGCGACGGTTGCCCGGACTCGTTTGGCTCCCAGAGCGATTGCGATGGCCATGCGGACGCTTCCCGTGTTGGTGGGTGCGATTGTGCTGGGTAGTGTCGCCTCCATTGCCGGGTGGAACAAAGCGGCGGGTATCGCCGCGGCGGTGTGGGTGGCAGCTGGTGTTGTCGGGGTTCTCGTCCCAATGTTCCGCACGTGGCGCGGTTCGATGATTGGAGTGGGGGACGGCTGGACAATCGGTGCGGCCACCATGTGGTTCCAGATTGCCGGGTTGACGTGGGCGTGGCAGCTATTGTCCGCAAGTAGCGTCTCGACGGCGCGCGACGTGTCACAGGTTTCCTACGCCCTCATCCTTGCTGCGGGTGCACTACAACTGGTGCTCGGCTCACTGACATACTTGCTGCCGGTGGTGGCCGGAGGTGGGCCTGCGCGGTTGCGCGCCACCATAGAGGAATTGGAACCGACTGCCGGCGCACGATTCTTCCTACTTAATGGCGCCATGATGATGGCCGTGTTCCCATTGCCCAAGCTGGTTCACCAGGGCGCCTTGTTGGTTGCAGGGGCGACGGCGATCACCAGCTTCGGTTTACTTATCTATGCGGTGGCTCGTCAGCACAGCCGGAAAGTTCCCGAGCGCACAGGTATTGGTACGGGTGCAGGCACCGGTGCTTCTATCCCGGGTATTGCGAGCTCCGCGCAGCTGCCGCTCAACGATCCCGGACGTGCCGCTGCGCTCGCCGAAGCGGCGGGCAAGCCACGACCGATGCCGGATCCTCGCCTGCGCGTGGGAGCTGTCGTCGCTGCCGCGGTGTTGTGCCTGGTGACAGCTGTCGGCGCGCTACCTGGGCGTGGTGTGAGCGGCCCCATCGACGCCGGCGCCGTGGCTGATAATCCGGACGCGCCCGTAACCTCCGTCGAGATGACCGTCTCGGGTATGTCCTTTATCCCGAACACCATTGAGGTGCCCCGCGGAAACCGTCTGGTCATCGATTTCCAGAACACTGGTGACCAGCGCCACGACCTCGTTCTCGCCAACGGCGTGGAATCGGGGCCTGTCGAGCCAGGGGGCGCCGTGACAATTGACGCCGGTGTCATGACTGACGATCTTGATGCATGGTGCTCCATGGTGGGGCACAAGCAAATGGGGATGACGATGACCATCCGCGCCACCGGCGAAGCCACCGTTGATGCGGGCGGCAGCGGAGCGGATAGCTCTGGAGGGCACGCGGGTCATGCCGGTTCTGAAGGCGCGTCGCCGTCGGAAAATATCTCTGACTCACTTATCGTGCCAACCACTGCCGAGCTGATGGCCGAACCGGGTGAGGGATTTGAAGCCGTCGATGCCACCCTGCAACCGGTGCCCGAAGGCACACTTCACCAGGTGACGATGAGAGCCCAAGAAAAGGACATGGAAATTGCGCCCGGGCGAGTGCAGCGGGTATGGACCTTCAACGGCAGCGTCCCCGGACCGGTGCTGCACGGCAAGGTGGGGGATACCTTCGAAATCACCCTCATCAACGAAGGGTCAATGGGGCACTCGATCGACTTCCACGCCGGGGATGTTGCGCCGAATCAGAATATGCGCACGATCGAGCCGGGCGAAAGCCTCGTCTATACGTTCAAGGTCAACCGTGCTGGCATCTGGATGTATCACTGCTCAACCATGCCGATGTCCTTGCACATCGCGAACGGGATGTATGGCGCCGTCGTCGTCGATCCTCCCGATCTTGACCCGGTTGACCGAGAGTACGTGGTTATCCAGTCGGAACAGTACTGGTCAGCCAATCCAGCGGACGGCATGAACCCGGACCAACTCGCGCTAGGAATCCCCAGTGCGATGGCATTCAACGGCTACCCGTTTCAGTACGACCATCAGAAACTGCAGGCGCACACGGGCGAGCGGGTGCGATTCTGGGCGCTGGACGTGGGACCAAACATCCCGTGGGCATTCCACATTGTCGGAACCCAGTTCGACACCGTATGGCGCGAGGGCAGCTACGAATTGCGACGTGGCTGCTCCGACACCTCTCTCACGCGCGAGGAGTGCGATCCCTTCGCACCAGGAAAGGACTCCGTGGGTGCCAATGGCTCGCAAGTGTTGTCCTTGGCTCCCGCTGAGGGCGGCTTCGTTGAGTTTGTGGCCCACGAACCTGGTAACTACACCTTCGTCAACCATGCGATGACATATGCGGAGCGCGGTGCGCACGGGGTTATTGAGATCACCGAGCCGTAGATCCGGGCGTAGAAGTGTACTGGTCACCAAAAAGGGGCGCTCACTTTGGTGAGCGCCCCGATTCAAAAGAATGACCTATTAGAAAGCCGGGATGACCTCGCCGTCGGGCCAGGTCTTCTTGATGTAGTCGGCAACTTCCGGGGTGTGGAGCAGTTCGTCGAGCTTCTTCACGGCGGCGAGCTTGTCCGCATCTTCCTCGGTGTTCCACGCGAGGATGTTGGAGTAGGGATTACCTTCTCCAGACTCGAGGACAAGGGCATCCTTTGAGGGAACGAGGCCATTGTCCAGGGCGAAGTTGCCGTTGATGACGGCAATGTCGACGTCCGGGAGCAGCTTCGGAACGGCCGGAGCCTCAGCCTCGACCAGCTCGATGTTCTTGGGGTTCTTATCGAGATCGTAGATCGTCGGACTCTCCACGTCCTTGAGCGTGATGATGTCATTCGCCACGAGAAGCTCAAGAGCGCGAGACTGGTTCGATGGATCGTTGGTTACCGCGACCTTGGCGCCGTCGGGGAGATCCTTGAGATCCGTGATTTTGTTGGAGTAGATGCCGTAGGGCTCAATGTGCACGCCCTCGCCACGATCAAAGGTGTAGCCCTTTGAGGCCACAGCTTCGTCGAAGTAAGGGACGTGCTGGAAGAAGTTGGCGTCGATGTCGCCTGCTTGGAGGTCCTCGTTCGGTAGAACGTAGTCGGAGTATTCCTTGACTTCGATTTCGATACCGGCGTCGGCAGCAAGATTCTCGGAGACAAAGTTGAGGATGTCAGCGTGGGGAACCGGGCTGGCTCCTACCACGATCTTGGTGACTCCGGCGGAGCTGGCGGCTGACGGATCAGCGGAGGAATCCGAACCTGAGTCAGAGTTTCCACAAGCGGAGAGTGTCAGCGCGGAAACAGCCGCTAGAGCGGCGAGTGAGCGGAAGCGCTTCATGGTGTGTCCTTTCATGAGAAAGTTGGGTTGGCGTCAGAAGGTGGCTGACGTCAGAAGGCTGGGATAACCTCGCCGTCGGGCCAGGTTTGGCGGATGTAGTCGGCGACCTCCGGGGTGTGGAGCAGTTCATCGAGCTTCTTCACGGCGGCGAGCTTGTCCGCATCTTCCTCGGTGTTCCACGCGAGGATGTTGGCATAGATGTTGCCCTCGGCGGATTCAAGTGCAATGGCATCCTTTGAAGGGATGAGGCCGTTATCGAGGGCGAAGTTGCCGTTGATGACGGCGATGTCCACGTCCGGGAGCAGCTTCGGAACGGCCGGAGCTTCGGCTTCAACCAGCTGAACGTTCTTCGGGTTCTGGTCCACGTCATAGACGGTCGGAACAGGAACATCCTTCAATGTGAAAAGGCCGTTGTCCACGAGGAGCTGGAGAGCGCGGGCCTGATTTGATGGATCGTTGGAGATCCCGATCTTGGCGCCATCGGGGAGATCCTTGAGATCCGTGATTTTGTTGGAGTAGATGCCGTAGGGCTCGATGTGCACGCCTTCGCCGCGATCAAAGGTGAAGTTCTTCATCTCCACCTGTTCGTCGTAGTAGGGGATGGTTGCGAAGTAGTTCGCGTCGAGATCGCCTGCTTGCAGGTCCTCGTTCGGTAGAACGTAATCGTTGTACTCCTTGACTTCGATCTCGATACCGGCGTCGGCAGCAAGATTCTCAGAGATGAAGTTAAGGATGTCAGCATGGGGTACCGGGCTGGCACCCACAACGATCTTGGTGACGCCGCCAGAACCAGCCGCTGACGGATCGGCGGAGGCGTCGGAACCTGAGTCAGAATTGCCACAGGCTGACAATGCGAGGGCGGAGA
>JBDIAV010000054.1:0-22428 GCA_039812645.1 Actinomycetaceae bacterium
TGGGTGCTCCCTTGGCATATTGCTCAGATTCAGCGCTCGATTGACGCGAGTGCTTCCTTCAAACCTGTTGCCTCTTCATCGTTCAATTCGAGAACGAGCCTACCGCCGCCATCAACGGGGATTCGGACGACGATGCCGCGTCCTTCACGCTCAACTTCGAGGGGCCCATCCCCTGTTCGAGGCTTCATGGCTGCCATGCTGCATTCCTTCCCGTCGGCGGAGTGGTACCGACAACACATCCATTATACCGAGGGAACCCGCTAATTGGGTCATTGTTGAGTTTCCCCGCCCGTCTGGATTTACCTACCAGAGTCCGCCCAGTTAAATTGCAGGGGCAACAACGCCGGTTCCTATGTCTCGTTGATCGTTTAGTCAGGGTGAGACCTGTTGCCTGTAAGTCCGTGGCCCCCGGTTCCATCACTCCCTGCAGATCCGTTCCCCACCGGGCCGTTCCCCACCAGACCATTCCCATTGTTCCGCACGATCTTTCCCCGCATGCGTGACGACGGACGCACCGCTCCGCCATTCTCCTTGGCCGCCTCCGCACGCCGAGCATTGGCAAGGTTACGGATGCCCTGATGGACAACAGCAACAGCTTCTTCGGCGGTGTCCACTACGGTCAGCAGATATTGATCCGCGTCGCTTGCCATCCCCGAGGCAATGAGGGTGCCGCGGATCCAGTCCACGAGTCCACCCCAGTATTCGGAGCCCACCAGAACAATGGGGAATGAGGAGACTTTGCGCGTTTGTACAAGAGTGACGGCTTCAAAGAGCTCATCAAGGGTTCCGAAGCCACCCGGCATCACCACGAAACCCAACGCATATTTCACGAACATCGTCTTGCGCACAAAGAAGTAACGGAAGTTGATTCCCAGGTTGACGTAGTCATTCATACCCTGTTCGAAAGGAAGCTCGATCCCGAGACCAACGGACGTGCCACCAGCCTCCGATGCGCCCTTGTTGGCGGCCTCCATCACGCCGGGTCCGCCGCCCGTAATTACCCCGAGCCCTTCCTCAACCAGCAGCCGCCCAACATCCTCGGTCAGACGATAAACTGGATCGTCACGCTTGATGCGTGCGGAGCCAAAGACAGACACGCACGGCCCAATATCGGCGAGGGTTCCAAACCCCTCAACAAACTCTGCCTGAATCCTCATGACACGCCATGGATCTTGCCGCGCCCATGCTGACCCCTCTTCGGGGGCGAGAAGTGAGGCGTCTGCAGTTCGATCAGGAATCTGCTCCCCACGGAGCATTGCTGGGCCGCGATGATGGAAACGTGGTTGAGAAGTCATGGGTCTAGTGTTGCATGTTGGAGTCCTTCGTCACATCAACCATGAAGAGAATGTCCTGTAAAGATTCCTTATCTGGGAGAGCGGGCAGGCTTCATCCGCCTTGTGAGCCAGGGTCGGATCGCCAGGCCCACAGTTGATGGCGGGAACACCAAGCTCTGAGAATCGTGAGACGTCCGTCCACCCAAGTTTCGCCGTGGGAGCTCCGATCCCCGTGTCTTGCAGCATTTTGCTCAGGCGCTGAAATTCGGGGTGGTCCATGCCCGGCAACGCGCCCGCAGCACAGTCGCTCACCTCAATCTCCAGATCTAAATCAGAGAAGATATCGCGCACGTACCGCTCGGCCTGCGCCGGACTACGGTCGGGAGCGAAACGGAAGTTAACGATCGCCGTCGCCGAATCTGGAACGGAGTTCTGCGCGCCCCCTCCTCGAACACCCACAGCAAGAAGCGACTCTTTAAACGCGAGTCCACCAACCTCCCGAATGTGCGGTTCCCACGTTGCAAGACGGCGCAGCACCTCGCCGAGGGCATGCACCGCGTTAACCCCCATCCACGGCCGCGCCGAATGGGCCGAAATCCCGCGCGTCGAGAGGTTAAGGCGCATCGTACCGTTGCAACCGCCTTCGATACCACCGTTCGTGGGCTCTCCCAGCACCGCAAGATCCCCCGCCAGCCACTCGGGATGGTGACGCTGGATCCGCCCCAGGCCGTTGAGGCTCGCCTCGACTTCTTCGTGGTCGTAGAACGCCCAGGTGACGTCCATACGCGGCTCCGTCAACTCGCGGGCCAGCTGCAGAAACACCGCGGCCCCCGCTTTCATATCCACCGCCCCTCGGCCCCACAGTGTGGTCGCGTCCTCCATCTTGCACGACGCCGGCGGCGTGCCATCAGTCCGCGCCGCCTCCCGCGTAAAAGTTCCGGGGACGTTCTGGGCAATCGGGACCGTATCGAGGTGTCCGGCAAGAACGACGCGGGACTCCCGTCCTAGATTGGTGCGGGCGAGGACGGCGTCGCCGTCGCGCAACACCTCCAGGTGAGGGAGGGATCGCAGGGCTTCTTCGACGACGTCGGCAATCGCCCTTTCTTCTCCGGACACCGAAGGGATGTCAACGAGGTAAGCAGCAAGAGCGACGACGTCATCAGGTAAGTTCATGGGGTAATTTTACCGCTCGCATGTTTCACGGAAGCGAACACGCCACTTCCGGTAGGCGTCCCCCATCAGCGTGACAGCAGACCCAGGTATCAGTTTGATCGTCGGCCAGCATAGGTGTGACCACTGAACCAACGTCGCCCCATAGAGCCCCGAATAGAGCCCCGATATTTGACGGCCTTATCACGTCTCAATAATTGGTCGTTGATACGATAAGGCTTTTGGACGGTTTCAATTTCAGGATGCACAGTTCTCAGAAGCGGGGTAGCGTTGGTTCATGGAAAAAACTACAACATCACCGGCTGAACTCGCCGCGCAAGCAGCGGAAGTTATTGCCGAGCGCACGGGAGTTGCGCATCATGACATCGCATTAACTCTCGGCTCCGGTTGGGGTGGCGCAGCGGAACTCATTGGGGAGACCGTCGCCGAAATTCCCGCCTCTGATATCCCCGGTTTCTCCGTTTCTGGAGTTCAGGGCCACTCGGGTGTGCTCACGACTCTGCGTTTGGAATCCGGACATCACGCCCTGGTACTGGGCGCCCGCACTCATTACTACGAGGGCAAGGGTGTCGCAGCCGTCGCTCACGGTGTCCGCACTGCCGCTGCCACCGGCGCTAAGATTGCTGTCCTTACCAACGGTTGTGGAAGTACAGTACCGGAGTGGGGCCCGGGAACCGCCGTTCTTATCCGCGATCACCTCAACTTCACTGCCACCTCCCCCATCGTGGGAGCCACCTTCGTGGACCTCTCGGACGCCTACGCACAGCGCCTGCGCGACCTCGCGCACAAGATCGATCCGGACCTTCCCGAAGGCGTTTATGCACAGTTCCCCGGCCCCCATTACGAGACTCCCGCAGAAGTTAAGATGGCGCGCATTCTAGGTGCCGATCTCGTGGGTATGTCCACCGCGTTGGAGACCATCGCCGCCAAGGAAGCTGGCTTGGAAGTCCTCGGCATTTCACTCGTTACCAACCACGCCGCCGGTTTCGCTCCCGGTCAGTCTCTCAACCACGCCGAAGTGTTGGAGGCAGGCCGTGAGGCAGGGCCGCGCATTTCCAAGCTGCTCGCAGCCATCATCGCCCGGATTGACGAGGAGAAGTAATGACGTACAACGCAAGCGAAGTTCGCGACTGGATCGCACACGATCCTTCCGAAGAGGATCGCGCGGAACTCACCGCGCTATTGGAGAAGGCTGAATCGGGCGACGACGCCGCGATTGTCGAACTCTCGGACCGCTTCTCCGGCCCGCTTCAGTTTGGCACCGCTGGTCTGCGTGGTGCCATGGCTGCCGGTCCGTTCCGCATGAATCGCGCCGTCGTGCGCCGCGCAGCAGCGGGTCTGGTTGCTTACCTCAAGGAGAAAGTGGGCGACGACGCCCTCTTGGTCATTGGAAATGACGCCCGGTACCACTCGCGCGAGTTCGCAGAGGACACCGCCGCCATCGCCACTGCCGCTGGCATTCGCGCACTCATCATGCCACGTGAACTACCCACTCCCCTGTTGGCCTTCGCCGTGCGTTACCTCAACGCCGACGCCGGCGTGATGGTCACCGCCTCGCACAATCCGGCTCAGGACAACGGCTATAAGGTCTACCTCGGCGGCCGCTGCGCGGACGAAGACGGCAAGGGCGTCCAGCTGGTTCCTCCGGCGGACGGCGAGATTGCTGCGCTCATCGCTCAGGCCCTCCCCGCGGACGAGATTCCGCTGGCCGAGGGCTACGGCACCATTAAGGAATCGGTCATCGACGAATACGTCAATCGCACCGTGGCCCTCATCCCCGATAGCTACTCCCGTGATCTCAAGATCGTCTACACCGCCATGCACGGCGTGGGAACGCCAATCATGCGACGCGTTCTCTCCGGCGCGGGCTTCGAAAACGTCGTCGAGGTTGCCGAGCAGTGCACGCCCGATCCTGACTTCCCCACCGTTCCTTTCCCCAACCCGGAGGAACTGGGAGCACTCGATCTGGCCAAGAAGCTGGCCGCCGACGTGGGTGCGGACATTGTCATTGCCTCCGATCCGGACGCGGACCGCTGCTCGGCGGCGGTTCCAGACGGCGACACCTGGCGTCAACTTTCCGGTGACGAAATTGGCTCGGTCCTGGGCGAGTATGTGGCCTCGGGTGCTGCGGTGCTGGATGGACATCCAACCCTCGCCTCATCCATTGTGTCCTCCCGCCTGCTGGAGCAGATCGCAGGAGCACATGGGCTGGATTACCAGGCTACCCTCACCGGCTTTAAGTGGATCGCGCGTGCCCACGGCATCGTCTTCGGCTACGAAGAGGCCATCGGCTTCTGCGTCAATCCGTCGACGGTACGTGACAAGGACGGCATCTCAGCAGGCCTCATTCTGGCGTTCGTTGCGGCAAAGCTGCGTGACGAGGGTACCGATATGCTCGGCGAACTCGATCGCCTGTACGCCCGCCACGGCGTCTACCTGAGTGGCCCGGTGACCGTACGCGTGGAGGATCTCTCGATCATCCCCGCCACGATGGCCAAGGTGCGCAAGGATCCACCGGCGGAACTCGCTGGCTCCAAGGTTTCTCGCGTGTGGGATCTCAGCGAAGCCTCAGACGAGCTCCCCGCCACCGATGGCATTGCCTGGTTCACGCAGGACAACGATCGTGTCATTATCCGCCCATCCGGCACCGAGCCCAAGGTCAAGTGCTACTTGGAGGTTGTCGTCCCCGTTGATACATCGGAGAATCTCGAGGAGGCCAAGGCTGCTGCTCACAAACGCCTAGAGCGATTCAAAGCCGACGTCGCTCATGCTTTGAAGCTCGACTGAGAAATCCTACCCGGCTGAAAGATTCCATCCTCCGTCGATGGTCTGTTGGGGGAATCTTTCTGTCGGCATTCTCAGTCCACCTCGCGCCTGAGATGGCGAGGGTGGGGATCCCTGATGTCGTGGGATCCCCACCCTCGTTTCGAGATACCTCTTGTTTCTGGATACATCTCGTCTCGAGACATCGCACCCAAGGAGAAACACAATGCCCCGCCCCATGATTGACCTGCACCGCCACCTCGAAGGTGCACTGAGGCCCTCCCACCTTGCTGAGGCAGCGTTGCGCTCCGGTGCCACTCTTACCACCCCGCGTGAGGTATTGGATCGGGTAGTAGCGGACGAGAGTGTCGACTCCCTGCGCAGCTATCTCACTTTTATCGATCGTGCGGCCATGTACCTCACCACGCTTGACGACTGGCAGATGGCCGGTCAGCACGCGGTAGAGGACGCATACAACGATGGCCTCAACTACGTCGAGTTCCGCTATAGCCCATGGTTCATTACCTCGCAGACCGGCCTCAATGCGGGGGCAGTCACCGAGGCGATCAATGACGGCATCACTCGGGCCTCCCACGCCTACCAACTCCCGGTGGGTCAAATCGCCATTGTGGTGCGTGATCTCGGCGCCGATTCAGCGCAGGAACAGATGGACACGATCCTCTCCCACGCTGACGTCTGGTGTGGGGTGGATATGGCGGGCAACGAGGACGGCATCGCGCTAGGAGAATTCGCCCCCGCCTTCGCCCGCGCCCGTGATGCGGGAATGCACGTCACCATCCACGCGGGCGAGGCAGGTGGTCCCGACAATGTCAGGCTGGCAGTTACGGAGCTTGGGGCCGAGCGCATCGGCCACGGCGTTCGAGCCGCTGAAGATGCGTCCCTCATGGAACTCCTGGCGCAACGCGGTGTCACCCTGGAAACGGCGCTGACAAGTAACGTGCAGACCTCAGCCTCCCCGAGTCTCGCGGAGCATCAGATTCATACGCTGCTGGCAGCCGGAGTTCGTGTCACACTCAATACGGACAACCCCACAACCAGCCACACCACCCTCTCCTGCGAGTACACCCGCGGCGCCAGCGAGGCCGCTCTCTCACACCAGACTCTCAACCTACTGGCCTGTAACGCCGCCCAGGCATCATTCACTGAAGCCGGGCGAAAGCTCGCGGTTCTCTAAGTCAAGCCGTAATCCTCGTAACACTAGAGCAACCGGGCCATAATTCGTCGTCGTCGGAAATAAAGTCACCCGACAACAAATCGTGGTGGCCCGGTCCCTTCCCGGAACCGGGCCACCACGATTTGAATTGCTTCACTCGATGGCGGTGAGAGCGGGCTGTGTGCCTATATAGGCATACAGCCCGCTCTCACCGCCAACCAAGTAATCTGCACCGTCAGTGAATGCTGGTGGGTGACGTCGTGGCGGGATCGTCGCTATGAAGAATCTTCGAGACGGCGAGGTAGAGCAAGAAAGCCGCCGCCGCGATAACACCAAGGATCAACAACACCGAGGCAAACGGGGTACCTTCGGGCGAGGCGAAACCGCCCATAAACTGGAGATTCTGCGAGAGAAGGCGCAACGAGTAAGCGATGCCGATCGGAATCGCCATATTAATCGTGAGGTTGTAGAAACCGATGGCGATACCGGAGTTCTCCGCGGGAATACGGCGTACTGCCGTACTCACCAGCGGCGCGTACATGAGGGCAAATCCCGCGGGGAACATCGTCATGGAGAGGATGTAGACCCAGTTGCCCGCGTCCACCACAAACGCCGGCAGGAGTAGAGCCCCGGTGATCATCAGCATGGCGATCATGATCGCCGTATGCGTCTTGAGTACCTTCGCAATGTTGCCGCTGAGAATACCCACAAGAATGGCACAGATGTAGCCCGGAATAAGCATGAGGGAGGACTGCGCTTCAGCGTACCCATGCAGTTCTCGCATGAGAACAGGGAACGTCACCGTGTACCCAAGCTGCACCGAGTAAAGGATGAGCACCACCACGAGCACAAGCGTGTACTGCTTATTCGCGAAGAAAGCGGGGGTAATGAGCGCATTCTCATGGTGCGAGATATGCCAGGCGAAGAGCGCAACCGCCACCACAGCAGCCACCAGGTAGGCCCACATGAAATTCTGTAGGAACATGATGAAGCCCCCGGCCACAATGGCCACGAGGAACAGGCCAAACACGTCCATGCTTGACGACGTGGTCTCTTCCTCCGGAACCGTCTTCATCACGACGGGAAGTGCGAGAAGCGGCGCCAGCGCGATAAGAAAGAGGACGGGCCACGAGATGTACGTGGCTACGAAGCCACCACCCACCACACCGAGAAGCAGCGAGAGCTGGAAGGCTGCCGTGCTGAATCCGAGATACGTCTTCTGGCGGTCGCCGGTGAAGTGCTTCGTCACGAACACGACGTATAGCGTTTCCGCGGCGGCGAGGCCCGTGGTCTGAATGATGCGCGCTGCTAGCACGATAGGCCACGATCCCTGGAACGCAAACCCGATAACCGATCCAATCGCCACCAGGATAATAGCGATGATCATGAGCTTGCGGATACTCACCGCGTCAGAAAGCGCGGAATACACCACGGCGCCGATACCAATGAGGATGCCTGGAATGGTGGCCTGAAGGCCCGCGGTGTTCAGCGAAATGTTCAGCGAATCCGCGATGGGTTGGTTGACGTACTTGAAGGCGTTATCAATAACAAGCGACAGCACAAAAACCGTGAGGAGGATCGGGATCGCACGCTTTGCGACGGCGTCGGAGACCTTGCGTGGCCCGCTCATGCCAACTCCAACGCAATCTCGATCATGCGGGTGAAGGCGGTTTGGCGCTGCTCCGGTGTGGTCTCTTCATGGGTAATGAGATGGTCGCTCACCGTGAACATGGCCAGAGCGTCCACACCTGCGGCCGCGGCATTGGCGAACAAACCGGCACTTTCCATCTCGACAGCGAGAATTCCCATCGCTTGCCACTTGGCAGTTGCGTCCGCATCAGCATTGTAGAAAACATCCGAGGAGAGAATGTTGCCTACGTGGGTGCGCTGACCACGCGCGTCTGCGGTGCGCTTGGCCTTGTCCAGCAGCCGGTACGAGGAGAGAAGAGCGAGATTTCCAGGGAGCTTGTACTGATGCGCGTAGTTCGAATCCGTGGAGGCTCCCTGCGCAATAACAACGTCGAACAGTTCCATCTCGGGCTGCATCGCGCCACAGGTGCCGATGCGAATGAGGTTTTTAACGCCGAAGTCGTGAATGAGTTCGTAGCTGTAAAGCGAGATGGAGGGAATTCCCATACCCGTCCCCATGACTGACACCGTGCGCCCCTTGTAGGTCCCGGTGAAGCCAAACATGTTACGGACCTCGTTGAAGCACTGGGCGTCCTCAAGATACGTCTCGGCGATAAACTTAGCGCGGAGCGGATCTCCCGGAAGGAGGATCGTCTCAGCGATCTCCACTCCCTTGGTGTCAATATGCGGTGTCCTAGCACGTACCATGTACTGATTCCTCTCTGAATTCTGTGCAGGCAGCTCATTTTTGGCTGCACTCGCCCCGCGGCGGGCACATGTGCGTGTTAAGAGTGGCAGTCTCTTTCCACGGCGTGAGTATTGTCCTTTGGTAAAAGAACCTCATGCGGTGGGCGTCCTGCAGACTTTGGATGGCGGAACACAACCTCGTGCGCTGTCCATCTAAAGAACCCTGTTCCGGGAGTTTATCCAAGAAGTCCGGTGAATTCAGGTGAAGAGATAATGATCTCAGGCCTTGTTTTGGCCTCGATCAAACGTCCATGATACGAACGAAAATCGGGCTAGCATCCCATGAAAAATGAGATGCTAGCCCGAGGCATCGGCTCAGAAAGGCCCACGGAATCAACGTCCGTTACATGCCTCTCGGTTGCTCCACTCAGAGGGTGTCCAACACCGATTGGGTCGAGGATAGGCCGAGGCGCGTAGCGCCGGCAGCGAGCAGTTCGGCAGCGAACTTGCCATCGCGAATACCGCCGGATGCCTTCACCTCAAGCTCATCGCCCACGGTCTTCTTCATCAGTTCAACGGCGTGCACCGAGGCGCCACCAGCCGGATGGAAGCCCGTGGAGGTCTTCACAAAGTCAGCGCCCGCGGCCTTCGCCGCCTCGCACACGCCAACGATCTGCTCGTCGGTGAGCGCTGCCGACTCGATGATCACCTTGAGCACACCGTATGGCATCGCGTCACGGACGGACTGAATATCCGACTGGACGGCGTCAAAACGGTTCTGCACGGCATCGCCGACGTTAATAACCATATCGACCTCATCAGCGCCCTGAGCCACCGCCCGCGAAGCCTCAGCAGCCTTGATCTCGCTGTGATGAGCGCCCGAGGGGAATCCGGCGACAACGGCCAGCTTCACCTCTCCCAGATCAATATCGGCGGGCAGGGGCAGCTTGTTGGGCGAGACGCAGATCGAGTACGCACCCACACGCTTTGCTTCATCGACAAGCGCACGGATATCGGCATCGGTGGCCTCGGGCTTGAGCAATGTGTGGTCGACTAGGCGGACAACCTGCTCGGGAGTGTAAGCCATGAAATATCCTTCTTTCTTTGACGTTATAGTCCGTATTTTACGGACCCACAACACAATCTACGACGGAGTCGGCCCCTAGCGGGCGATTCTCTCCAAAACCACCGATGCGCGCGGGGCGGGGGCCGTCTCGCTAATGTCCAGGGTGCCCTCAAGCGATTCAAGAGCACGCGCGAAGCGATCCGGGGTGTCGGTGTGGAGGGTGAGAAGCTTCTGTCCCTTCGTCACCTCGTCGCCCGGGCGCGCGAAGATTTCGATGCCGGCACCGGCCTGCACCGGATCCTCCTTGCGGGCACGGCCAGCGCCGAGACGCCAGGATGCCACACCTACCTTGAGAGCATCGAGATCGGTAAGAATCCCATCGCGATCGGCGACGACGTCCTGCTGATGCTTCGCCACCGGCAAGGGAGCATCCGGATCGCCTCCCTGCTCACGAATCATGTCGCGCCACTTATCCATGGCGCGGCCATCCTTCAGGGCAGCCTCGACATCTGCATCCGGACGCCCTGCGGCGGCCAGCATCTCGCGTGCAAGAGCGATCGTTAGTTCGACGACGTCGGCCGGCCCTCCTCCCGCAAGGACCTCCACCGATTCGCGCACCTCCAGTGCGTTACCCACGGTCAAACCAAGTGGAACCGACATGTCGGTGAGGAGAGCAACGGTGTTGACGCCGGCGTCGGTCCCCAAGTCCACCATGGTGTTTGCGAGGATACGAGCGTCGTCGATATTTCTCATAAAGGCACCGGAACCAACCTTGACGTCGAGGATCAGGGCGTCGGTGCCCTCGGCGATCTTCTTCGACATGATTGAGGTGGCGATGAGCGGAATGCAGTCGACAGTGGCCGTGATATCGCGTAGCGCATACAGCTTCTTATCCGCCGGAGCCAGGCCAGAACCGGCGGCGCAGATGATGGCACCGGACCCGGTGCCTAATTGGCGATACATCTGTTCGTTGGAGATGTTCGCCTGCCAGCCCTTGATGGACTCAAGTTTGTCGAGGGTTCCACCGGTGTGGCCAAGCCCGCGGCCCGACAGCTGCGGAACAGCCACGTCAAAAGCAGCCACGAGGGGAGCGAGTGGGAGGGTGATCTTGTCTCCCACGCCTCCGGTGGAATGCTTATCTGCGGTGCGGCGAGGCAGTGACTGGAAATCCATACGCTCGCCTGAGTTAATCATGGCGTTGGCCCAACGAGAGATCTCGTGGCGGTTCATACCGTTAAGGAAAATCGCCATAGCGAGGGCCGACATCTGCTCGTCGGCCACAACGCCACGCGTGTAAGCATCGATGACCCAGTCGATCTGAGCGTCGTTCAGCGTTTGCTTGTCTCTCTTGGTCCGGATGACGTCAACTGCGTCGAATGGTTCAGTCACGGGTGCGCTCCTTGTAGGTAGCTGTTGGTACTTGAGTAAGGTCGTCGGGGCCAAAGCCGTCCGGCAGCACCTCGGACATCGGCATGATGCCTGAGGGCATTGCCACAAGAGCTTCTTGTCCGCCGTGTTCAAAGATCAGTTGACGGCAGCGTCCGCATGGAACAACGGCGTCCCCGTTGCCATTAACGGCGACGACGGCGAGCAAGCGCCCACCTCCGTTTTTGATGAAGTCACTAATCATGCCGCATTCTGCGCACAGGCCAATGCCGTAGCTGGAATTCTCCACGTTGCAGCCTGAGTATATTGTTCCGTCAGTGGCAAGACCGGCTGCTCCTACTGGGTATCCGGAGTAGGGAACATAAGCGTGGCGCATAGCGCTCACCGCATGGTCGTGCAGTTGCGTCCAAGTCTGGGAGTTAATCTCCATGGGGACTCCTATGGGATGTTGGAAATGGCGGGCCAATCCGGGTGAGGTTGGCCCGCCAAAACGTGGCTATCAGTATCCGCCGTGAAGATTATGCCTTCACGTAGGGAACATTCTCGGATGCCGGCGGGCGCGAGCGGCCCACGAATCCGGCAACCGCGAAGACGGTCACGAGGTAAGGAATCATGTTGATGAGGTTGGACGGGGCATCCATGTTGAGGCTCGGCATGAGGATGGCCACCGCCTTGGCGAATCCGAACATAACAGCCGCGCCAAGGGCACCAAGTGGGTGCCACTTACCAAGAATCATGGCTGCTAAGGCGATAAAGCCGTTGCCCGCGGACATATTGTTGTTAAAGCTCTGCCCGATGGAACCACCGATGGTGAAGTAGGCACCACCAAGCCCCGCGAGGGCACCGGAGAGCAGGGTCGCATTGATGCGGGTACGCCGCACATTGATACCCACCGTGTCTGCGGCGTGCGGATGCTCACCGCAAGCGCGCAGGCGTAGGCCCCAGCGCGAACGGAACAGGTAGATGGTCAGCACGACAATAACGACGTACATGAAGTATGTGAGGATCGTCTGGTTGAAGAACACCGGACCAATGACGGGAATATCGCCAAGCAGCGGAATCTTCACATTCTGCAAATGGATACTCGACGAGTTGAGTTCTGGCCTCTCCGAGAGAATGGTGGAGAAGAAGAACGTCGTCAATCCCAGGGCAAAGGTGTTGAGCACAACACCAACAATGATGTGGTCGACGTTGTAGCGCACCGCGAAAAGTGCCAGCAGGGCACCCACGAGGGCTCCGGCTACCGGCGCCGCCACGAGGCCCGCCCATACGGAGCCGGTCGCGGAAGCAACCAGCACACCGGTGAAAGCTCCGGTAAGCAACTGCCCTTCAATGGCGATGTTAACAACACCGGAGCGCTCAGCCACAACGCCCGAGAGCGAACCGAAGATCAGCGGCGTGGAGAGTGCCAACGCCGCGGCCAGGGTGGCCGTCAGGGTGATATTTCCGGCGGATCCGCCTCCCTGCCAGGTGAGCAGTGAGAAAACTACGCTCAGTCCGGCGACGACGGCCACAATCACACCAGAGCTCTTATGAGACAACGCCCGATAGATTGAATAGACGGACAACGCCGCCATAACGGCCGTAAGGATCCAGCAGAGCATGGCAGCATCCACGGTCCAGTTGGGAACCTGGAAACGGTCGGACCGACTGAGAGTGAACTTGTATACGGCTTCGCCCTGGGACTCCAGAGCGGTGAAGAGCGTAATGAGTGTGCCGAGCACATACGTGATCGGCATCTTCCAACTAATCTTGGCGACGATGTCGTCATGGAAGACTGGGGCCACCTCGGGAACTACTGTGGTGCTCATGCTGCCACCTCCTTGTTGGCCTGAAGGGT
This sequence comes from Actinomycetaceae bacterium, assembly GCA_039812645.1. Taxonomy (GTDB): domain Bacteria; phylum Actinomycetota; class Actinomycetes; order Actinomycetales; family Actinomycetaceae; genus Ancrocorticia. The sequence goes on from JBDIAV010000054.1 coordinate 12,990, forward strand.
GAGGTACTCACGAATTGTCATGCCCGCTGGCTTTGGCAGATGGAAAATCCAACGCACAAACGGCGGTGCAGCGATGAGGAGAACGATGACCGACTGGAGAACGAGCACCATGTCGATGGGAACATCCGCCTGAGCCTGCATAATGCGGCCACCTGCCTTGAATGCGCCGAAGAGAAGACCTGCGAAGAACGTGCCCATCGGCTTATTACGCCCAAGCAGGGCCACCGTAATGGCGTCGAATCCGATAGACCCGGCGACGTCACCCGTGAGGTACTTCATCGTGCTTGTGATCTGGACTCCTCCGGCCAGTCCCATGAGTGCACCGGAGAGTGCCATGGTCATGGCTGTCACAAAGGCGATCGACATGCCCGCTGTGCGCGCGGCGTTCGGATTGGCGCCCACAGCGCGCAGCTCGAAGCCCCACGTGGATCGCTCCAGGAACCACCACACAAAGAGGGCCACCACGATCGCAATAATAAAGCCAAGGTCCAGCTGGAATGGAGCGGGCAGCAACGCGGGCATCTGGGCAGACTTGGCGATGATCTGTGACTGCGGGTTCGAAGAACCGGGCCGCTGGAACGCGGACTGCGTCAGCAGGTAGTTAAGGCCAAGAGCCGCCACCGAGTTAAGCATGATGGTAAGGATGACCTCATTGGCTCCGGTCTTGGCCTTGAGGAAGCCAACGATCCAGCCATAAAGGCCACCGGCAACCATAGCGCCGACAAGAACAGCAAAAAGATGCAAGCCAACGGGAAGCTGCCAGGCGAAGCCGATGTAGGCTGCGACGATGGCGCCACAGATTAACTGCCCCTGACCACCAATGTTGAAGAGGCCCGCACGGAAACCGAGAGCCAGCGCTAGACCGCCGATGATGAGCGGGACGCCAGCGTAAATGCTCGTGGTGATCGGCTTGAGGGCCTGCGTGATGTCGTTGGCGTTGTAGTTGAAGATGGCACCTCGGAACATCGCGAGGTAGGCATCAATGATGCTGGCGCCCGAGATTGCGATAAGGACCGCGCCTACAAGCAACGCAACGATGAAGGCTAGAACGTATACCAACCATGTGGACCGCAAGCCCACAAATACGAACGCTTTTACCCACTGGCCGAAGCCAGCCTTGACGGGTGGAGTGGTTTTCTCGCTCACTTGGCCACCTCCTCTTCAGTTGCGATGGCTTCCTCGTAAGGAACGCCTGCCATCATCAGACCCAAAACCGATCGCGAGGTAGTAGAGGGCACCACACCGATGATGCCACCGCGGTACATAACGGCGATTCGATCGGCTAGTCCCACTACCTCGTCGAGTTCGGATGACACGACGATGACCGGCACTCCGGAGTCTCGCACCGCGACAATGCGCTGGTGGATAAACTCGATCGAGCCCACGTCCACACCTCGGGTTGGCTGGTTGGCCATAAAAAGGCTGAGGTCCTGCGACAGCTCTCGGGCCACAACGACCTTCTGCTGATTACCACCTGAGAGCGTGGAGATAGCGTCGCTCACGTTCGTCAGGCGAATGTCGAATTCGTCGCGCAGTTTCTCCGCGTTTGCCTGAATAACCGGCGGTTTCATTGCTGGACCCGAGGCGAACGGCGCCTTCTTGTAGTGGTCCAGGATGAGGTTTTCTGACACCGAGAAGCTCGCGATCATGCCGTCCGTCGAGCGATCCTCAGGAACGAATCCGATGCCGGAATCAAGATGCTGACGCACATTAAGCTTGTTCAGTTCTTTGCCTTCCAGCGTGATCGACCCTTCGTTGGGGGTCTGGAGGCCAAGAATGACGTCCGCCAGTTCGGACTGCCCGTTACCCTGCACGCCCGCAATAGCCACGATCTCACCCTTGTGAACGTCAAGGTTGACGTGGTCCAACGCGATGTTTTCGTTGGCATCCAGCAGAGAGACGTTTTCAAGCGAAAGCCCGACATCACCCGGGGCAAAGGCGTCCTTATGGACCTGCAACAGCACCGGGCGGCCCACCATCAGGTTAGCAAGCTCGGCCTCAGTCGAGTTGGGTGAGGCCTCGCCCACGACTTTACCGCGGCGAATAACGGTGATCTTGTCCGCTACCGCGCGCACCTCACGGAGTTTGTGGGTAATGAAGATGATGGAGGTTCCCTCTGAGGCCAACTGCTTCATGATTGCCATGAGCTCGTCTGTCTCTTGTGGTGTGAGCACGGCAGTCGGCTCGTCGAGGACGAGGACGGAGGCATCGCGCGACAGCGCCTTGACAATCTCGACTCGCTGCTGGGCACCGACGGGCAGATCCTCGATCTTGGCGTCGGGATCGATATCAAATCCAAAACGGGCTGAAACGCTCTCAACGAGTTCGCGAGCCTTCTTAAGATCAATGATTCCGGCAGCCTTGGTTGGCTCATATCCCAGGGCTACCGATTCGGCCACCGTAAAGACGGGCACCAGCATGAAGTGCTGGTGGACCATGCCAATTCCGGCGGCGACGGCGTCGCCTGCGGTCGCAAACTTGACTGGCTTGCCATCGAGAAGAATCTCCCCTTCATCCGGATCATAGATACCGTAGAGGACATTCATTAGTGTTGATTTGCCTGCACCATTCTCGCCGAGCAGAGCGTGGATCTCTCCGGGCTCCACCACCAGATCGATATGGTCATTGGCAACGAGGGGGCCGAATCTTTTTGTGATCCCCCGTAGCTCCAGCTGCACTGTAGCCCGCCTTTCGTTCTCCGCTGTTATGCGGAAAAATTCCTGTTGACGAAGGGGCCCGACCAAGCTCGCGGCGTGCGAGCGGCCGGACCCCTCCATGCGCTCAACTAGAACTCACCAAACTCAGTTAGAGCTTGGCGACTCCACCTTGATCGTGCCGGAGACGATATCCTCCTGGAGCTTGGTGAGCTGATCAGTCAAACCAGCGGGAAGCTCCTCCTCGAGATCATGGAACGGAGCGAGGGCCACGCCCTTGTTCTCCAGGGTGCCAATGTAGGCCTCGTTGGAGAAATTATCCTCGGAGCCGAGCTTGATGGTGTCGAATACGGCAGCGGCAATCTCCTTAACCACGGAGGTCAAGATGATGTCCTTGTATTCGGAGGCGGACTCGTACCAATCGGAGTCCACGCCGATGATGTAGGTGCTGCCATCGGTCTGGGCAGCGGCGGCAGCGCCCAGGCCCACCGGGCCCGCCACGGGCATGATGACGTCCGCACCCTGCTGGATGAACTGCTGGGCCACCTGGGTGCCAAGCTGCTTGTCATCGAAGCTATTGGTGAACTGACCGGACTGCTTCTCCTTGTCCCAGCCGAGGACCTTGACATCCTTGCCATTGTCCTCGTTGTACTTGGCGACACCGTCGACGAAGCCATCCATAAAGATCGTCACTGCCGGGATCTGGATACCGCCGAAGGTAGCAACGGTGCCCGTCTTAGAGAAGGCGGCGGCTGCGTAACCAGCAAGGTAGGAGGCCTCTTGGGTGTTGAAGAGCAGGCCACGGGTGTTATCGCCTGCGTAATCCTCGCCGAAGCCCGAATCGACAAGGGCGAAATCGACGTCGGGGTTCTGCGGAGCGGCGGCACCGATGGCATCTGCGAGGTTGAAGCCCACGCCGATGACCAGGTTGCAGCCGGAGTCAATCATTGACTGAACGTTGGGCTGGAAGTCGGAAGAATCCTTGGACTCAGCAGCGTTCTCCTGAATGCCGAGATCCTTCACAGACTGCTTAAGACCGTTCATGGCAGACTCATTGAAGGACTTATCGTCCCAGCCACCAGCATCGGAAACGAGGCAGGCCTTGTAATCAGTCTTGGCGGCCCCATCGTCGCCCGTGGAATCGCTGTTTCCTCCGCCGCAGGCGCCGAGTGCTAGCGCCGCTACGCCGAGGACCGCGGCAAACTTCGTGTTTTTCACGCGTATCTCCTGAGTGTTATGCCTAAAAACGTCGACAAGACGACGTCGGACAAAAGACAGTCTACGTGCCCGCGGCAACATTTTTAAGCCAAAAGAGAATCTTCAGAGAACACTGAAAAGACTTTCACCATATCTTTCATTAACAGCGTGAAAAGACAGGACACTTGAGGAATCATTGTAGCTTCTGTTGACCGTTCTCTCGTAGAGAGCTAGCACCTCCCCTACCTGCTATAAAGCCGCTTGTTTCCTCCTTAAAATGACACCGTCCACATCAACGGGAACGGCCATCAAACTGCGGGCTACTACACCAGGTTTCGAATACGTAAAATACGCCTGGAAAGAGAACTTTCGTCGGTTAAATTACTTCACCTCGAACGCGGACTCCGATTCCACAACGATCTTGCCATCAATGATGTCCTTCTTCAGCTGATCGAGTTCATCGGTCAGGCCATCGGGGAGCTGACTTTCGAAGTCGTAGAACGGAGCGAGTCCCACACCAGCATTCGCGAGAGTACCCACGTAGTTGTCAGAGGTCCAGTTACCCGCAGAGGCTTCCTTGACGGTGTCATACACGGCGTTAGAGATATCCTTCATCACCGAGGTGAGAACGATGTCCTTGTACTCGGAAGCAGACTGAACCCAATCGGAATCAACACCGATAATAAGTGTGTTGCCATCGACCTTGGCCGCGGCTGCGGCACCCAGGCCCACCGGACCCGCCACCGGCATGATGATGTCCGCACCCTGCTGGATTAGTTCCGTAGCAAGCTGAGTACCTTTCACTTGATCATCGAAGTTGCCGGTGAATTGACCCGTCTGTGTGTCCTTATCCCAGCCAAGAAGCTCGACACTCTCACCCTTTTCCTCGTTGTACTTCGCAATACCATCTGCAAAGCCGTCCATAAAAATGGTCACTGAAGGGATCGCCAAGCCGCCAAAGGTAGCGACGGTGCCAGTTTTCGTCATCGCCGCCGCAGCGTAACCTGCGAGGTAAGCAGCCTCCTGCGTGTTGAAAACGAGAGCCCGTTCATTACCTTGCGGATTCTCGAAGGTATAGTCAACAAGACCGAAGTTCTTGTCCGGGTTCTCGGCCGCACTAGCCGCAATGTCGTTGGCCAATAGGAAGCCAACGCCGATGGTTAAGTCACAGTTGGCACTAATCATTGCCTGGACGTTCTCACTGAACTCCGAAGAATCTTTCGACTCAGTTTCCTTGGAGTGAATACCCAGTTCTTTGACGGCCTTATCTAGGCCTTCCTTGGCCGATTGGTTAAAAGACTTATCATCCCAACCGCCCGTATCGGAAACGAGACAGGCCCGGTAATCAACCTGTGCCGACGAGGGAGCCACGCTTGGTTGCGAATCGTCAGAGTTTTGTCCTGTGTCACTTCCGCTACAGGCACCGAGTGCAAGCGCCGCTACGCCGAGAATTGCGGCAAACTTGGTCTTCTTCACGCGTATCTCCTGAGTGCTAAACCATTAAGGCCATCTCACGACGGACAGAACTCAGTCTACGTTCCTCACACGCCATTTTTAGGCAAAATACAATCCTCTGCGCACTCGACACCCCGCCTACTGTGCATGAAAGGAAGCGAATGCTGTGGGAGGCTGTGGCCGCTATCGTAACTCATTCAGATTTGCGTATCCCAATGAGTCAACTGCGCTCTTGACCTGCTGAGATGCCCCCGCCCTGGTGACGAGAATGACATCGTCCATCTCCACAACAACGGCCTCAGGAATACCTACCACGACAACAGGCTTTGAATGGGTATAGATGAGGCTATGTGGTGAGTCGATAGTGATGGTTGTATGCCCCTCGCCCCCGGGCGAAACTTGCCGCGAAAGCTCGCTCGGGTCAATCACCTCCGCGAGTGAAGAATAATCGCCCACATCGGACCATCCCATATCGACGGGCACCACACTCACACCGTTCTCGGCGGCCAGCGGCTCAGCGATTGCACGATCAATAACGGCGCTGGGCAACGGATCCCATAGTTCATGCACCGCGTTTTCCCTGTCAGCCTCGTCCCAGCGCTCCGCAAGTTTCGCCAACGGACGCGCTATTTCAGGATGGAACCGCTCGAGCGCCCCGAGCAACACAGACGCCTTCGCAACGAACATTCCAGCATTCCAGAAATACTCGCCCGATTCCAGATAAGCCGCGGCAGTTGAAGCATCGGGCTTTTCCACAAACGATTCCACGGCCAACGTGGGCACCCGCTGAGGTGACGTCGGGGCGCCGTCGTCGTCCTTTCCGTCAGAACCGGTCATGTCAGAACCGGCGTGGATGTATCCGTAAGCAGTCGATGGGCTCTCTGGCGTGATACCAATCGTCACCACGTAGCCGGCTTCAGCGCTGGCGATTGCCGCGCGGACAGCGTTCTGAAACGCTTCATCATCTTGGATGAGATGGTCGGCCGCGAACGATCCAACGACCACGTCACCGTGTGTGCGTTGGATAATCGCCGCGGCGAGTCCAATCGCTCCCATCGTTCCTCGCATTGATGGTTCGACGACGACGTCGGCTCCCGGAACCTGGTCACGGACCGCAGCTTCGTGCGCACTTCCGGTGACGATCAGGGTTTGCTCGGTCAGCGGAGCGAGGCGGTCAACCGTGGCTTGCAGTAGGCTGCGGCCCGCACCGGTGAGATCAATAAGGAACTTGGGTTGGGCGCGACGTGACAGGGGCCATAGTCGGGCGCCAACTCCCCCGGCCGGAATGATCGCGTGCAGCTTCATGTCGTTTCCCATCCGGCACCTTCGTGGAGCCGTAGCGTATGCGTCGGACTCCATTATTCCTTAACGGCGTCCGCTCTACCCCTTACGCCCTTTTCCGGACTTGTGATTCTTTTCGGCGACAGCCACCATTCGTCGCGCGCCATCATTGTACTTTTCGCGCGCTTCCTCGGCTTGTTCGTTAACTTTTTCCGCACGCCGTTCAAGTCGCTCGGCGCGCCAGCGCGAGATGTTGCCCAGCATTCCACCCCAACGTGGTAGCTGCTCCTCCGGGACTTCTTCCACTTCGTCCGGGGAATTAGTTGGCGCCACGGCGCCGGTGACCGGATTGGAATTCCATTCCAGAGTGTGCACAGCCGAGAGCGTGATGTAGTTAGGTGTCTCCTTAAAATGGAGCTCCTCGGCCTCGGTCACCTGATACGGACGCGGAGGGTTAGCCATAAACGTACAGGCCATGAGAAGGATTCGAGCACCGAGATTAAGCCAGAGCAACAACGTGGCAACAACCGCGACCGACGCAAGCAGCTTATTATCCGAGACCGAACTGACCACCGATGTACCGAGAACACGGATGATCGAGGTTCCAATACCCGCAATAAGGCAGCCTATCCACAGATCCTTTTTTATCACCCGAACACTGGCCATCACCCGAACGAGGAAGGCGATGACGAGCATGTCCACTCCCAGGGAGACGGCAAAGGTGACGGCTCGCAACAGGTAGCCTCCAAAGGTACCGGCAATATTCATCAAGTCAAGGATCTGATTGCCCAGCACGCCAGCGGCGGTCGTCAGCAACGACGAGGCGACCACGCCAATCGCGAGAATGATAAAACCAGCGAAGTTCCGCAGGTAGAGGATGGCGGGGTTCTCCTTGACCACCCAAATACCGAACATCGAACGAATCGCGTTCGCCAATCCGCCCATGGTGGCAATGGCGCTCCAGAGAAGAACAAAGAACGCGATGACAGAGGTCAGATTGATCGCAGTATTGAGAACAAGGTCATCCGGCTTGATAATTCCGCCATCGCCAGGACTGAATTGGATAATGCCCGGAAGCGCGGCGTCAATACCATTGAGAACGTTCCGGCGAAGAGCCAGGTTTGAGCCCATCAGAGACATAAAGATGGTCCACGCGATGGTCAGTGCAGCGGCCACAGAGAAAAGTCCCGAGTAGGCGATTCCGCCCGCAAGCAAATTACCCCGAGCCGTGCCATAGCGCTTGAGAGCTCGCATCACTCGTAGTTCTTGCACCCTCTCCGCAGCATCCTTAACGGACTCGACCGGTGGTTTCTCTTTCGCGGCCGGCGGTTCCTCCTCCGCGGGTACGGGGGTGTCGAGAACTAGGGCGTCCTCATCGGGACGCGAAGGCTTCTCTACATTCTCCGTCGTTGACATGCGGTCCACTCCTTCACACCAATCTCGTGGTACGAGCTAGTTGTTCGTTTGACCTTGCCTTACTGTGATCCAGTGCTCAGTAATGGAGAGAGTCTTTCACATTTACGATAACGTCTCGAGTATTCCCGCTCGTAGAGAAGTCGAGGGTGGAGCTGGGTCGTCGAGGGTGGAGCTGGGTGACGGACTGACGGAATGCGGAGCGACGGCGTCGTCAAAAACGTCGTCGCCCACAAGGCGTTCCACTGAAGTCCACGACCAGCGGCTAAATCTACGGCAGATTGTAGGTGACAGTGAGCGGGGCGTGATCGGACCAGCGCGTCTCGTAGCTCTCAGCGCGATCAATCTGGAAGCCGGTAGCGAGAGCAGCAAGTTCGGGATTGACGAGATGGTAGTCAATGCGCCAGCCGACATTGTTCTCGAAGGCCCGGCCACGCTGCGACCACCACGTGTATGGCCCCTGATCCTCACCCGTGAGGCTGCGCTGGGCATCCACATAGCCCAGTTCGCTGAACCAGCGGTCGAGATAGGCGATCTCAGGATCAAGCACGCCAGAGGTGCGGTTATGATTCGATTTCCAGTTGGTAATGTCAAGCGGCGTGTGGACGATGTTGAAGTCACCGGCCATGAGGACATTGCGCCCGCTGTCCTTGAGATCTTCGAGGCGGCGGGTCACCAAATTGAGGTGCGCGTACTTCGCGGCCATTTTGTCCTCAGATTTCGCATCCCCGGAATGGAGGTAGGCAGAGATCACGGTGAGGTTGTGCTCCGGCAGGTCCACCTCCAGCCAGCGGCCGGTATCCACAGGGATCTGATCGTTGGGGATGCCGTCGGTGTGTCCGGCAACGCCGTCGCGCACCTCGCCCACGGCGATTCCGTTGCGGACAGCCACCGCGACTCCAGCGCGACCCTTGATGTCACAGGCACGGACAAAGACCTGGTAGTCAGGGCCAATGAGGTCTGGAACCAGCTCCTCCGGCGCGCGCACCTCCTGGAGCAAGAGGACGTCAGGAGCGCTGGTAGCGAGCCATTCCTGCATGCCCTTGCGGACGGCGGCTCGGATTCCGTTGACGTTACAGGTGGTGATGCGCAAAGCGGCGTCCTTCCGTTGGCGGTGGTGGCATGAATGATGCCGAAAGCAGGCGGTAAGTGGCAGATAGTGGCTATTTCACCGGGTGTCGGCGAGTCCAGGATAAAGAGGTAGAGGTATCACCCACTGCCCCAACCGATCCGGTTCTCCACCCTGACGCACACCTTATCAAGGTAGCAAATAGCAAAACCATATTGGCCGGATTATCAATATGAACCGAATGAACGGATTGTTGGGTTGTTGGATTAACGGTCGTTCGCGACGATTCACACCTTGGGTGGAAGGTACAAGACCTTGGGTGGTGGGTATAAGGCGCTCGGTGGACGGTATAAGAAATGTGAACAACGTG
>JBDIAV010000055.1:0-22386 GCA_039812645.1 Actinomycetaceae bacterium
CCCTCCCGGCAGGATTCAATTATTACCGCGTCCGCATCAACTCATGAGGCGGTTCACGCGCGCGTCAGTACGAAGCAGACAAACCACTCGGCTGGGTACCCTCACTCGGGCCACGGTTATCCACACCCGCTGTCAAGCCGTCCATCTCACCAAGTTCCTTGACTTCGGCGATGTCCTCAGGCAGCGGCTCATCCGCATCCTGGCCCTTAAACGTGAAGGTCATGGGGATGTTGTCCTTATCCACGTCCACCACAATGTTCTGGCCTCGTGTGAACTCGCCGAACAGCAACTTCTCCGAGAGAACGTCCTCAATATCGCGCTGAATGGCGCGACGCAGCGGACGAGCACCGAGAACCGGATCGTAACCGCGATCGGCCAACAGTTCCTTGGATGCCTTGGTGAGCACGATGTGCATCTCCTGGGCTGCAAGGCGCTTGTCCAGCTTGCTGATCATGAGATCCACGATCTGCAGGATCTCCTCGCGCTGCAACTGCGGGAACACGATCATGTCATCAACACGATTGAGGAACTCGGGGCGGAAGTGCTCCTTGAGCGCCTCTCCCACGCGGCGCTTCATGCGCTCGTAGGAGGTGGTGGTGTCCTGATCGAACTGGAAGCCGGTGGTCACGCCCTTGGCGATGTCCTTGGTACCCAGGTTCGTCGTCATGATGATGATGGTGTTCTTGAAGTCCACCACGCGGCCCTGCGAATCGGTCAGGCGCCCCTCTTCCAGAATCTGGAGCAGGGAGTTGAACAGATCGGCGTGAGCCTTCTCAATCTCGTCGAAGAGGACAACGGAGAATGGCTTGCGGCGCACCTTCTCGGTGAGCTGGCCACCCTCTTCGTAACCCACGTACCCGGGAGGGGCACCGAAGAGACGAGAAACGGTGTGCTTCTCGGAGTACTCGGACATATCGAGCGTGATGAGCGCAGACTCATCACCGAACAGGAACTCCGCGAGTGCCTTGGCCAGCTCAGTCTTACCCACACCGGTGGGACCGGCGAAGATGAACGAGCCACCGGGGCGGTTGGGGTCCTTGAGTCCGGCGCGAGTACGGCGGATTGCCTGCGACAGGGCGACGACGGCCTCGTTCTGGCCAATAACGCGCTTGTGCAGCTCCTCCTCCATACGCAGCAGCTTGGCCGACTCGGCCTCCGTAAGCTTGAAGACTGGGATACCGGTGGCCATGGAGAGCACCTCATTGATGAGATCCTCGTCCACAACGGAGACAACGTCCATGTCCCCGTCCTTCCACGCCTGCTCGCGCTCGGAACGCTGCGCCGAGAGGCGCTGCTCCTCATCACGCAGGGAGGCGGCCTTCTCAAAGTCCTGGCCGTCAATGGCAGCTTCCTTATCGCGGCGCACGCTGGCGATCTTCTCATCCAGCTCACGCAGCTCCGGCGGAGCCGTCATCTTACGGATGGCGAGGCGGGCTCCCGCCTCGTCGATGAGATCAATAGCCTTGTCCGGAAGGAATCGATCGTTGATGTAACGATCGGACAGCGCAGCCGCGGCCTCCAGGGCGTCGTCGGTAATGGTGACGCGATGGAAGGACTCGTAGCGATCACGCAGACCCTTGAGGATGTCGATGGTTTGGGCGACCGTCGGCTGATCCACCTGGATCGGCTGGAAGCGGCGCTCCAAAGCAGCATCCTTCTCGATGTGCTTGCGGTACTCGTCTAGCGTGGTAGCGCCGATGATCTGCAGCTCACCGCGGGCCATCATGGGCTTGAGCAGCGAGGCGGCATCAAGTGCGCCCTCAGCCGCGCCAGCGCCCACGAGGGTGTGGATCTCGTCGATGAAGAGGATGATGTCCCCGCGGGTGTTGATCTCCTTGAGGATCTTCTTCATGCGCTCTTCGAAATCGCCGCGATAGCGCGAACCGGCCACGAGCGAACCCATATCGAGCGAGTAAAGCTGCTTATCCTTGAGCGTCTCGGGAACATCACCGGCGGCGATGGCCTGCGCAAGACCTTCCACAACGGCGGTCTTACCCACACCGGGCTCGCCGATGAGGACAGGGTTGTTCTTGGTGCGGCGCGAGAGCACCTGCATGACGCGCTCAGTCTCGATATGACGGCCAATGACCGGATCGAGCTTGTGCTCACGCGCGGACTGCGTGAGGTTACGACCAAACTGATCGAGCACCGTGGAGCCAGCCTTCTGGCCCTCACGAGCGCCACCACCAACACCCACGGGCTCCTTGCCCTGGAAGCCGGAGATCAGCTGATTAACCTGGTTGCGCACGCGCGGCAGATCGGCGCCGAGCTTGATAAGCACCTGGGCGGCAACGCCGTCGGGCTCGCGGGTCAGACCGAGGAGCAGATGCTCAGTGCCGATGTACGAGTGACCCAGTTGCAGGCCCTCGCGCATGGCGTACTCGATAACCTTCTTGGCGCGCGGCGTGAAGGGAATGTGTCCCGACGGGGGCTCCTGGCCCTCACCGATAATGTCAATAACCTGCTCGCGGACATCCTCGAGCGTGATGTTCAGCGCTTCGAGCGCCTTAGCAGCCACGCCTTCGCCCTCACGGATGAGACCGAGCAGGATGTGTTCGGTGCCGAGGTAGTTGTGCTTGAGGTTACGGGCCTCTTCCTGCGCAAGCACGATGACCCGGCGGGCTCGGTCGGTAAACCGTTCGAACATTGGCTCTCCTTGAATGGCATAGCTCGCCTTGTAGCGAGTTCACTCAACTTTAACGACGCGACGCGAATAATATGCCAACTGTTCGCCAGCGGCGTGAGCACGCCACTTTCCGCGATGTCAAGGTCAGTGTTCAGATTTTCCACGACGTTCAGGAAATCCCCAGCGCTACCCCAAATGAATCTTCAACACTCCCCTGAATTTCAGCTTCGGTATCGCACTTGGCCTGTACCTCTCGTACAGGCCTATGCCGATATCGAAGCTTATTCCCCGCACCAGGCCATCACAGCCTATTGTGGGCATTCCGAGGCGCTTCACGCCTCCAGCAGAATGGTGAAGGGGCCGTCGTTAACGATCTCCACGTCCATCATCGCGCCGAACTCTCCCTCTTCCACGTGGAGTCCGTAGGTGGTGCGCAACTCTGCGGCAACGTCCGCGACGATCGGCTCGGCAACCGGGCCGGGCGCAGCATGCGACCAGCCCGGGCGACGGCCCTTACGCACATCGGCATACAGCGTGAACTGCGAGATAAGGAGAATGGGAGCCCCTGACTCCTCGGCGCTGACGCGCAGGTTCGGGTCGTCTGCCCCTTCCGTATTGCGCAGGATGCGTTGCTGAGCAATCTTGCGCGCAATCTTCGCCACCTGTTCGGGGCCGTCACCATGCGTTACACCCAGTAGCACGCACAGTCCGGTATCAATTTTGCCGACTACCACATCCGCAACACTCACGTGGGCACGCTTCACCCGCTGCACAACCGCGCGCATGGACGCTCCTCAACTTTCCACTAGATAATTTCTTTGGTTATCGACGCGACCCCAAGACGCGACTCCAAGACGCGACTCCAACAAGAAGCCTCACCATCAGCAGCACCACGTGTATCCGCACATTGATGCCAATTTTGGCGCCTGCGTATGGGGAAATAGCTTCGCCCACATCGGAAAGGTGTCGCTACCGATGACTTCCTTCGCTACCAGCCTCCGCGTGGGCCGGAATTTCGCCCGCCATAGCCGCCTCCACCTCGTCGACGCGGCCCCATACGCTGGTTCTCCGGCCCAAGGAAATACACCGCAGCAAAGATTGCGGCTAACGAGAGTAGCCCGCTGAAAGGCAACGGGAAGCGGTAAAGCCAACCATTGCCTGTCACAAGCAACGAGGCGAGCAGGATTCCGATCCAGAACCCCTTCTTCTGCCGCGCATACATGAAGTCCTGCGCGGGCCGGATTATCGCCGAAACCAACGCCCAAAGCACCAGTCCCATGATGGCGACGTCGATGATGAAATAAATCCATTCCCACAACGAATAGACAAACATGGCGGTTCCTTCCCTCTGGCGTGCCCGCCCAGCTTACCGGGTCACAGTGATCAGAACTCGGTGATTACCTTGCCGCCGGACCCAGATTGTGCCCGCGGAATTCCTGACCGGGCCTCTCAGCGGGCGATACGCTCGACTTTCCGTCAGGGGTGACGATCTCCTGCTGGCTCGCCTGGAAGTTACCGATACTCAGCACGGCGTCGGGTGCTACGTTACGACGCAGCAAGGCAAGCGCTAGCGGCCCATCCTCGAAGTGTCGCACCGCGGACGTCACGACACCCACGGCTCGTTCGCCGAGTTTCACGGCATCGCCGTGCGCGGGCAGTTCGTCGACAGGCCCCTCCAAGTAGAGAAGCGCCAAACGGCGCGGCGGTCGCCCAAGATTAATGAGCTTGGCAACAGTCTCTTGCCCGCGATAGCAGCCCTTATTGAGGTGCACGGCCGTGCGCAGCCAGTCCAGCTCATGCGGCAACGCTCGATCGACCACTTCCCCAGCCGGTCGTGGCCTCCAGTGACCCACGCGGGTAGCCTCCCACGCCGCCATGCCAGCCATGTGCAGCCCAGCATCAGACAACGTTTGAGCAGCCTCCAATAGCTCTTCCTTCGGCACCACAGCAAGGTAACGCTGCTGCTCAAAGGCCGGGTGCTCGGCATCCGCGGGACCGTAGATGGCGCTCGTGACGGCCGTCTGCGGCCACGGATCCTCCCACACCACCGGCAGCTCACCAGCTCCCCGACGCGCCACAGAAGCCAGCGCCGCTCCGGCAGCGCCATACCCACCAAGAATCGCGAGATCCTCACGAACCTGCGCCTCAACACGCATCATAAAACGCATCGACATGAGGAAATCAACGAGTGGCTGACCAAACCCGACGTCGGCGAAAACCCACGCCGCCTCGCCGTCGTCGAACAAACCAACAGCATTCTCAATGTGCCCGGTGGGACTCAACGTCATCAACTCGGTGGACTGGCCCGGACGCAGGCCCTCCACCAGTTGGGTGGAGAGCAGGTTGAGGAGTTTCAACCGGTCCTCTCCAGTAACGACGACGACGTCAGCGTTCGAGAGGTCCGTGAACGCCCGTCCATCTTCCAACGCGCGTTGCTCGGGGAAGGGGCCACCGTAATGCAGGGCGACGCCAGCGTCCACTCCCTCGCTATTCACCGCCCCCGGCAATACCAACAGCGGACTGGAATAACCCTCATCCGCGGGCGTATCAGTTGCGGATGCCTGGTCGTTGGGAACGGAGGTTGCGAGCCGTTCGTCGTCGTTCATAGATTACTCAGCCTCAACTCGTGAGAGACGGCCCGACATGTAGTTGCGCAGTTCGCTGCCGAAAGCCGCCATATCGTACGCATAGAAAAAGTCCTGTTCGACCAAGCCACCCATAAGGCGCAACTCGTCGATATGGGGACCCGTCGGTGTGGAGGCGATGGCGTCCGACACCAGCTGGACCTGAGGCCCTTTAATAAGACCCGCCCAGGTGGTGGCGCTACCGGCCGGGGAAGCCGTCATGCCTTCAAGCAGTGTGGCCCCATTCTGCTTATCGACACCCGGGGTGGCCCGCACATAACCCACCAAAGAGCTCCACAAATCACCCTTCGTAAGACGGTTATATTGCTCCACACCGGGAACTTCCTTATCCACCGCTCCCGCGGGCTCCTGAGCAAGCCACACATTCGAGCGAATGCGCAGGTAAGGGCCCTGATCGTCGTTGTCGATGATAAGTTCATGGAGGTAAGCCGCAGCCTCGATCCCCTCGTACTCGAGGATGCCAGCGCCGTACCAGGTATCGAGAAGCCACGCCATGGGATAACACTCAGGCGCGATGTTTTCGGGAATTTGGAAAACCATTCCCCAAGGTTAAAACATGACCAGCGCCAAGGTATACCCCACGACTCCCATCGCACAGAACGGCAGCAGCGCAAAGGACACCAGCGCTGACGCGTTACCTTGAGCCAGCATGTGCTGGGTCATCTTCTCTAGGCCCCAGGCAAGTATCCCCAAAATCACAGCGAAGGCAACGACAGGCCATCGGGGAACGTCTGGGAACACAAAAAGCAACGCGGCTGATCCGAGAAAAGCGCCAAGTCCGGCTGCCAGCCCAACAAGTGGCCCTCGTACAAACGCACTCGCGATGCCGGCGACGGCCATCCCCGCCATCCACACAACACCCAGTTCAAAACCGCTGACCAAGTTGACGAGTGAGAGCCACAGTGCCGCACTGACACCGAGAACTCCGCCCGCGTAGGTGCCGATGACCTGGGAAAGAAGCCGAACCCGCCCGTCCCTGCGCACCATCTCGCCTACGTAAACAACGAGGACCCCTACAGCCGCAACATATGCAACAGCGGTGGTGGAACCTAAGGCCGCCGCTACCAAAGCCGCACCACCAATGATCGCGGCCACGGCTCGACCAACAACGACGTTGGGCAGAGCCGTCAGATGAGGCCATCCCCAGTAGGCCGCACCGAGGACTACAGCGAGAGCCAAGGCAAGCGCTGGCATAAGTCCTGTAGCCATGGAACCACCCACCGCTATGGCAGCCAGCAGCACCGTCGCGACGTAAACCAGCCGGTTTTTTCGGACCACGTTCGGCGAACGATCGGGAAGTGAATAATGCATTGACACCCCCGAATCCTCTCATGGACTCACCCGCCACGTGGGGGAGATCACGGCGTTGAGAGGCAATTATCTTCGTTGAGGCCGTCTCACATCGTCCCGGCCTCTGCCGCTCTACGCGCCGACACAACTAAGATGGCGAACATAAAGCGTTCGTGAAGGAGGAAATGATATGGCTGGGACCATCCTACTTACCTCCGAAAGCTCCGACCCGGCAGCTGTCTTACCTGGCTTAGCGCTCCTGACTCTCGAAGTCGAAACTGCCCCGCTCACCGCATCGGCACTAGCTATGAATCTGGAAGCGGACACCATCATTCTTGATGGTCGGCGTGACTTAGTCTCCGCACGCTCCTTGTGTCGGGCAGCCACGGGGGCCATGGAAGCTCCGCCCATTCTGCTGGTTCTTGAAGAGGGTGGCTTTGCCGTGGTGGCAGTGTCATGGGGAGCTACCGACACCATTCTCTACAGTGCACCTCCTGCGGAGATCCAAGCCCGCTTGCGCATGATGCGTGACCGAGCCAAGGCAGAAAGTGCCTCGGGTGTCGAGGAATCCGTGGTGAGCGTAGGGCCGCTACGCATCGACACCACCTCGTTTATCGCTCAGATTGGTACCGAGCAACTCACCCTGACGTACAAGGAATTTGAGTTGCTGCATTATCTGGCCGCACATCCGGGACGGGTCATCTCACGTGACACCCTGCTCCAAGAAGTGTGGGGTTACGACTACTTCGGAGGCTCTCGCACCGTTGACGTGCACATCCGCCGACTGCGCGCCAAGTTGGGCCCGTCCCACGAGTCGATGATCAGCACGGTGCGCAACGTCGGGTACCGATTCGACGTTTAACGGCGGCATTTAACGACGACGGCGCCACCGGTTACCGTTGTCGCTCCTACCTCCCCTCTCCAGAACCTCGCGGTGTCACCTCACCCTGGAAGCCGACACAGGAAGAGTGAGAATTATTTCAGATTCGCCATAGATTCTCACTTTATTTTGCATATTTTTCATGCATTTTTCGCACATATCTGACGAGACATACCGAAAAAGTGCTGTTATGCTGTTCATACGACATCGGATCACGGAAGCCCCGGGCTCCAACTTCTGCCGCTTCGAGCGGCCTTCGCGCCGACAGGCGCTCTCGGGTTCGGTGTCTTCTAGGCTAGAGCCGCATCACAGATGCGGCTCTAGCCTTTTGTCTGCCCCCGGGCAAGGTGGCCGCAGGCAGTGCAGTAGGCCGCGGATTGTAGGACAGAACGTGCCCCCCCCTTCCACCCCTTTCCAGAGAGGTAACGGAAACTCAGACAGGTAACCGATACCGCACCCGTCGTTGGAGTCGACTATTCGCCAAACAGTTACCTCTCTGCGCACCTGGGCACGCGGGGAGTCGCGTACGCGAGTTGCGGGCGCCGTCGTCGTCACTCATGGACAGACAGAAGAACGCCCGTCATCGCGTCTCAAAAAATCCCTCGAAAATCCCAAAAAATGGGACCAAACTGCCCATATTTTGGATCGAAAACTTACCCACATTCCCCACTCCAGCGCACCCATTCGAAAGAAAAGTGAACATTAAGTGAACATGTCGTAAATGCTCGGAATAACTGACGTAAATAAGGTGGATCATCCCACAATCTCGGTCCCGTGGTAGTGATTCAGCGCCCACACAACATGCCTTTTAGCCCAGAATCCCGCGGAAATCATGGATTTCATAGGGGGACCTTGGCCTCACGCCTGTGACCTCATCACAGTCTCATAACATCCCGGACCCGCCGCCTTAGACACAAATCACAACGACTAGGTCTGAAGTGCGCCGTTCATGGCATATTCTGCTTAGTGGAATGTCGTTCATCTTGCGGCAACCTTTTGCTCAGATCAGGAGATCGCGTGGCACTCAGGAAAAACTCTAAGTCCGAGTCTCTGTTTGTACTCTTGGCCAATCAGTCAATGCATTTGGTCCAGTCGGCAGATATTCTCATTCAGCTCATCAGCGCGGATCCACAAAGCCGCGTCGCACTCAACGATGAGTTGCACAAAGTGGAGCACGCAGCCGACGAGGCTTGCCATGCAACGCTCCGCAAAGTGAATCAGTCTTTTGTTCTTCCCTTCGACCGGGAAGATCTATTCGAAGTAGCCTCCGGAATCGATGATTGTGTCGATTACATGGATGAAGCTGGCGACAACATTGTGTTGTACAAGCCTGGCAAACTCCCCGACGAGTTCATTAGCCAGGTGGAGCTTCTTGTCTCGTGCTCGAAGCTCACCCATGAAATCATGGGGCGCCTCGCCGTCATCGACGAGGGCACGCGCGATTACTGGATCGAGATCAACCAACTCGAGAATCAGGGCGATCGTCTATACCGCAAGATGGTGAGCGACCTGTTCGAGGACGGCTCTGACGCGCTCGAGGTCATGAAGGTGAAGCTTGTTCTCGACGCCGTCGAGAACGCCATCGATGGTTTCGAGGAGCTTTCCAGGCGAATTGAATCAATCGCCATCAAGGAGTCGTAACCTTGAGCGAAACCTTACTGCTCGTCGCCTTCATCATTGGTATCGCCTTCATCTTTGATTTCACCAATGGTTTCCACGACGCAGCAAACGCTATCGCCACCTCAGTGGCCACACGAGCGCTCACGCCTCGTGCAGCACTGACGATGGCAGCCGTCATGAACTTTGTCGGCGCAATGATTGGAACCGGCGTTGCCACGACCATCGGTGGTGGCATCGTGCATATCAGTGATGCCGCGCAACCCGACGGAACAAACTATGCGGGCCTAGTTATTGTGCTTGGCGCCCTGATCGGCGCCATTACCTGGAACATGATTACGTGGTGGTTTGGGCTTCCCTCGTCGTCGTCCCATGCACTTATCGGCGGTTTGGCCGGAGCAGGCTTGGTTGGTTCTATCGCCGTTCACTGGGGAGTCATCCTCGACAAGGTGATCATCCCTATGATCATCTCCCCGATGGTCGGATTCTGCCTCGCCTACGGCATTATGAAGCTCGTCCTCTGGGCACTTCAGAACGCGGCGTACAAGTCCAACATGCGCCGGTTCCGGCTCGCCCAGGTTGTCTCATCGGCGGCTCTCGCGCTTGGTCACGGCCTGCAGGACGCCCAAAAGACGATGGGCGTGGTGGTTATCGCCCTCATCGCCGGTGGCTTCCACGAGGATCCCAGCAACATCCCCACGTGGGTGAAGATCGGCGCCGCTTTGGCCATCTCGCTCGGCACCTACGCCGGTGGTGGCCGCATTATGAAGACGATGGGTCAGAAGATCATCGATCTGGATCCCGCACGCGGCTTCGTTGCTGAGATCACCGGAGCTTCGGTTCTCTACACAACGGCCTTCTTCTGGCACGCCCCGATTTCCACCACACACACCATCACCTGCGCCATCATGGGCGTCGGTGCCACCAAACGTCGCTCCGCCGTACGCTGGGCTGTGGCGGGAAATATCGTCACGGCCTGGGTTCTCACGTTACCCGCAGCCGCTGCTGTTTCAGCGTTCGTTACCTGGCTTTTGTTACTCATGGTTCCGATGTAGAACTGCGAGGCCGAGTGGGTCAGCAGTCGCCTGCTTTAGGTCGACGACGACACCACAAGCTGATGACGACGAACGTCAGCAACCAGTACGAATGTGGGCCCCACGGATTAGATCCGTGGGGCCCACATCTTGCCTGCTACATCACCCGAAGCGACCGGAGACGTAATCCTCGGTAGCCTTCTCCTTGGGGTTGGAGAAGATCGTTTCGGTGTCATCAAACTCAACAAGGTGTCCGGGCTTGCCGGTCCCTTCGATGTTGAAGAAGCCGGTCATCTGCGACACACGGGCAGCCTGCTGCATATTGTGGGTCACGATGACGATCGTGTAGGTGGACTTCAGCTCGTTCATAAGGTCCTCAATCGCCAGTGTGGAGATCGGATCCAGTGCCGAGCAGGGCTCGTCCATGAGGAGGACTTCGGGCTGCACCGCGGTAGCACGGGCAATGCACAGACGCTGCTGCTGGCCGCCGGAGAGCGAAGAACCCGGGCGATCGAGGCGATCCTTAACCTCTTCCCAGAGGTTGGCGCCACGCAATGCGCGCTCGATGATAATCTCCGCGTCGGCCTTCTTGAGCTTCTTGTTATTCAAGCGCATGCCGGCAAGGACATTGTCGCCAATGGACATGGTGGGGAACGGGTTGGGGCGCTGGAACACCATACCCACATGCCCGCGAACGTCCACCGGGTCGATTCCGGGGCCATAAATGTTCTGCCCGTCGATCAGTACCTCGCCTTCAACGCGGGCACCCGGGATTACTTCGTGCATCCTGTTGAGGGAGCGCAGGAAGGTGGACTTGCCACAACCGGAGGGCCCGATCAGAGCGGTGACCGAACGCGGGTTGATGTGCACGTTGACATCCTCCACGGCCAGCATGGAGCCATAGTAGATGTTCTCGTGGGAGACGTCGATTCCTTGGGACACAGTCGGTTCCTTTCGGCCACGGAGCTCCTCCGCGGCGGATTGCCTGGCGTCAGTAGAGCCTGAGTTGAGATGAGTTGCCAGAGTTGTCACGGAGACTCACCCCTTGGGGGCGAAGACCTTAGCGATGACTCGTGCGAGAAGATTGAGGATCAGCACGATGAGAACCAGAACAAGCGCTCCGGCCCATGCGAGCGGGAAGTTTCCGGCCACGTACTGGTTGTAAACGAACACCGGCAGTGTCATGACACGATCGTTAAAGAGCGAGAAGTTGTAGTAATCGGTGGATCCTGCCGTGATGAGCAGCGGCGCGGACTCGCCAATGATGCGGGCCACCGCGATAACACAGCCGGAGACAATTCCCGGCAGCGCGGTACGCAGCACAACCTTGACAATGGTGCGAGACTTCGACACACCCAGGGCGTACGCGGCCTCGCGCAGCTCGTTGGACACGAGGCGCAACATTTCTTCGGTGTTGCGGATAACGATCGGGGTCATAAGAACGACGAGGGCAAGGGAGCCCATGAATCCCGAGCGGTAGCCGGGGTCGCCCACCAGCACCGGGAGCATGGCCGCAGCGAACAGGCCAGCCACAATCGAGGGGATACCCGTCATGATATCCACCAGGAACGTAATGACTCGGGAAAGCCAACCCCCACGGTATTCCACCAGGTAGATAGCGGTGAAGATTCCCAGCGGGATAGCGATGAGCGCGGTGGAGATGGTGATTTCCAGCGTTCCCATGATGGCGTGACCCGCACCCGGCATAGCACCGGAGAGCGTCATACCTTCTGTCGTATGGCTGAAGAAGGTTGGCGACATCTCTTCGAAGCCCCGCATGATCACGCTGTAGAGAAGCGAGATGAGCGGTACCACAGCGAGCAGGAACGATCCGGAGATGAGCGTGGTGGCCATACGGTCGGCGCTTGGACGGTCACCCTCGTAGTATTTGCCGATCACATACATGGCAATGAGGTAAAGGATGAACGTCAGCGCGACCATCGCCACGAGAGACTTGCTTCCATCACCCAAGAGCGAGAACAGTCCCACGATGACAATGGCGCTAGCCACGGCGACCGCCCACGGCGCCCACTTGGGCAGGTGGCGGGCACCCCGGTCAAAGATATTGCCGGCCACCTCACCGACTTCTTGGCCGGACTCGCTCGGGTCGACGACGACGCCAGTACGGGCGTTTCGTGCGTCACGCAAGCGGGTGTCGACGTCGTCGGTCATTCGATCCTTATCGGATCCGGAAGAAAACTGACTCATGCGTTCGCTCCTGAGAACTCGGCGTACCGGGCCACCACGCGACGCGCGGCAAAGTTGACAAGGAAGGTGAGGATGAAGAGAAGGAGACCGAGCCCGATGAGGAACTGGCGTTCCAGGCCCGCCTGGGCCTCGGGCCAGTTCAGGGCGATCTGCGAGGCGATGGTGGAGTGCTGGCCGGGCGACATGAGGAAGAAGTTGATCTTCAAGCCGGCCGAGAGAACCATGAGCAGAGCCATCGTCTCTCCAAGTGCGCGTCCAAGGCCAAGCATGGCCGCGGAAACGATGCCCGAGCGGCCGATGGGCAGCACCGTCATTCGGATCATTTCCCAGCGTGTGGCTCCCAATCCGAGAGCAGCTTCCTCCTGGAGGCGCGGCGTCTGGACGAAGACCTCACGGCACAGTGCCGTAATAATCGGGAGGATCATGATGGCGAGGACAAGGCCACCCATGAGAATGTTGCGCGCGGGCGGGACGAAGTGGACGAGCTCAGGGGTGAGAGGCCACCACGAGACGTTCTCCGCCATCCAGCCCATTCCGGGCACATAGGCGACCCACCACTCGAGGAGCGGCGTGAGCACGCCGGAGATCCAGGCGAAGATCGGGCGGATGATTGGTTCTAGCGTGTACATACCCCACAGGCCAAACACCACGGAGGGGATGGCTGCAAGAAGGTCGATGATGTAGCCGATACCGCTCGCGAACTTTCGGGGCGCGTAATGCGAGATAAAGAGGGCGATGCCGATAGCGAGCGGGGTGGCTATGGCCAAGGCGATGACCGCCGAGAGGACCGTGCCGAACAGCGCTGCGGCCGCGAACTTCCAGAAACTCATCCCGCGAGTAAAGCCCACTTGAGACTGGATAGTTTCGTCGGAGGCGAGGAAGGCCGGGTAGGACTGGGAGACGAGGAAGAACGTCACCGCGCCCAGCAGCAGGATGATGAAGATGCCAGCGCCCTTGGCAATTCCAGCGAAGACAGTGTCTGCACGACGCGTTGAGGTACCGGATTCGTTTGCATCTCGCTTGGCCTGCTGCGCGGTCGCGGGATTCTCAGACTCCTGGGCGTGCTTCGCCCTGGCGGGCTGGCCGTTGGCGCTGCCTTTGCTCTCATCGCTCTGTGGCGAATCGGCAGCTTGGTGGGTTTTGCTGTCAGCTACCACATTGACTCCTTGGGGCTGGGATCTGCACGGGTTTGTTCACAGTGATGGCGGCAGAAGCGGGCCGGTCACGAGGACCGGCCCGCCACATCGCGCTTTACTTGATGGTGTCGATGGCTGCCTGCACCTTGGTGCGCAGCTCTTCGGAGATGGGGGCGTTACCTGCGCCAGCCTCGGTGGCCACCTGCTGGCCCTCAGCCGAGGCCACGTAGGTGAAGTAAGCCTGGACGTTGGCGGCGGTGGACGCATCCTCATAGGTCTGGCAACCAATGAGGTAGGAGACCATGACGATCGGGTAGGCGTCCTTGATCGAGCCGTCACGCAGCAGATCGAAGGTGAGGCTGGTGTCGCTGGCCAGCTCGGAGGCCGGCGAACCGTCTACGAGAGCTGCCGCAGCTTCGGGCGAGTAGGCGAGGAATTCACCGTTGACGTCGATGTTCGCAGCCTTGAGATCCTTGATCTGGGAGGCATCCGCGTAGGTGATTGCACCTTCCGTGGAGGTGGCCAGCTGGACCACGCCGGTGGTCTTCTCAGCGGACTGGGTTCCCTCGATCGGCCAGGTCTCGGCAGCCTCGTGAGCCCAGGCGCTCGGTGCCGCAGCAGCCAAGTAAGCGGTGAAGTTCTCGGTGGTTCCAGACTTATCCGCACGGTTCACCGGGATGATGTCAAGCGAAGGCAGCTCGACGCCGTCGTTATTCTTCGCGATGGAGGCGTCGTCCCACTTCTTGATCTTGCCGGAGAAGATGTCCGCGACGTTCTCAGCGGTGAGGTTCAGCTTGTCCACACCGGGAAGGTTGTAAGCCACAGCAATCGGGGAGATATAAACGGGCAGTTCGATAACCTCACCGCAGCGCTTCTCCGCCTCGGTGCGCTCGTCTGCGGAAAGCTCCGCGTCCGATGCGGCAAAGGCAACCTGGCCTCCGAGGAACTGCTGACGGCCGGTGCCGGAGCCGGTGGCCTCGTAGTTTACAGTGATGCCCGACTCGATGTTGCGGAAGTTATCCCGCCATGCCTGCTGAGCGTTTGCCTGCGAAGAGGCGCCGGAACCGTTCAGGGTGCCGGAAAGGCCACTGCCGGAGTTCTGTGATGAGGAAGAATCCGTGGTCTGTCCGCCGTTCGCTCCGTCACCCTGGGGGCCGGACTGGCAGGCGGAAAGAGTCAGTGCGAGCGCACCCGCAAGAGCTGCGAGGGCGGTGGACTTGGAGCGTGCAATCTTCAACGTTGTACATCCTTTGATGTCGCAAGGAGCGCGCTGTGCGCTCATCGTCAACGTTAAGAGCCATGTTTGACCTTCTCGGCTACGGGCGGTTAACGCGTGATGAACGTTCGCCGTCCGGAAGCTCACCTTGCCCTCGTAAGACGCCAAAATTGCCGGTTTCGTCAGTATTTTCGCAGGTCAAGGGGTATTCATGAAGGTCGACGACGACGCCCCGCCCACTTTGTCGGGCGCATCACAGGCAGTTGGCACTGATTTGCTCTCCGGCTAACGAGATAGTAGCTCAACACCCGGGTGACCTACTCCTCGTCGCTTCGGCAGAGCTATAACTCGGTAAACAACGCTGCCGGGAGTATCCTCGATTGGTGAGTATTCCGCGATCTTCCCGCACAACCCCACCTATGAACAGCACATCTCCGGTGGACGCTACGCAGACTGCAGACATCACGCGGTCCGCCCCGTCCGACTCCCAGATCGATCCCCGATCTCTACTCATGGGGATCGCCGTATACATCATGTGGGGATTTTTCCCGCTCTATTTCCATTCGCTAGCTCCCGCGGGTTCCTTTGAAGTGATCGTTCATCGCGCGATCTGGGGATTGGTGGCATGCCTCGTGATGATCGCCCTCTTCCGACGCTGGGACCGGCTACGCGCCGTCATTGCCGACCGCGAAGTACTCTGGCGGTTGTCCCTCGCCGGCGTTCTCATCGTCATCAACTGGACAACCTACGTCTACGCGGTGCAGTCCGGACACACCGTGGATGCCGCCTTGGGCTACTTTATTAACCCACTGGTCACCGTGGCGCTCGCCCGATTTGTTCTTAAAGAACAGCTCTCCTTACCGCAGAAGGTGGCAGTCGGGCTGGGCGCGAGCGCCGTCGTCGTCCTTGTCGTAGGTTTGGGGCGCCTCCCCTGGGTGTCCCTCGTTCTCGCGTTCTCGTTCGGGTTCTACGGGCTGGTGAAAAAGCGTGTGGCGAACCGAGTGCCGCCGCTAGAGGGCATGGTGGTGGAAACTGCCGCCGTTACCCCACCGCTGCTGGTCTACTACGGCTACCTCGCCGCAACCGGCGCCACATCATTCCACGTGCTAGCCACCGATCCTGCCGCGGACTCGAATGCATGGATCTGGCACCTCCTGCTTCTCATCGGTGCGGGAGTCCTCACCGCAATTCCGCTGCTGCTGTTTGCGCGAGCATCACGCGGCTTGCCACTCGGCGTTATGGGACTTATCCAGTACATCGGGCCATGCCTGCAGCTCATCATCGGCATCCTCGTTTTCCACGAGCCCATGGAACCCGCTCGCTGGATTGGAACCGCGATCATTTGGCTGGCGCTCGTCGTTATGAGCGCAGACTGGATCGGGCAGGTCGTCAAGGGGCGCCGGGCGAAGGTCTAACGTTCCGTACGCAGGGAGGTTCTCGAGATGAGAACGTTCCAAAGCGCGGCAACACGCCGGAGGTAAGGACGCGCCGTCGTCGAACCGGATGAAGCCGCCCATAAAACAACTCGTACGATCCGCAACGTGAGGGGTTCGTACACAATACCCCGGCTGAGAACCGCGACTTTGTGTACGAACCCCTCATCTAACGGAAGCTTGTGACACCGCTCTGCTAGATCATCCGTCGCAACACCTACTGCGTTGTGGGACGATACTGCTCCACGGCTACCACCTGTGTCGCTTTACCCCGTGGGCGCGCCACATGGGCAACAAAGATTTCTCCCACCTTGAGGTACGGGTCCTCGGCCGGTAGCTTCTTCTTCAGTCCGTTGGGTAAGCGATCCGCAACCGCTTTCAAGACACTCGGAAGAGTGGGCCGATGCAGGGAAAGCGCCACTGTCTCACTTGGATTACGCAGCAGCTCGGTGATGGTCTTGTACACCGGCTTCTTCCGGGCCTCGTACGCGCTCTCAGTCAGCTCGGGACGCTCCACGATACGCAAGCCCGACGCCTCGGCATACGGGCGCAGCGTAGCCATGCAACGCTCCCATGGAGACGAAGCAAGAAGCCGGGCACCGTAGGCGTCGAGTTGACGGGCGATCACCTGGGCCTGCCTGCCGCCGCGCTCCGTGAGCGGGCGAGTGTCCTCTGTCCCTTTACCCTTCTTCCAGTTCGAACGCTTGACCGCACGCGCATGGCGCACGAGCATAACCGGCGTGGTGTCCAGTTTGCCATCCGCCCACATGTCCACCACCCGGCCCAGCACCTCGCGGTCCAGCTCCGAAGTCAGCATGACCATGGCTTCCGAGAGTGGAACCCACAGCACTTTGTCGATCTCGTGTTTGGGCGCACGGCGAATGCTCGGACGAGCCCGCAGCACGGGATGATCCTTCGACACCTCCTGGCACGTCCAGTACGTCACCTCTTTGAGCTGACCACCCGGAAGGCGATAACGAATCGTTCCCGCAGGACGCCGCAACACCACCGGAATTCGCGATTCCTCCGTGACCTCACGAACCGCGCAGGACCGCAAATCCTCGCCCGGCTTCACCTTGCCCTTAGGGAAGGACCAATCGTCATATCGGGGCCGGTGAATGAGAATAACCTCAAGGCGCCGCCCATTTTTCCGCCAAATGATGCCACCAGCAGCGTGTACCTCAACCTTGGAGGAAAGGGAACGGGAACCCCCAGCCGGGGCGCGTTTACCCGCGCCCCCTCCTTTGGCCTTTGCCGCAACGGGGCGAGCCGAAGTCCCGGTATCCGGTGAGCTAGACATGTTCCTACCTCACTACTTTCCCGCCACTCGCGAACGCGCTTGGCGCATCATCAATTCCTGGATATCTTGCAGGCGGCGACCCTTGGGGCTCAAATGATGGCGTACCCAGCCGTCAGCCTCTAGATGCCACGAACTCGTGGTATCCGCGCAGGCCACTTCGAGCATCTCAACCAGCGATTCGATCATGGAGGGATCAGTGATCTTAATGAGGGCCTCCACACGGCGGTCGAGGTTACGATGCATGAGGTCCGCTGAACCAATAAAGACGTCGGTGTCGCCGTCGTTGCAGAACGCGTAGATACGCGAGTGCTCAAGGAAACGGCCAAGAATCGAACGCACGCGGATATTGTCCGACAGGCCAGGAATGCCTGCGCGCAAAGCGCAGATACCACGCACCTGGATATCCACGCTCACGCCCGCCTGGCTGGCGCGGTACAGGGCATCGATGGTCTTCTCGTCCACCACCGCGTTGGACTTGAGCTTGACCCAGGCTTCCTTACCTGCCTTCTTGTTGGCGATCTCGCGCTCGATGCGCTCGATCAGCCCCACGCGAATGCCGGTGGGAGCCACCAGCAGGCGATGCGACTTCGCCTGACGCGCGTAGCCAGAAAGCTGGTTGAAGAGGCGGGTGAGGTCCTGGCCGACGTCGCGGTTGCAGGTGAGAAGGCCAAGATCCTCGTAACCACGGGCCGTCTTCGGATTGTAATTTCCGGTTCCCACATGGCAGTAGCGGCGCAGGCCTTCCGGTTCCTGGCGCACCACCAGGCACAGCTTGCAGTGGGTCTTGAGACCAACGATGCCGTACACCACGTGCACGCCCGCGTGCTCCAGTTTGCGGGCCCAGTCAATGTTCGCCTGCTCGTCAAAGCGGGCCTTAATCTCCACTACCGCCAGCACCTGCTTGCCGGACTGCGCGGCGCGAATGAGCGAGTCAATGATCGGGGAATCACCGGACGTACGGTACAGGGTCTGCTTGATTGCCAACACGTTCGGATCATCCGCAGCCTGCGCAAGGAACTGCTGCACCGACGTACTGAACGAATCGTAAGGGTGATGCAACAGAATATCGTGACTGCGCATTGCCTCGAAGAAGTCACGCGGCTTGGAAGACTCCACCTCGGCGAGACCAAAGGCAGTCACCGGCACGTAACGCGGGTACTTGAGGTTGGGACGATCCAGATCGTGGATGACGTTGAGTCCGGTGAGATCCAACGGAGCCGGGAGACGGAAGACGTCCTCCTCGCGGATCCCCAGTTCACGCACGAGAATCTTACGCACGTTGCTGGACATCTTGTTCTCGACCTCGAGGCGCACTGCCGGGCCGAAGCGGCGGCGCATAAGCTCCTTCTCGAGAGCGGTGAGGAGGTTCTCGGCGTCGTCCTCTTCAACCTCTAGGTCCTCGTTACGAGTGACGCGGAAGTTGTAATGCTCGACAATCTCCATGCCGGGGAACAGCTGATCCAGATGCGCACCAATCACCTCTTCGAGTGGCACATACTTGGTGCGCCCCTCGACATCCGCTGGCACATCTTCCGGCTTGTAGGGGCGGCCCTCGGCATCCACCGCGATAAAACGAGGCAGCAGCTCAGGCATCTTGATCCGCGCGAAGAGGTTCTTGCCGGAGCTGGGGTTACGAACGACGACGGCGAGGTTCAGCGAGAGTCCCGAAATATACGGGAACGGATGGGCCGGGTCCACAGCCAGCGGGGTGAGGACCGGGAAAATCTGCTTCTTGAAGAACTTGCGCAGACGTACAGTCTCCGACTCCGGCAGGTCCTCCCAGTGCAGGATGTCAATGCCGACATCGGCGAGCTTGGGCTGTACATCTTCGTTAAAGACCTTGGCGTGACGAGCCATAAGCTCCTGCGCGCGCTCCATGATGCCCTCAAGTGTGAGGCGTGGGGACAGTCCAGAAGACGTTGGTACTGCGACGCCCATGGCGATGCGGCGCTTGAGTCCAGCCACGCGCACCATGAAGAACTCGTCAAGGTTGGACGCAAAGATAGCAAGGAACCAGGCGCGCTCCAGAATCGGGACATCCTGATCTTCGGCCTGCTCCAGCACACGTTCATTAAAGGCGAGCCAGGAAAGCTCACGATCTGCAAAACGACCTTCGGGAAGAGTTGACTCGTCAAGTGCACGGCGAGCGGCCTTAGCCTCTTCACGAGCCTGCTTGGCCATTTCCACAAGTGAGGTGGTGGAAACTGCGGCACCAAGACGGAAACGTGCCTTCATACGTGCACGTTCGGCCAGCTTCTCATCCTCATCCTCTTGTTCATCCGAGGAATCGTCATCAAGATCAGGATCCTGCTCATCGGTCAGTTGTGGCCCTGGTGTAGGCAGTACTGCCGAAGCTTCTTCTGGAGTGGACGCGGTATCCGCAGCCTCAGGAGCGGTCTCGGTGGCATTTTCAGTTTCCGAGAGGTTCAACGATTCCACCTGTGTATCCTCAGCGGTTGGCTCATTACCAGCGACAGAGTTCTCCTCAGATGAGAGGGAAGGCTCAGAGGCTTGTGTGGTGGATACATTGGGCAGAGCGGCGTCGTTCTGCTCGGTCGTCACAGACTCGTCATTCATACCTCCGATCATGTCAGAAATCACAGTATGGCGCTGAGACTTTCTCGTATTTGGACGGCAGATAAGAGCTATGGGACAGGTGTATACAGGCTATGGAGCAGGTGTAACAAGACCGCGTTGTATCGTCGCACCTGCCCCATTCGCTCCAATAGATCCGAGAAAGGGTTCTTCGCTGGCTGTGTTGCTCAAGTCCGGTTACTCGAGAAGTCCACTGTTAACCAGGTTTGCCGCGTCACGGAACTCGGCCGAGGTCTCGAGAAGTGCACGATCTCGCCGCGTGACATCCGTGGCCAAACGATCGGAATCCGAATCAATCCACGAAGCGTCCACCTGGCCAAGAAAATCCGTCAACCGTGCGGAATCTGTCAGAACATCCTCGAAAGAACCTTCAAACGTTCCGGCCAAGACGGAGTTCCATTCTTGCAACACCGTTCCCGGCTTCGGCGTCATGGAGATCTTGAGTTCGCCATCTCCGCCCTGGGATCGCATTATCTCGGCGACCGCGTCAAAACGGCGACCAACCGTACGTCCTTCACGGCGAATCCACTCGCGCAGCAAATAGCCGCGCCACAGGATTCCGGGAAGAGTATCCTCGGGCGAACGAACCCACACCTCCGCGAGAACGTCCACACCCTCGTCGTCGACAAGAGCAATAATTCTCTTGACAGCCTCATCATCCTGCTCGGCATAGATACGTCCGAGGGGAACCAAAGCTTGCGCTGACGTATGGGCTAGCTCAGAGTTGTAAGCGACATCAGACTCACCCTCAATGGCCTCAATTTGCTCATCATCAAGCTGAGCGGGGCGTCGTGGTCGTGTGCTCATGGCAGTACCTCCTTCAGGGTTGCTCTATTCTCCCGCAGATCAAGGAGCCGTGGGGAGAATCTGAGTAAGTACTTTGCGAAATCGAGGGTTGACTTTTGATCGAAGTTGCAGGTCAGAATTAGCGGACATGGAGTGCGCGGGGCCCTGCGGTTCCCCGACCGAGTCAGTAAAACTCGCGCGTATTCACAACGTTGCGCAGCGGTTCGCCGTCGAGGAATCTCCGCGCGTTATCCGTGAAGAGTTCGGCAATAAGCCGTTCCTCGTGTGGGGAGTTTGCCGCCGTGTGGGGCGAGACGATGACGTTGTCCATGTCCCACAGCGGGCTATCTGGTGAGAGCGGCTCTGACGCAAAGACGTCGAGCGCCGCGAATCCGATATGCCCGGAGCCGAGCCCGGCGATCAGCGCCTCCTCGTCGATGACGGTGCCGCGCCCCACCGACACGACAACCAGTCCGGGTTTGGCCGCGGTCAGCAGTTTTGCCGACAGCAGCTTGTTGGTTGCTTCCGTTCCCGGAAGAGTAACGACGACGGCGTCCGCCCGCG
Organism: Actinomycetaceae bacterium; assembly: GCA_039812645.1. Taxonomy (GTDB): domain Bacteria; phylum Actinomycetota; class Actinomycetes; order Actinomycetales; family Actinomycetaceae; genus Ancrocorticia. The sequence goes on from JBDIAV010000055.1 coordinate 21,331, forward strand.
CGATTGTTTCCAGCATCTGTTGTTCGTTGCTTGGGTCGACGACGGCGCTCACACCGGGGATGGTGATGTTGCGGCGCGAGGTACCGATGACGGTGGCGCCGAGAGCAGCGAGCTTGCGGGCTACTTCCCGCCCAATACTCCCCAGGCCCATGACGAGGACGGTCTGCTCGGAGATTTGGTTCATCGGCCAGCGGCCGGGCCAACGGCGTGCGCGCTGGTCCTCCTGGAGACGGGGCAAGTTTTTCGCCCCGGCAAACAGGCCGAACACTGCGAACTCGGCGAGCGGACCGGCGTGAACACCGGCCGACGTCGTAAAAATGACGCGCTCCAATTCATCGTGAGTGAGAGCGGCAGCTTTGACATCCGCTCCGGCTCCGGCACTCATCGCCTGGACCCAGCGAAGCTGTGGATTCGCGCGGACCGTGGAGGCGAGGAGCGCGGGGTTCATGTCCGGGATGCCGTAGAGGACGTCGGCGGAGTTGAGGATCTCCTCGAACGCTCGCTGTTGCTGGGGCCTGCGGGTGAAGGAGGGATCTCCCTTGAAGTCGGCGAGCCAGCGCGGTGTAGGGAGAAGCGAAGCGTCTCGGATGAGATGGATGCGGGGTTCCCTTTGGTGGATCAGTTCACAGAGTTCTTCCGGCAGCGGCGTCGCTACGGCTACTCGCAGGGATTCTCCTGTCATTGTTGCGTCCTTCCTTACGCTCGAACACGCTCCGCAACGGGGCTTTGTTTCGTCCAACGTACATCGTGGTCACACTCCACTGCGCCGTGAGCGAGAGCCGTGTTCACGCATGGCGAGTTCGCAGGTCACATTCACAGGTCAGATGGCACGGCAGGACACAGACATCAAATTCACAATGGTCGGGCTATGAAACACAAGATGACTTCACTGCCTAAAGTGAGTATGATGGACGCGCTGAAGGCAGATATGTGGACTCATTCGGGTTTATTGGTCGATTGAGTTCCCTCTGTTCTTCGAGCTGGGGCCTCTAGCTCAATGGCAGAGCATCGGACTTTTAATCCGCTGGTTCTGGGTTCGAGTCCCAGGGGGCCTAC
>JBDIAV010000056.1:0-22161 GCA_039812645.1 Actinomycetaceae bacterium
TGCTGTTTCTCCTTCCAGTTTCTCTATTGCTGCGAGAACGTGCTATAGAGATCCCACCAATAGGCCGTGACATCCTCGCGACGGCCGAACCTATTGGCGGAACCTCTTACCTGATAGGGCTTGGCCATTTCGTGGTTATTTTGGATGTTCACTCGTGGATCACCTGACCATGGCATTCGATAGACCAGGTGCCAGCTTCCTTGTTGTCGTGGTCTTCCAAAGGAGTAATCACGGATCTTGGTCAACTCGGAAAAACGTACACCTTTCGGCTGCTTCCGGATGTGATCGAGTAAATTCTCCACCTGCCCCACACATTAAGTGACATCAATAGTGATACCACTTTGTGGAAGGGTCATTATGGCCTATGGGCGGGATCTCTTCGGCGCTGCCGCGTCCGCCGCTGCCAGCATTGCCCGATTTTCCGCCAGTGTCAGGCCCCGCCCGAGTCGCCAGCTTCTGCCTCTGACGCTTCCCAGCGCAGCAGCTCAGCGCCCTCGCCGTCATGAATTTCCAGCGAAAACACCGGCTCCAGCGTTGCCTTCACTCGCACAACTTCCGGCCCGCCTGGGTTCGACACGGTGTACTCGATCCACGGATTTTCCTTGCCGACCACGTCAATCAACCCGCGCACGATCCACGGGTTGCGCCGCCGCACCGCGATGAGATCCTGATAGAGGCGATAGAGCCAGAATCCGGCCGGGAACAAGTGATCGGGACTTGGTGGCAATGGCGGGCGGAGTTCGTCGTCGGCAGCAAACCCCTCCAACTTGCGTCCCTGAAATCCCTGCTCATCCCCGTAGTAGATGGAGGGCATACCCGGAACCGTCATCAAGATCCCGGCGGCTACTCCCGCGCCCGCAGCGCCTACCCGCGTGGCGATGCGTTCGACGTCGTGGTTGCCGATGAATGTTTGCGGGACGAAATGCTCGCAGAGCCCGGCATGTTCCTGCAGCGCCCAGTCAAGCTCCCACAAGTTAACATCCTTGATGGAACTCCAGATGGCCTTCCACAAGCGGTATTGGGTCACGGTGTCCAGGGTGCTTTCCCGCACGAACTCGACATAGTCCCCGTGGATCATCTCGCCAAGGAATAGAGCGTCAGGAAATTCTTGATGCACCCGACCCACGACCTCGCGCCACAACTCCGGTGGGACATCGTAAGCGACGTCGAGGCGCCATCCGGAAATTCCACGGCGCAGCCAGTGGAGCATGACGTCCGTGACGAGGTCCGCGACTGCCGGGTTCGAGTGATCGAGATTCACTAGCCCGCCGTGCCCTTCCCAGGTCTGTACGTTGCCGTGTTCGTCGCGTTCGCTCAGCTCGCCCGCAAGCGGGTGGGAGTCTGCGACGTGGTTGAAGACGCCGTCGAGCATGATGTGAAAGCCACGCGCGTGGGCGATCTCGACGAAATGATCGAAGTCCTCGTCGGTTCCTAGCCTGGGATCGATTGAATAATGATCGAGGGTGTCGTAGCCATGTGACACGGAGGTAAAGATTGGCCCGAGCAGGATGCCATTGCAACCGAGTTTTTGGAGATAGTCGAGCCAGGGTTCAGGATGCTGGAGGCGGTGGGCGGCGTCGTCGCCGGTGCGGTCACGAATGGGGGCGCCGAGGGCACCAAGGGGGAAGATCTGCCACCAGATCGTGTGGTCGAGGAGACGTGACATGGTACCTCCGTATGGTGCTTGCGGCCCGCGATGCTCATCTGCGAGTTCCCTGTGGGGCTGCGTTTCACTTATGAAGCTTGTATTGGGAAGCTCGTCTCTAAGGCTACGCGAGATATGACGAGTGTGAGGGGACGACGTGATATTTCGAAGGATGTGTAGCGTGGCGCGAACAATGACGATATCCCAATGTTCATCATTAAATCATGGGTTTTTTAATCGCAACGCATATGTACTCCCCTTCCAGGCAACGTATTACAGCAAGCGCTGACTCTTCAACGCAGTATATTGAACCGCCTGTTGCCGGTATGTGACTTTGACATTTGTTGACAATTCGCCGTGGGCGCACGGATGCGGCATTGTATGGGACCAGTAAGGACTCGGTGAATGTTCGTATTTTGTTTGCTGTTACAGACTTGTTTTTCTCCTGGTTGTTCGGGGGATGGGAGACCCTTGCGAGGGCGAACCCTGACATTTCTCAAAAAGTATCCTATGGTCTATCCATGTGTGTCTGGTGTCACGTATGGTAGCTAGTACGTTCATACCCATGCAACGGCGATTCGCCCACATGAGACGGTTCGCCCATACGCGCATGCGACGAAAGCCGACCCGTGCTCAACGAAGGGAAAGATATGGACCGGAAGAAGAGGGGGCGTTCAGTAGCCATTGCCGCGGCACTTGGTCTGCTCATTACGCCACTCGTAACCCTCCCGGCGGGTGCTACTCCTGCTGGGGATAATGTTGTTATTAATGAGGTGAGTCCCGGCGCAAAGTTCGTCGAGCTCTACAATCCCACCGATCAAGATATCGCTCTAACTGGAATGTACATCTCGTACTATTCCACGGCGGGCAACCCGCAATGTGGAACGAAGGGTGAGCTCAGTGGCTCTATCTCCGCTGGCGGTTACTATCTCATCCATATGGCCGCGACCGCTCTTGATACTCTCCCGGCAGCGGATGCAGTGTGGGGCTGCGGCAGCGCGGTTGGACAGAATGGCGGTTTTGGCCTGAGCGTCGGTGCGCCACAGGATTTCAAAGGCAACGTGGATCATGCTGCTCTCAGCATGATTGATTACGTGGGGCTCGGTTCTCACGCTAATTTTGAGACTGCTACCGCGACGACGTCCGGATCCTCGGCTACGAAGTCGGTGAGCCGCACCGACGGTGTGGATACGGACAACAACAGCAACGACTTTACGGTCACGGATATCTCGCCCGGTACTGACATCGTGCCTCCGGTTGACCCGCCGCCCGTTGATCCTCCGGATCCGGACGATATTATCCCCATCGCGGATATCCAAGGCACCGGCGCACAATCCACGCTCGTTGGCGATACCGTCACCACCGAGGGCTTCGTCACCGCAACGTACCCCGTGGGCGGTAAGAACGGCATCGTCATTCAGACTCCGGGCACGGGCGGAACCACTTCGCATGAGGCGCCCTCGGTGGGAATTTTCGTTTACTTTGGCTCTCAGGGGGTCCCGAGCGACCTCGCCATCGGTGACTACGTCGTTGTTAAGGGCACAGTATCCGAGTACGAGAACAATACGCAGGTGACCGCGTTGTCATGGTCGAAGCCGGAGGTTGGCGATCGTGTGGCGCCTAGCGCCGTCGTCCTTAATCGACTCCCCGCTGACGATGCCGGCAAGGAAGCACTTGAGAACATGCTCGTGGACTTCTCCGGCCCTATCACGGTGACGGACAACTACCAGACCGGCGTGAACTACGGCGAGATCGGTGCCGCGTTTGGTTATGGGCCGCTACGCCAGCCGTCCGATCTGTTCAACCCAACGCGCGACGGTCACGAGGCACTCGAAGCGGTTGACGCGGATAACGCGGCACGCAAGATTATTATCGACGATGGTCGTACCTCCAACTGGGGTACCGGCGGCTCGAGTGTGCGAAACAGTGTCAGTCTTCCTTATATCTCCACCACGAATCCTGTCCGGACGGGTGCTGATGTAACGCTGGTTCAGCCCGCTGTGCTCGACCAGTTCCGGAGCGACTGGCGGCTACAGCCGGTGGAGCCGGTGATTGATGCAGCCAACAATAACCATGGCGGTGAGTTCTTCGAATTTGAGAATAATCGGCCTGTAACGCCGAAGGATGTGGGTGGAGATATCTCCATTTCCAGCTTTAACGTGCTTAACTATTTCACCACCACGGCAGAGGATGTTGGATGCACCAGCGTCTACACCGATCGTCAAGGTAACCCGATCACGACCGACAGGTGTGACACCGTGCGCGGCGCTGCCAACGCGGAGAATGTGGCGCGTCAGCAAGTGAAGATCGTCAACGCGATTAACGCGTTGGATGCCACCGTCGTCTCTTTGGAAGAGATTGAAAACTCGGCAAAGAACGGCAAGGATCGCGACGAGGCGCTTGCGACCCTCACCGATGCTCTCAACGAGGCTGATCCGTCGAAGAAGTGGGACTATGTTCCGTCGCCTTCTGCAGCGAATGGGCTCCCCGCGCTGGAAGACGAGGACGTTATTCGAACGGCCTTCATCTACCGCTCGGAAGACGTCAAGGTTGTGGGCGATTCCAAGATTCTCTACGACCAGGTGAACTTCGCGAATGCTCGCAAGCCTCTGGCCCAGGAGTTTGTAGCGCTTAATGATGCTGGTGAAGAGAAGGGCGAGCCCTTCGTTGTGATCGTCAATCACTTCAAGTCGAAGGGGTCGGGCAGCCCGGCTCCGGACAAGTGGCAGGGCAGCGCGAACGACGATCGCGTCAACCAAGCAAACGCTCTTGGTGCCTGGGCTAATGATCAGTGGCCGAACGAAGCTGTCTTCCTCGTGGGTGATCTCAATGCGTACTCGGCTGAGGACCCAATCCTCAAGCTGAACGAGTATGGCTACACCCGCGTCATGGACTACTTGGCGGCGACCACCGGTAGTGATTCCTATCTGAACCTGACCACCTACCAGTTCCAGAGCATGCACGGCTCGCTCGATCAGGCTCTTGGTAATGCCAAGGCACTGGAAATGGTTAACGACGCCACGGTGTATCAGATCAATGCTTCCGAGGCGATTGCGTTGGAATACTCGCGATACAACAATTATCTCGACATCTATTGGGATGAGAGCCAGTACCGTTCCTCCGATCATGACCCGGTGAAGATTGGTGTGAAGGTGGGCGATGATTCGTCGGTTCCTCACGATGCCACGCCGGTTCCTATGGAGGACGGCAACGTGTTCTATGCGGACAACTGGGCGCAGTCCATTGCGCGTACTGCGAATCAGATTGGCAACGCCGACCAGATTCTGGTGGGTGACTTTGATGGCGACGGTGTGGACACCCTGGCGTTGCGTCTTGGTAACGAGTACTTCTTCCATGCCACTAACCGCGTCGACTCCACAACAACGACTGTGATAGCTGGCTCGGCTGACTCGCTCGCGGTTGTGGGTGACTTCAATGGTGATTCGTTGGATGATTTGGCTCTGCGTGCTGCCGATTCAAACCTGTTCTCCATCTACTACAACGTTGATGGCGTGCTGAGTTCGGAGGTTGGTGACTCGGTCACCTTCGGCCGCGTATCAGACGTGCCGCTCGCGGGCGACTGGGACGGTGACGGAACAGATACCCTCGGCCTGCAACGTGGTGCCACGTTCTTGCTGAAGAACAGTGTCGACGGCGGCACCGCTGACCTCTCGTTTGTTTACGGCCGCGTCGGTGATCGCCCCCTCGTTGGCGATTTCAACGGCGACGGTACAGACACGATTGCTATTGAGCGCGGACCCCAGGTATACGCCCGGAACGCGCTTGCCGGTGGCCCGGCTGACGAGCAGCTCTACTTCGGTCGCTCCGGAGACGAGCGGGTGGTGGGCAACTGGTTCGGAACCGGATTGGATACGCTCGCGGCTTACCGCCGTTAGTGATGTTCTATAGCGACAAGAATCCCTCCAACTGGCCATCGCTGGTTGGAGGGATTCTTGCGTGAGATTACATCGTGGGAATGATCGAGAACCGCTCCGACTGCTCCGCCGCAGCCATCTCCCACGTACTCAGTTCGTTGATCGATGCGCCGGGATGTGTTTCGACGACGATGCTATTGGACTGCGCCGAAGCCGGATAAGCGCGAGCTGTCAGTGGGCGCCCATTGGCGAAGATCTCGATGATGGAGTGGTCCACGAGAATCCGTAGCTCCACCTCGCCAGACTCGTCCGCTGGGATCATGCCGGAGAGGAATTTTGTATCGTAGTGGGGAAGAACTGTGGCGTTGCGGGTGTGTGAGCGGTCCACGCTGAGGGTGATCTCAGCGGAGTCCGTGGCTCGTGCGAGACGGATACGTGTGCGTTCTGCACCATCGGCGGCGGCGAGCACATCGATCGTCAACTCGCCACTGGGCTTCAGAACAACGGTGCCAACAGAGTCGGTCTGCACCGAGCGTGTCTCTAGAACGTGACGGTCCGCGCCTTCCAGCGAGATAACTTCGGGATCACCGCGACGCAGCTTGTCTACTTCCATAACGGGGCGCGAGAGCAACATGTCGCTCTCGGCCCACAGTTCGCGTGGAAGGGCCATCGCTCCGAACCAGTCGGACTGCGGCACAACTGACTCATCAAGGCCCTCTTGGGACCAACCGACGTGGATGCGGCGGCCGTCGTCGAGCTCGAGGCTTTGGGGAGCATAGAAGTGACGCAAGCCAAGATCCATGTAACGGGGCGCCGTCGTCGGCGTCAAGGAGCCGGTGCTCTTCTCTGCGAGAATGTAAGCGGTGTGGAGGGTGACCTCCTCGTGCCATGCCGACCATGCGAAGACGGTCTTTCCTGGGGTGTTGACGTTCTCCAGGCCGGGAGCGCCGGGAACGTCGAAAATGTCGGGGCACTCCCATGTGGTGGCGGGGTCGGCCTCGCCGGGCTGCAACTTTGAGCCGTCCACCATGATGCCGGCGAAATCCCACGTGCGGAAGTCTGTTGAGGTGAAGTGCATAAGTGCGCCCAGCTTTGGAGCGGGGTTCTCGCCCTCTGTGGCAGGCAGCCCGGCGCCCATCACCTGGTGCCAGGTGTTGCCCTCGCGCCAGACGCAATGATCGCGCATCTCGAGAGCCGGAGCTTCGGCGGGCGGCCCGGCGATCACCGGGTTCGCCGGATCCTGCACGAACCAGTCGAGATTCTCCTTGTCCTTCGGCCAAGCAAGGCAGCAGGTCTGGGTGGTGCCTACCTGCGTGTTGCGGCCGGAGTAGACGAACACCGGGCCGTCGTCGGTTTTGACGAGAACGCCGGACCAGCACCCCTCGACGTCCGGACCCTCGTCCAGAGGAACCAATGCGACCGGGCGGTCCTCCCAATGCACAAGGTCCGTGCTCACCGCGTGACCCCAGTGGATGCGGTTGTGCTGCGGTCCGTAGGGGTTGGACTGGTAGAAGAGGTGGTAGGTGTCGCCGATTTGTGAGAGTCCGTTGGCGTCATTCATCCAACCGACGGGCGGGGTGAAATGGTAAGCCGGGCGGTGTCGATCGCGCGGGCGCTCGATTGACAGTGTGGTCATGTCTTCTCCTCGTTGATGGCTGCTGACGGAACGGCCGGATGTGCTGTCGTGAGAGTGTTCATGCTGCGAGATCCCCGGGATCGTTCGCGGAGTGCTTCCACACATGACTTTATATGGGGCGACGACGGCGTGGGGATATGTGGGTTAAGCGTTTCACCACACGATCCCGCCCGCAGGCTTGTGGCCCACGGGCGGGATCGTTCGTTCGGTAGAGGCGCGCCCTCAGATGATGGAGAAGCGCTCTTCCTGCTCGGCTGCGGCCATCTTCCAGGTACGCAGTGTGCTGACTGATGCGCCGGAGTTTGTTTCGACGACGATACTGCTCGCTTCCTCAGATATCGGGTAGGCGCGGGCCGTCAGCGGGCGCCCATTGGCGTAGATCTCGATGATGGAGTGGTCCACGAGAATCCGCAGCTCCACCTCACCAGACTCGCCCGCTGGGATCACGCCGGAGAGCAGCTTCGCGTCGTAACGGGGTAGCCTCGCTAGCGAGCGGCTCTCCGAACGGTCCACACTGAGAGTGATCTCGGCGTTGGAACCATCGGCCCGGGCCAATCGGATCCGAGTGTGTTCCGACCCGTCGGGAGTTGCGAGAACATCAATGAGTAGCTCGCCGCCGGGCGCCAGCGCCACCGTCCCCACGGTATCGGTTTGTACCGAGCGCGTTTCTAGAACGTGGTGAGCCACGCCCTCTAATGAGACAACTTCGGGATCACCGAGCCGGAGTTTATCCACCTCGGTCACCGGGCCACAGAGTAGCGCATTGCCTTCGGACCACAGTTCGCGCGGCAGAGACATAACTCCGAACCAGTCCGCCTCCGGAACAGTTAATCCCTGCAATCCTTCCTGTGACCAGCCGAACTGGAGGCGGCGGCCGTCGTCGAGCTGAATCGTCTGCGGGGCATAGAAGTGACGCAAACCGAGATCAACGAAACGAGCCGACGTGCGCGGAACGAAAGACTCTGCGCCGCGCGTGCCCAGCACGTAGGCGGTATGGAGCGTGACTCCCTCATCCCATGCGGACCACGAGAAGACTGTCTTTCCCGGAACGGATGCGCCCGCAACGCCGGGAGCCCCTGGAACCTCGAAAATGTCCGGGCATTCCCACGTGGTTCCTAGGCCCGCCTCACCAGCTTGCACCTGCGATCCATCGAGCATGATGCCCGCAAACTCCCAGGTGCGAAGGTCGGGGGACACAAAGTGGACGAGCGCGCCCTGCTTATCAGCAAGGTCAGCGCCTTCTTTCGCGGCGAGCCCCGCGCCCATCACCTGGTGCCAGGTGGTGCCCTCGCGCCAGACGCAGTGGTCGCGCATTTCGGTCGCGTCCACTCCCGCTGGTGGATCAGCGATCACCGGGTTCGCCGGATCCTGCTCAAACCAGTCCAGTGTTTCCTGGTCGGTTGGCCAAGCGAGGCAGCAGGTCTGGGTATGCCGGGCGAGAGTGTTGCGGCCCGAGTACACAAACACGGGCCCCTCGTCGGTCTTGACGAGAACGCCGGACCAGCACCCCTCGACGTCTGGCCCCTCGTCCAGAGGAACTAATGCGACCGGGCGGTCCTCCCAATGCACCAGATCTGTGCTCACCGCGTGACCCCAATGGATGCGATTGTGGAACGGTGCGTAAGGATTCGACTGGTAATACATGTGGTAAACGCCGTCGATCTGCGCCAGACCGTTGGGATCATTCATCCAGCCGGTGGGTGGGGTGAAATGATACGCCGGGCGGTGGCGATCACGCGGCCGCTCAACTGTCAGTTTGGTCATCTCTTCTCCTTCTGGCCGGATCACGCCGCGTCTCCGCCTGCATTTCCGCCGGGCTCAAGCACACGTACCCAGTGGTCGCCGCCGGTGTTCTGATATACCGGCACCAACCCGGATTCGGGTTCGGCAGCCGTACCACTCCCGTACATTGCTGCCTTGATCTGCGAGCGCAACTTGGATCTCTCCTCGGGTTGCAGCGAGCGCACCCGATGCGGATCCGGCACCGCGGAGGTCAGCAGCTTCGTGTAGGGATGTTGTGGGTTGCCCATGATGTCGATTGCCTCGCCGAACTCTACGATCTCGCCGGAGTACATCACCATCGTGCGATCGGCGATGTAGCGTGCCGACGCCAGATCATGCGTGATGAAGATGATCGAGATGCCCTGCTCATCAGCTAGATCGCGCATGAGGTTGAGAACCCCAATGCGCACCGAGACATCGAGCATGGAGGTGGGTTCGTCGGCGAGAATCACCGTCGGCTCCACGGCCAGGGCACGCGCGATAGCCACACGCTGTCGCTGCCCGCCGGAGAGCTGGTGTGGGAAGCTGTCGAGCATCGAGGGATCCAGCCCCACCATCTCCATGAGTTCTTCTTCGCGCTGGCGCAACTGAGAAGCCCCGCTCACCAGCCCATGCAGCTTGAGCGGCCGCTCGAGGAAGTGGTCCACGCGGGCGTTCGGGTTGAGGGACCCGAACGGATCCTGGAACACCATCTGCACCTGCTTGCGGTAACTGAGTGGGGCGCGCCTGCGAGTATTCGCCTGCACCTGCGTCCCGTTCAGCTCGAAGGTCCCGGAGGTGGGGCGCTCCAGCCGGGCTACGACGCGCGCCGCCGTCGACTTTCCCGAACCTGACTCGCCCACCAGTGAGACGATCTCTCCGCGATGTAAATCGAAGGAGACGTTCTTCAACGCGTTGACGTAACGCCGCGAGAACAGCGTGCCCTGTGGGAACACCTTCGATACGTTCTTGACGGAGAGAACTACGTCCTCCCGGGCCGACGGCGCCGCCAGGCCCGCGGTTTGTCCTTGCACTGTCATGGCTAGGCCCCCTTCCGGGTGCGCGACTGACTCGGGTCCGAGAACCAACGGCCAGGGGTGACTTCACGAAGATCGGGAATGTCCTGCGGATCGAACCCGATGATGGAACGCGGATCAGCCGACGCCTTGACGGTGGCCGGATCGGCCAGGCCCTTGAGCCGCCGTCGTTCTCCGGTCAGCGGAGGGAAGGAATTCATGAGCGCCTTCGTATACGGGTGGTGCTGCTCCGCGAACAGCTGGTCCGACGGTGCCATCTCCACCAGCCGCCCGTTGTACATGACGCCCATCCGGTCTGACATCTCCACCATCAACGAGATGTCGTGGGTGATGAAGAGGATCGAGAATCCGAACTTGCGCTGCAACTCGCGGATCTGCTGCATGATTTCCTGTTGGACGACGACGTCGAGTGCCGTCGTCGGTTCATCCAGGATCAGTAGTTTTGGGTCGAGTGCGAGAGCGATGGCGATAACCACGCGCTGCCGCATGCCGCCCGAGAGCTGGTGCGGGTAGGAATCGAGACGGTCTGTTGGGATGCCCACGAGGCTAAAGAGATCGGCGGCGCGCTCACGCGCCGCGTCCTTCTTGGCCAGGTTGTGTGCGGTGAACGCATCAATGATCTGGTCGCCGATGGTCATCACCGGGTTGAGTGCGTTCATGGCGGACTGGAACACCATGGCGATCTGCGTCCAACGGAAATCTCGCAGCTCTTCGCCGTGCAAGCCGAGGACATCACGGCCGCCGAAGTGGATCTGGCCGCCGGCCACCACGGCCGGCGGGCGCAGTAACCGCATGATGGTGTTGGCCAACGTGGACTTGCCACAGCCTGATTCACCTGCAAGACCGAAGGATTCTCCGGCGCCGATGGTGAAGGAGACGTCGTCCGCACCGAGGATGGTGCGGGCGTCGCTCTGGTACTGAACGGTGACATGACTGACGTCGAGCAGAGTGTCTGGGTGTGCGGTGCGGGCATGCCGTGCTGGGGTCTTGCTCGACCGCGCGCGTGCGGATTCTGGTTGCGTGCTCATTGCTTCGCCTCCTCGTTCGTGCCTGCCGCGTGTGCCGGTGCTGCCTTACCGTCGGCGCTCGGGAGAGCGGACATTGCCGGGGTGACGGACGTGCCGGCTGGTGCCGTCGTCGTCGCTGCAGTAGCCGCTCCCGCGCGGGACTTGCCGCGGTTACGGAGGCGGGGATTCGTCACTTCGTCGACGGCGTAGTTGAGCATTGCTAGTCCGAAGGCCACGAGCGCGATGCACAGGCCGGAGGGGATGAAGACCCACCATTGGCCCTTCATGAGGGCGCCGTCGTTGGACGCCCAGAAGAGGTTGGTGCCCCAGCTGATCGTTGAGGGATCTCCGAGTCCGAGGAACTCGAGGCCCGCCTGGGCGCCGATGGCACCGATGACCACGGAAAGGAAAGTTCCCATCATGATTGAGGCCATGTTGGGGAGAATCTCGCGGAACATGATGCGCATGGGGCGCTCGCCCGAGACGAGGCAGGCCGCTACGAAATCCTTGGCACGGATAGAGAGCGCCTGACTTCGTAGCACGCGTGCCGCTCCGGCCCATCCCGTCACCACCAGCACGAACATCACCGTTGCCGGGCCCGGCGGCAGGAAGGCCGCGAGGATGACGAGCAGCGGGAGGCTCGGGATGAGGAGGAACACGTTGTTGACAACGGAGAGGATGTCGTCAACGACGCCGCCGAAGTACGCGGCGGCTAGGCCCACCACGGCCGCGAGGAGCGTGGCAAAGATACCCACGATGAATCCCACGGAGAGTGAGGTGCGGCCGCCGTAGAGAGTGAGGGCGAGAACGTCCTGACCCTTGGTGGTGGTTCCCAACCAGTGCTCCGCGGACGGGGCCTGGCTGGGGGTGAACTCGCCAATGCGGGAGGGGTCTCCCGGCGCAATGAGCGGTGCAAAGAGCGCGAGCAGAATGAAGACCGTCAGAAGGATGAGCCCGATGAGCGCACGCCGGTTGGAGAGAAGGAGTCGGAATGGGCCGACGCGGGCGGGACGCTTGGCAGTGGCTGCCGTGGCCGCGCCCGTTGAGGTTGCTTTCTTTGTTTCGGTTGCCATCACGTGCTCAATTCGTTCGTACGCGCGGATCAAGCCGCACGTATGCAATGTCCACCAGGAAGTTCGCGATCAGCACCGCGGAGGTGATGGTCAGGAAGATTCCCTGCATGAGTGGGTAGTCGAGGCCGTTGACCGCTACAAGGAGCTGGTAACCAATCCCGGGGTAGGAGAAAACCACTTCCGTGAGGAGGGCACCGCCCACGATGAATCCGAGGCTGAGGCCCAGGCCCGTGATCTGCGGCAGCATGGCATTGCGGGCGGCGTAGCGCATCATGATGCGGCCGGGGCGCAGGCCCTTGGCTTCGGCCATGGTGATGTAGTCCTCGTCCGTCGTCGCAATCATCGAGTTACGCATGCCGAGCATCCATCCGCCAATTGACACCAACACGATAGTGAGGGCGGGCAGGAAAAGATGAACGGAGACGTCCACGATGAAGGAACCGGAGAAGTTAGGTGCCGTTCCGGCGGTGTAAGCGTGCCGGATGGGGAACATCCCCCAGGAGATGCCGAACAGATACAGCGCACCCATGGCCAGCCAGAAGTACGGAAACGAACCAATAAAGATGAGCACCGGCGGGAAGGTGGAATCCACGAATCCGCCGCGGCGCCAGGCCGCGATGATACCTAGACCGTTTCCGATGATGAACGCGAAGATCAATGCGGTGCCGCCCAGGAGGAGGGTCCAGAGGATCTGCGAACCAATCACTTCCGTCACAGGCGACGGGAAACGGGAAATCGAGATACCCATGTCGCCGGTGAAAACGGAGTGAATGTAATCGACATACTGTTGCCACAGAGGGCGATCATCCACGCCGAGCAGCCGCCGCAGCGACTCAATCTGCTCGGGCTGTAGCTGACCTTGCGCCTTCGCCAACATCCGCTGAACCGGGTCGCCGGGCATGAGCCGCGGCAACATGAAGTTCAACGTGATGGAGGCCCAGAAGGCGATGAGATAGAAACCAAGTCTTCTGAGTACGTATGACATGGAATGTCACTCGCTAGACGAGCCGGTGGGTGAGGGGCACACCCCTCACCCACTAGTGGCTCATGTCAGCCGACCGGTTCAATCGTCGTGAGGACGAGAACCGTCGTCGCGTTACGCGTGCTCAGCGTTGCGTACGGATTCTCTTCGCTCGGGAAACCGGTGAAGCGGGTATCCGTGTAGGCACCCCACTCAGGGCTGGTGAACAGCGGAATGAGTGGAGCTTCCTCGTTGAAGATGCCCTGCAGCTTGTTGATGACATCGTGCTGCGTTGCCTCGTCCGCAGTGGCTGCGAACTCGTCGAGCAGCTTGGTGCCTTCTTCCGAGCCGAAGCGGTGGAAGGCCTGGAAGGTCTGCTCGCCCACCGGCTTAACCTGACGCGTGGACAGGACATCGCGGAAGTATTGGTAGGGGGTCGGATCGTTGGCAGACCATACGATGCCGGTATCGAAGGTACCGTGCTGGTAGGCGTCATTAACAACAGCCCAATCCGGAGCGTCGACGACGGCGTTAATCTTCACGTCCTGCAGATTCTGCGCCACGACGTTCATGACGGAGAGCCAGTCGGAGGAAGCCGAACCCACCATGAGCTTCATCTGGAGAGGCGAGCCATCGGCGTTTGTGCGGAAGCCGTCAGAACCAACCTTGAATCCGAGTGCGTCGAGTTCCTTGCCAGCCGCATCCGGATCGTACGTCGTCCACTCGCACTTGTCCGCGATGGAAGCGTCCTTCCACTCGGAGTAGCTGTTGGACAGGCCGGTGCAATCTGCGGGCAGCGAGTAGCCGTTCATGCCGATCTCGCTGACCTGATCGCGGTCAATCGCCTTGGAGAGAGCCTTGCGGAAGTCCTTGTTGTCGTATGGAGCTTTGGTGGTGTTGAGCTGCCAGTGGATCATTCCACCCTTTTGCGCAAACCAGTAGTGGTTGTGCTCGGGGTTCATCTTGACGAAAGTGTTCTCGACGTCAGGAATGAACTGGTCGCCCCAGTCGGCGTCGCCATTCTGCAGTGCCATGTTGGCGCCGTCGTTCGACGGGAACGCGAGCATGCGGATGCCGTCAATCTTCTGCTTGTCTGGCTGCCAATAATTTGGATTCTTAGTGAGATCGAAGGACTGGGCGCTGAACTGGGCCACCTCGGTGTAGGGGCCGGTACCC
Organism: Actinomycetaceae bacterium; assembly: GCA_039812645.1. Taxonomy (GTDB): domain Bacteria; phylum Actinomycetota; class Actinomycetes; order Actinomycetales; family Actinomycetaceae; genus Ancrocorticia. The sequence continues at coordinate 14,172 of JBDIAV010000056.1, forward strand.
ACGGGGTTCTCGTTGGTGTCCTTGTCCGCGTCTGCCTTGTCCGCCCAAACGTGAGCGGGAACGATCAACTGGCCACCGATCTCAAACAGGCCGGGGGAGAAAGGACGATCGAAATCGAACTGGACGGTGTGATCGTCGACGGCGGTGACGCTCTTCAGATAGTCGTAACCTCCACGGAACTCCTTCTGGAGTGTAAAGGAGGTGACGACGTCGTCGGCAACCAACGGTTCGCCGTCGGACCACTTGACTCCGTCACGGAGCGTGAACGTGGCCTGCGTGGAGTCGTCGTTCATCGACCACTCGGTCGCGAGCCACGGGGTGATCTCCCCGTTGGAGCTGGAGTAGATGAACATGCGCTCGTAGATGGCCTCGCCGGTCATCGGGAGATAGCTGGGGGAGAAGGGATTGAAGTTGCGGGTGAATGTTCCCATGTCCTCACGAGGAATGGTGAGGAACGTTTGATCGCCACTGCTTCCATTGCTTCCGCTGTTATTGCCGGTGTCCGCGCCGCCGCCACAGGCTGCGGTGAACATCAGCGAGAATGCCGCGGCGAGCGCTAAGCCCGCGCGGCGAATATGCCGAGATTTCATTATGAGAATTCCTTCCTCGTCATCGAGGCAGTCTCCAAATGTGAGGTGAACCCCCGCGGCTAAACAGGTTGTACCCGCGGCTAAACAGGTACGTTCACCTCACAATCGGAGGTGGTTAATGTGGTCTCGGCTAGACTTGGGATGCCAGCTCCAACCGAGATTCACGTGGTGGTGCCACCGACTCGCGTTCTACAAGCCGGCATATGATCCGTTCAGAGATCAGTGGCGCGGCGTTGCCATCGAGATTGTCGGCTAACAACTCGACGGCGCGCCGTGCCATCTTTTTGAACGGAAGCTTCATGGTGGTGAGGGTGGGACGCAAATGGTGCGTGATGATCTCCTGATCATCGAATCCCAGTACTGAAATGTCTTGAGGAATGCGTAGCCCGCGCTCTTTGATGGCGTCGTATGCGCCCATCGCGATGCGGTCTGTTGCGGCAAAGATTGCCGTGGGAGGGTGTTCGAGGTTGAGAAGCTTGGTTGCTCCGACGTAACCGCCGGTCGCTTGAGCGGAGCCCTCGACGATGAGTTCCGGGGCCGGGGTGATTCCGGCTTGCTTGAGGGCTTGTTCGTAGCCTGCGCGGCGACCAATGGCCGCGACTCGCTGCGGTTCGAGATTGATGAGACCAATGCGGCGATGCCCTTGGGAGATGAGGTACTCCGTAGCCTCCTGGCCGGCGCGCTCCTCGTCCGGGGTGATGCTAGAAACCCGGCCGGTGGGATCAAAGCAGTTGACCAGCATTGTGGGAATGCCGTCGAGTTCGTGTGGAACGTCGATGGCGAAGTGGGTTGTCATCATGACGACCAGCGCCTCGACCTGCATGTCGAGAAGTGGTTGGATCGGCTCCTTGTTGAGGGTTTCGTCGTATTCAAGGGCGGCCATGAGCACGTGGAAGTCGTGTTTGCGGGCTTCCTTTTGCGCGCCGATGACAGCGTCCCCGCCGAAGGGGCTGGAGAGCACGTCGGAAACGACTCCGAGCAGCGAGGTGCGGCGGGATGCGAGCGCTCGGGCAGCAGCGTTTCTGCGGTAGCCCAGTTCGCGGGCCGCATCGAAGACTCGCTGCCGGGTGTCCTCGGAAATGGAGATCTCCGCGTTATCGGACAGAACGAAGGAGACGGTGGAAGGAGAGACTTTTGCGTGTGCGGCAACGTCAGCCATAGTGGCCGGCTTTTTGCGGCGCGGCTTGTCCAGCTTCGTGCTGCGCGACGTGTTCGTCACTGGCGACATTGCAATCCTTTCCACCTCGTCGTGGTTTGTAGAGATTGTGCCGTTTGGGGTGTCCAGCGGGCCCAGTCTCTCAGTGAAGCGTTTTAGTAAAGCGCTTTAGTTGAAAAATAGTAGACGTGGAGAGGAAACGCAAGCATTTTTGGAAGGTTGTGTTGGAGAGAGGAGATGGGTGGTTCTCTAGGTGAGTTCCTGACAGCTCTTGTGGTGGGGACGGGCTGGTCAACTTAGAGCTTCGGAATCAGCATCGGCCTGTACGTGACGTACAGGCCCACGCCGATTCCGAAGCTCTTCGTCACGGCACCCTCGCGGGGCCAACTATTTTTTGAGTCACTACCACACAACAGGACGACCGATACTCACCTTGCCAGCCAGTCCCAGACCAGCCATAACCAGAGTTACAGCTATTTTTCAGGAGAAGCCGTGGGGAGTGGAGCTGTTGGTGGGTCTTGGGTGGAGCTGTTGGTGGGTCTTGGGTGGGGCGTCGCTGGAGCCATCCTGACGGAGATTATCGCGACTGCCCGCCGCGCTGGACTCACCGCGCTCAACCTAGAAACGGGTGTGGAGCCATATTTCGCTTCTGCGAGGAGATTGTATGAGCGTCATGGGTTCACGATCCGCGGTCCATTCGCCGACTATACGGATGACCTGCTCAGCATCTACTACGGGCTGCCTTTGACAACATTGACGCCGGTGGCAAGATAGCGGTGCCCATTCACCTCAGTCGTCGGCCACGCCATGATCACTCCGGTGGTGCTTGTTTCTGGGACAGTGATAACTTCCTCCGGAATGAAACCGCAGCGTTGCCAGAATCTGATCCCGTCGGTGTTCGTTATATCTGGGTCAACAGTGAAGCGCGACCATTCGTGTTCTTCTTGCGCCAGCCTGACCATTTCCATCACGACTTGCTGTCCAACGCCTTGCCCGCGTACCTGCGGCAATAGAATGAGATCCATTCCGCCGCCCTCTCCCTCGTCCGCGACATGTAGCTGCGTGAACCCGGCAACGTCGTCGTCAACAAGAACGAGGAAACACTCGACATTCGGGTAACGCAATCCCAGATACTTGGTGCGAATAACGTCATCCGAAACGCGGCCCGACCCGGACCATCCATGGAACGATGGGTCGTCGAACAGGCGCCGCAGTGCCGTGAAGTCGTCAGTTGACGTTCGTGTGAGCTTTATCGTGACCACCTTGTAACTGTAGCGAGTGGACGCAGTGATCAGGTTGCGCGTTTGATCGTCGCCGTCGCCGTCGCCGTCGCCGTCGCCGTCGTCAATCGGGACGAATGTGCGCGAAAAGCTGTCGGAGCAAGGGCGTACGATGGCAGGGTCGATAAATTGAGAGGATATGACTGTGGAAGCGCTGAACAGCGAGTTGCTGGCGGAGTTCGCGGCTGATTTTGTGGCGGATCGGACCGCTCGGATCGTGCAGAACGCGGTGAGCGAAACGACGATCAAGAAGGTCGCGATGGATCGGGCTGTGGTGGCCTCGATCGATCCGTCGATGTCGGTCAAGGTGGATCGTTGGCCGAATACGAACCAGAAGAAGTCGGGCCGCTGCTGGCTGTTTTCGGGCCTCAACTCGTTCAAGGCGGGTGTCTACGCGGAGACTGGGCTCAAGAAGTTCGAGTTCTCGCAGAATTACCTCCATTTCTGGGACAAGCTAGAGAAGGCGAATTTCTTTCTCACCTCGATGATTGAGCTGGCTGACCGGGATGTTGACGATCGCACGGTTCATTATCTGCTCTCTACCCCGATCGACGACGGCGGCCAGTGGAACATGTTCGTCGCCCTCGTCAAGAAGTACGGCGTGGTTCCGAAGTATGCGATGCCGGAGACGGAATCCTCCTCGAACACTCGCGAGATGAACCTGACGCTGGAGAATCTGCTGCGCCGCGGCGCTCGCGATCTGCGCGCTGCTGTTGCCGCTGGTGACGGCGTCGCAGCTACCAAGCGTTCGATCATGGAGCAGGTGTATCGCGTTCTGAACATTCACTTGGGTACTCCGCCTGAGCGTTTCCTCTGGCAATGGGAAGACAAGGACGGGAACTTCCACCGCGAGGGCGAGTTCACACCGTTGGAATTTGCTGCGAAGTATGTCCCTGACCTGGATGATTACGTGTGCCTGGTGAACGATCCGCGAGAGACGTCGCCGTACAACCATCTCTTCACCGTGGATCGCCTTGGCAACGTGGTGGGTGCTAAGCCTGTTACCTACCTCAATGTGCCAATTCAGGTGATTCGTGACGCCACGCAGGCAACGCTCGAAGCGGGCGATGCCGTGTGGATGGGCTGCGATACCTCCAAGCAATGCGACCGTGAGCTGGGTATCTGGGACGGCAAACTCTTTGATTTCGAAGGCACCTACGGCATCGATCTGAAGATGACTAAGGCTGAGGAGTTGCAGTACGGTCAGGCGCTCATGACCCACGCCATGATCTTCACCGGTGTGGACATCGTGGACGGCAAGCCGCGCCGCTGGCGCATCGAGAATTCCTGGGGTGACGCAATTGCGGACAAGGGGTTCTTCACGATGAACGACTCCTGGTTCGACCAGCATGTCTTCGAGGTAGCCATCCGCAAGGATCGCATCCCCGCTGAACTATTGCCGGTTTTGGAGACCGAACCAATCGTGCTCCCCGCGTGGGACCCGATGGGTTCGCTCGCGCGTGGCTGACACGGTGTCGGCGGGTGAGGGGTCCGGTGCTGGAGATGCCAGGTCTGGTTCTCTGGAGGGGACGGGGGTTGTCTCCTCGGTGAGTGCTGGGGCAGGTTCCTTGACGGGGGCTGGACTTGGTTCCATCGGTGATGCCAGCTCGGGTTCTTTGATGGAGAGCGCGTCGGGTGCTGCTGGTGGTGTCGGGTCTCTTGCTTCCGAGGGCGCCAGGTCTGGCGATTTCATTGGCGCCGGGCGCTATGCGCCCTCACCTACCGGGGATTTTCACCTGGGTAACCTGCGCACCGCACTTCTGGCATGGGCGTTGGCACGCAATGCGGGACTCGGATTCATCATGCGCATGGAGGATCTCGACGAGCGCTCACGCCCCGAGCATGGAGAGCACCAACTGGCGGACCTCGCTGCGCTCGGCATCGAGTGGGATGAGCCTATTGTCTACCAGTCCGAGCAACTCACCCAGTACGATGCTGCCTTTGCAGAGCTGGAAGCACGAGGTCTTCTCTACGAGTGCTACTGCACTCGTAAAGATCTGGCCCAGGTGGCTTCGGCCCCGCACCGTCCGCCAGGTTCCTACCCGGGAACCTGCCGTGACCTGACCGCTGCGGAGCGTGAGGCCGGGCGCGCCAAGCTCGCCGGTATGCAGCGTGGCCCGGCGCTGCGGCTGCGAACGGACGTGACCGAGCTCGCCGTCGTCGACGAAATTCTTGGAGAGTACACGGGTGCGGTGGATGACGTCGTTATCAAACGCGGCGACGGCGTGTACAGCTACAATTTTGTGGCGGTGTTCGACGATGGGCAGGAGTGCATCACGCAGGTAGTGCGCGGCGATGACCTGCTGCCATCTACCCCGCGGCAGGTCTACCTGCAGCGGGTGCTAGGGATCCCGACGCCCAAGTATTTCCACGTCCCCATGGTGTTCAACGCGGAGGGTGTGCGGCTCGCCAAGCGAGACGGCGCCGTGACGATGCGTGATCTTGCGAAATTCGGGTGGGAACCGGCGGACATTCTGGAACTTCTCGGACGATCTCTGGGAATGCGAGGGGTGCGGACAGCCACCGAGTTTGCCGAGGCTTTAACTCTGGATCGGCTGCGTCAGGGTCCGTGGTTGCTGGATCCCGTGAGTCTTGCCGCCGGGCCGGGTGCCGTGCTGCGCGGGCAGTAGCTTGGAGGCTTGTGGCACCCGCACGACGACCGAAGATTGTGGCACCCGCACGACGACCGAAGATTGTGGCACCCGCACGACGACCGAAGATTGTGGCACCCGCACGACGACCGAAGAAATGAGTTTTTTGGAAAGAATTGAGTCCTGTGACAGTGTCTGGAGGCTCAATTCTTTCCAGAAAGATCAATCCTTTGTGGATGAGAGCTGTGCCCTCCTGCTGGTACGCGCTGTCGGCCGTTTGTTGTCGTTTGTGTGCGCTGTTGTTCCTAGGTGACGCCGTCGTTCCCCAGTGACGCGTCGTCGTCTGTGTGCCGTCGTTCCCAAGTGACGTGTCGTGACACCGTCGTCGTCACACAACGCGCGCTGTTGTCCCCGGGCCTACATTGTTACCCAAGCAGGGCCGTCGTCGTCCCTGGATACATGGCACGGCCGTCCTCGGACGCGGAAGGAGGGCACCAACTTCTCTCGAAGTGAGTGCCCTCCCGGCCAAAGCTTGTGTCCCTGCCGCTAGCAGGTTGATTCAAGGGGGTTACTTCTTGCCCTCGTTACCGATCTTGGCATCGATCGCGTCTCGGACGCCGGCGATCTGGTCGGCCTTCTCGTTACCAAGAGCTTTCTTGGCAAGTTCTTCGGCTTTATCCAGGACCTGATCCGACTTTTCTTCAGCCTGATCGCTTTGCAGGAAGTCTTTGGCCTTGTCAACTAAGCCCATAGAACTCTCCTTTCTCTCGCCCGCGTCTGATTGGTTAACCAGATCACTTTTAATGTACCGCGTCATGCGCGCCTTGGGTAGTCCCTAATTGCGGATAGCTGAATAGTGGACACTCTCAGTATTTTTCCTGGTGAGGAGGTTAGCGTATGCTCGCTAAGGCCTCCCTGGCACCCGAGAAGCCCAGCTCCCATATCTGGGAAGGCCCAGTTACTCCGCCTGCGGCGGCAGCGCGGCGATGATGGGGTGGTCGAAGTTGAGTGGCCCCATCCGAGAAGCCCCGCCCGGGGACCCGATTTCCGCAAAGAAGTCGACGTTGGCGGTGTAGTAATCGCTCCATTCCTCGGGGACATCGTCCTCGTAGTAGATGGCCTCCACGGGGCACACTGGCTCGCATGCGCCGCAGTCGACGCACTCGTCCGGGTTGATGTAGAGCGAACGGATGCCCTCGTAGATGCAATCGACGGGACACTCGTCAACACACGCACGGTCCTTGACGTCGACGCACGGTTGGGCAATCACGTATGTCATGGGGCGTTCCTTCTGTTATTTTATCCGTCTTTTTACGGGTTAATTCCTTCAGCTAGAATAAAACCTAAAGTGCACTTGAGGTCAAGGGTGTGTGCGGATTCTGGTAGCTAATTCCACTGGTCGGACGGTTAAGTCGAGCGCCAGGTGACCAAGCTCGAGACTGTCAAACTCAAACTTCAAGCCACTGGACTGAAAATTGGCTTGAAAATTGGACTGAAACACGAGCTGCCGAACAAGGAAGCGAGACGAAATATGGCAACGCATGAACCCGACGAGTTGCTGACTATCGGGGAGATGAGTCGGCGCACCGGCGTGGCCGTATCGGCGTTGCGCTACTACGAGAGCCTGGGCATGATCGCGTCGGTGCGCACGTCGGGGAACCAGCGCCGCTTTCCGCGGCACATGTTGCGCCGCGTTTCCCTCATTACGATGGGCAAGCGGCTGGGCATTTCCCTCGAGGATGTGCAGGAAGCGTTCGCGTCCGTCCCCCTCGAAAGCACGCCCACCCACGAAGATTGGCAGCGTGCGTCACGCGCGTGGAAACGGCAGCTGGAAGAACGACGACGAAGTATCGAACGGCTCGAGCGCGAACTCACCGGGTGTATCGGTTGCGGCTGTCTCTCCATGAAGGCGTGTGCTCTCCTTAATCCCGACGACGCCCTAGCCCACGCGGGCCCCGGCCCACAGCGTCTGGAAGGTGCTGAATCCGACGAGGTGTGAGACGTCGGTGGAGAGCGAATCGCAGAGAGGGGACGATAGCAGAGGTAGTCGGTCGTTGGGGGCCGCGGGCCGGTTGGGGTGATATGCCACCGGGGCAGCCGGTCGTTGGGGGCAACCGCTTGTGGCGTCACTTCGCCGTCGTTCTATCTCGGGGGCAGCCGGTCGTCGGAGGCAACCGGCCAACGGAGGAGGCGTGCCACTGGGAGGCGAGACGATAATGGAGGCAACCGGTCAACGAGGGTGACGCGACAATCGGAGGAGCCTGGCCGGTTGAGTTGACTAGCCGGTTGAGGCGCCTGGCTAGTCATCATGATTCAACTCGTCAAATATAGAGGTTTGACCTCAAGTTAACTTGAGGTTCTAGCATGGGGTGA
>JBDIAV010000057.1:0-22050 GCA_039812645.1 Actinomycetaceae bacterium
AGGCACATAACCCGCCCTCACCGCCACCCACGTAAACAGGCCATAGGAAACGACACCTGATAATAGGTCAGTCGCGGTGGGAAGCGACTGCCAATCGCGCGGTGAGGCAACATTTCAGCTATGAGGCGGGAAATCTCACGGCATCAGATAACACACCTTGCACCAGTGAGCAGGACTCGGTATTTGAGCAGGTAGCGCGTATGTCTGCGCTCAAACGCCAGCAATCTCACCCCAGAAAATCAGCGGAGACCCGAATGGGACAGGTATCAGTTCCCGTCGGGTCTCTGTCAGAATGAGCGAAACCGGCGACCCATCCACCCCGGGTCAGAACGCCGAAAGCCTGCTTCTCGCGGGCGAGTACGTCAACGGAAGGACTCATCATGACACTGGCCGCATCCGCGTCGTGGTTCCAGGACGCCATCTCCTGGACCAACGACAAGCTCTACGGCATGATTCTCATTTACCTGCTCATTGGTGCTGGTATCTATTTCACCATCCGCACCCGCGGTATGCAGTTCCGGTTGTTTGGACGCATGGTGAAAACCATCGCTTCTTCACGTGACAGTAAGGATGGAGGAATCTCCTCCTTCCAGGCCTTTGCTATCGGTCTCGCCTCGCGCGTAGGCACCGGCAACATTGCAGGTGTAGCCATTGCCATCACCCTGGGTGGACCAGGAGCAGTGTTCTGGATGTGGATGGTGGCCATCTTCGGTATGGCCACCGCTTTCATTGAGGCCACGCTCGCCCAGGTCTTCAAGATGAAGTGGCGCGACGGCACGTTCCGTGGCGGTCCGGCCTTCTACATTTACAAGGGATTAAACTCATGGGGTTGGGGTGCCGCATTTGCTGTGGCTCTGCTCTTCACCTTCGGTATTGCCTTCGAAATGGTTCAGGCAAACACCATTGCCTCCACGTTCGAGGGCACTCACGGTGTCCCCTCGTGGGTTACTGCGATCGTTCTCGCTGTACTCACCTCTGCCGTTATTTTCGGAGGAATTAAGGCCGTTGCTCGTGTAACTGAGTGGATTGCTCCCATCATGGCAGCCGTTTACGTGCTCATCGCCATCATCGTTGTCATCCTCAACTTCCGGCATATCCCGGATGTCTTCACACAAATTTTCCTGTCTGCCTTCGGACTGCGCGAGGCCTTCGCCGGCACCGCTGGCGGAATCTTCGCAGCCTTCCTTCAGGGCGCGCGCCGTGGTCTGTTCTCTAACGAGGCTGGCATGGGTTCAGCTCCAAACGCTGCGTCGACAGCGACCACCCGCCACCCTGCTCGCCAAGGACTCATCCAGTCTGCAGGCGTATTTGTGGACACGATGGTGGTCTGCACCGCTACCGCCTTCATCATCCTCTCCGCAGGTATCTACAAGCCGGGTCAGGAGATGGAGGGCGCCACACTTACCCAGATGTCCGTGACAGCCCATATCGGCGAATGGATGACCCTACCGATGTCGCTGCTCATCTTCGTCTTTGCTTACTCTTCCATCATCGGAAATTACGCGTACGCCGAGGTTAATGCAGATTACCTGTTCAAAGACAAAGGTGATATCCCGTTACGTATCGTTGTGGTTGCATCGGTGGCCATCGGCTCAATGCTCCAGCTCAACACCGTGTGGAATCTCGCTGACGTGGCGATGGGCGCTATGGCGATCATCAACCTCGTCTCCATTCTGATTCTTGGCAAGTGGGCGCTCGGAGCACTTAAGGATTACGAGGCGAATCCAGAGGGCGCATTCATCGCTGCGAACAATCCGTATCTTCCTGGCAAGCTGGAAACACACGTCTGGACGGCTGAGAATGCCAAGCAGTGGGACGAGTGAGTCTCTCTGCTAGCAGCGCATAGCTCAAGTTGTCATTTTATGGCGGTGGGGGCGGGTTGTGTGCCAATAGTGGCACACAACCCGCCCCCACCGCCATCCAGTTACACAAACGATAGAACAACGGTCACTCCAGAGGCGCGCTAGCAGTTCAGCTGCAAGCCTCAAAGCAGCAGGTCAGTCCCGAGGCACGCGGCGAGAACGTCTGCCAGCCACCAGAACGATAATCACCGCAATGGTAATAACGGCCGCACATACCACGAACATTCCGCGGTATCCCACCGAGGTCCCGGCGACGGCAATGATGCCTCCGGCCGTAATCGCGCCGACCCGATAAGCATTAGAGAACAGGCCGGAAGCCAGGCCCGGGCGCGGAATGATATCCATGAACCAGGTGAGGCCAACGCCGTTAATAGAAGCGACGAACCACGCGTTGAGAAGCTGGACGGCAAGCAGCGCTGGGACGCTATTGACCATCGTCATTGACCCAAAGAACAGAATCCCCGACACACCACCCGCGACGAGGAGTTGGATGGGCGAGAACCGCGACGAGAGCCTGCCGAGAAGCAGCAGCGACGGCACCTCGATAGCTGCGGCAACAGCAAGCGCCACGCCGCCCCACACCACGTCAAGTCCCAGGCTATTGACGATAAAGATCGTCATTGAAGACGTCATTGCCGAATTTGCCGCGCCAAAGAAAACGAAAGCCACCACAACCATGACCAGGCGCGCAATTGGCAGACCCTCGGACGATTCTTTGTTCTTCCGTTGACGGGATCCGGCTTTGCTCTTTCCCCGACGACGACGCATGATCGTCACCAGAACAATTCCTGTCACCGAGACCGCCACCATGGCGCCCAGCACTGAACGGACTCCGGCCATTCGCGCCAAGAGCATGGCCAGCGGCGGACCAGCCACCCACGCCACGGACATCATGGCACGTGCTCCCATCACAGCCTGCACACCAAAACCAGCAGAATTGAGGTGGGCAAACAGCAGCGAACCACCTACGCCAGCGGGCCCACCCAACGTCACCAACACAATGGCTGCCAGCGGCAATGACGAGACGAGAGACAGTGTTCCCGCCATCGCGATGGCAGAGACGCCACAGGCAGTCATGATCTTGAGGTACTCGTTTCGCCGATCCGCCAACATGGGAATAAGGAGAGACGAGATGAACCCGCTGGCATTGAAGAGTGCCAGAACAAGGCCCACTTGACCCTCATCAGCCCCGAGACTTGACGAAAGAAACAGCGCGAGCGACGGGCTAAGAAGCGCAAATTGCAGGCTCCATACTAGCGACGTTACCTGGGCAAGTAGGCGCTCTCCGTTGTCCTGCCCATTGTTTCCGGCCGCGCTCATGCACAGACCGATCGATAGTGGGCCGACTGAAAACTGGGGGTCGCGGTGCCGTCGTCGTCCAAATCTGAGACAACTCGAGAAGCGACACGAGGAGGGGCACACATACTGCCAAGCGAGAAAGTCACCTAGCAAGTCTACAAACCTGTAGCTTTCTCGCTAGCGCCGAGCGGTCCAACGTGGCGAGCTTCTCGCGGGGCGACGGCGTTGATGCCATGGTCAATTTACACAGCTTCGTCTTATTTGAAGCACACGGTCCTGACACGGCAGCTCCATAGCCTGAAGCCATGGCAACGACACAGACCCTCAGAATCAACCGCCCAGCCCGTTACCGGCGCCGGGCCGCCTGGCTCTCCCTCGGCCTCGTGGGTGCGCTCGCTTTCTCCGGGTGCGTCGCCCAGGGTGATGCAGCCGAGTCACAATCCTTGGTGAGCCAAAGTGCGTCCGCAACGGTCGCCAGCGAGAGCACGAGCACCACGACCGGATCTGCGACCTCCTCTGGTACGACAGCAGAAACCATCTCGGCAACAACCGAGGCTGCGAACGCCTTCCTCGCCACCTTGAGTGACGAACAGCGTGAGCAGGTCCTTTACTCCTACGATGACGACACGAAGACAACGTCATGGTCCAACTTCCCGGTGACCTTCGTGGAGCGCGCCGGCCTCAACCTTAACGACCTCAACGAGGAACAGCAGGCCGCAGCGATGGCCGTACTCGAAGCCTTGCTCAGTGACTCCGGCTACGAGACCGTCACCGGTATCATTGCGGGCGACCAGTTCCTTCTCGACAACAGCTCCAGCACTGAAGATTCCCTCGGCCAGTACTACATCGCCTTCTTCGGAGATCCCTCCGATTCGACCGCCTTCGAAGTGCAGTTCGGCGGGCACCACCTCGGCATTAACGCCACGCTGGACGGCGCGAGCGGGACCGTCACCTTCGCACCCACTCACCTCGGCTCCCAACCGGCTGTCTATACGAACGACGACGGCGCCGAGGTCCAGCCGCTTGCTGGCATGTACGAGACAGCCTTCGCCTTCTACGACAGCTTGACGGACGAGCAGCTCGCCGCGCTCTATCAGGGCGAGCAGGTAAACAATCTGGTGTGTGCCCCCGGCGATACCTGCGACTACCCCACGGGAACAGGGCTTAAGGGTTCAGATCTCACCGATGACCAGAAGCAGCTGTTGCTGGACGTCGTCGCCAACTGGGTAGGACTCTCGGATGAAGAAACCACGGCGAGTGCTCTTGCGAAGATCGAAGCAACCTTGGACGAGACCTACATCAACTGGTCCGGGGCAACCGAGTACGACATGACCAGTGGCGACGGCATCTACTTCCAGATTTCCGGCCCGAACGTGTACATCGAGTTCTCAAATCAGCAGGGTTCCGCGGGCGCTGACGTCGACGGATACGTCACCTCCGGATGGGGCCATATCCACACCATCTACCGAGATCCCACAGATGACTACGCCGGCAGTGTCGCCCAACAGGCCGCCAGTGGAATGGCGGGCGGACCAGGGGCCAGTGGTCAGGAAGGAGGTGGGCCGGGAGCTTAAGAGGTTGCGCCAATAAGCCATGACCTATTGGCGCGATCTCTTAACTCTTTCTCATAAAATACGACTCAGCCTAGGGGCGCCCACTCATGGAGAAAGTGGGCGCTTCTCGGCTTAGTTATCTCCATCGTTTTGTCAAATAGCTGGCGACTTTCGCCCACAAGGTGGATGGCCTTTGAAGCTGAGTGGCAGAGTTGCTTTGCTAATCCAATGACATTGCAACAGGCACTCCTGGGTTTCATGGTTGTCGCGGCTCTTCTCACAATCGTTCCGGGAATTGACACGGCTCTCGTCTTACGAAGTTCCATCGCACGTTCGCGTGGATATGCGTGGGCCACAGCCATGGGAATCAAAACAGGATTGCTGGTGTGGGGCGTCGCTGCAGCCGTCGGAGCCACGGCCATCCTCGCCGCCTCAGAGGCTGCCTACCGGACAATGAGCCTCGCCGGTGCTGTGTACCTCATGTGGATGGGACTGTCCTTCATTATTCGAAGCTTTCCCAGGAACGGAAAGGTTCCGGAAGAACACGGACCACAACTGTCCGGCGGGCTCTGGCATGGCTGGAGTACCGGCTTTATGACTAACCTGCTCAATCCTAAAGTGGGCGTCTTCTATCTCGCCACAATTCCTCAGTTCCTCGCCACCGGCATTTCTCCCTTGCTCATGGGAATTCTGCTAGCTCTGGTTCATGCTCTAGTTGGCGTCGTGTGGGATGCGGCGATCATCTTCACTGGATCCGCACTGGGCCCTCGGCTAAAGTCGCAACGTGCGATCGCATGGATTGATAGGGTTACCGGCGGACTTCTTCTGGCTTTCGGCGCGCGGTTGGTTGCCGGGTCACGGTAACAAGTATTGTGTGATTCTGCGGTGAGCTGCGATGCACTTCATGCCGTATACATGACCGGTAATCGTATATATGAACAACGATCACCAGCCCTGACGGTGCAGTCCTCCCCGCACCCACTCAATCTTGCTGCGAGGCTTGTAGGCTTGGAAACAGGACGCCGCGCCTACGAGGGCACGTGGTGAGTCCCGGGCGAGAGGCAGAGAGATGGCACAGACAACTTTGAGGATTCGCGGAAACTTCCAGAGTTTCATCACTCACGTTCGCAATGCAATCATCAACGGAAGTGCCTCGGCATCCCTTGAAGACGAGATCAACTACCGCATGGGAGATGTGCAGATCGCACTGCTGGTGTTCGAGCGTTACAGTGTCATGGGAAGCAACAGGGTGAGCCTCAGCGTCATGGTGACTGGGCAAGGTGACGATCTAGCTGTCAGCGCTGTAGCGTCGGGCGGAAGCGAAGCCGTTCTCTTCAAGATCAATACCTTCGGAGAAGAAGCATTCTTGGAGAAGTTCAATCAGGCTGTTGTGCAGTTCCGATCAATAGATAAATAACTGTCTCCGAACGTTTCTCTGCCGGTGTGGCGCTGAGGGATATGTGAAGAAAGAACAGGAGTCGGAAGCACTGTGGGGGTCGTTGGCTTACTAACCGGGTTTGGAGTCTTCGGATGGTGCATTCTCCTCGACGTCCGGTACGGTTCCGAGCAGCGCCTAGCAACCTGGTGGATTACTCAGGCACAGCGGTGGGGCGGATGGACAGCGCCTTTGTCATTTCTTGTCTCGGCGGCGGCTCTCACCCTGTATTGCCTCCTCGCCTATGTTTTGGTGGCACTGACAGCAGCTTTTGATCACCCACTCGTGACCCTCCTCTGCGCCCTCCCCGCGATGCTCCTCTACGCTCCTTTTGCTCTCGCCACCATGCCTAGCAAGTACACCAGTTACTCATCATGGCGGGCCGGGCTGAGATCGGCCGGGGCAGATAAACGCGACCAGAGGCGTATCGCATGGTGGGCCGGACCACCCTCTCTGCTCGGACTCGGCGCCCTAGTCCTGACGCCGGTGGTCATCCTGACGTAGTGGGCGAACGACCAACTCGCCGCGCTTTCCCACAAACCACCTCCACAAGCGGCCATAAACTCCTCGCCTAACGCCGAGAACCCTATTGCAAGGCGAACGTCGATAAAAAGGTCAGAATCCGCCTGCTGCGCTGACCATCTCTAAACGCGGGATGATCGAGTCTGCCATCATCGTTATTTCACGCTCACGTATGCCGTTCGCCTTCGCCCGCGTGCGCCAGCTGGTCAATGTGGCAGCGATACGTCCCATCCGTTCACGCGCCTCGGAGTCCATCAATCCGAAGTCTTCTGCCAACGCCAGCAACCCATCAATCTCATCGGGATACATGTCGGCTCCTGCAATGTAGGTAGCGCGCGCCTGACTCAGGTCCGGATTCGGATTGACGTCAAACGCTGGGCTCAGCTGCCACACACCCTCCTCCAACAGGAAGCCATGGTTACGAAGGTGATCGTCAGTATTCCCCAGTGCAACATTGACAACAACGCGGTCGAAAAGTTCATGCAAATCATGCTTGGGAGAGCGGGAAAGGTCTCGCACGGCTTCTCCGATGTCGGCATAGTCAAGATGATCACCATCAGAAGCTCCGAGCGCTGTCAATGCACTAACGTAGCCGAGGCGTTGGCCTTGAGCTCCACGATCAAATCTCCGGAGCAGAAGTACGCTGCGCTCTCCTATCCGCGTCAATTGATGTATGGGAGTTTGAATACCAACAGAGCCTATTAGGTCAAGCGTGGTTGCTTCCCACGCCATAACATCCCATTGATCACTTGAATGTGGGAATTTGGCGATCGCCAAACTTCCATCGTCAAAGCGTACTGATGCCTTCGGACGAGCTCCCCCAAGACCCGTAGTTCCAGTTTCCAGGAGTTGCTTGACCGCGGTTGCATACTCGCCGTCGGATGCGAGTTCATCACTGGCACGAAGAAGTTTGGGAAGCGAAACAAGCTTCGGCACCCGTGACGGTGGACCCACAAAAACATCACTTCCTGTCAACCGGAAGCGCAAGGCACCTTGACGGGTGTCATCACTCACCCCGAGAAGATAGTCGAGATCATCAAGCCTGCGCGGAACCCGGCCTTCATCACGAGCCCTCAGCCGCTCCGCCTTGTTAAGGAGGTTACGCCCCCATCGATCTGGGGCACTGTCAGCGAATGCACGAAGAAGTCCGGCCTGATATTGCACCCCCGGATCGAGTACCAAAGCCGGATCGATATTGGTTCCGTCCTCGCTAATGTATGAGGGATCGTAGATGAAGGTCGTCGAGATCTCGCCTCGCCGCCCTCGCGTGAAGTATGCCTGTCCAACCAACCGATTTTGCCCGGCCACCTCGATGACCACCTCGACCGTCGTCATCTTGCACGCTTCTTTGCGAGGTGCCCCGCGCGCAATCTGCCAAGGTCGGTTTCCAACGGGTCAATGGCATCGACTGCTTTCTCCAGGAGGCCGAGTGCACGAAGAACTTGTGCCACATTGCGGAAGCTAACGCTCGCATCGCCCGCTTCGATTTTTCGCAGCGTCACTCGGCTGATACTCGCACGTTCGGAAACCTGCTGAGCGGTTAGGCCAAGCACCATACGCCATCCTCGTATATGCTCACCGAACTCTATGAGTTCCCTGTCGATCCGGTAACCAACCATCCTTCGCCCTCCTCCACTATGTTCAGTATCCTATCCTTTACAGATAGTTATGGATAGAATCTTGAACATAAGAAGCTGCTTTCACGAAATTAGCGGGCGTGTTATCACGGCGCTACTGAGTAGATGAAAGCTCGCAAAATAGCTATCGAGGCGTCTAAACGGCACTACTCAACAGCGGATTTCGTTGATTCCAACCCCTACTGCAACGCCGACGTCAGCCTCATCACCGACTCCGAGTACCGCCGGAACACCGAGCGCTCCGGCCACGCCTCGGCATCCAGCACACTGCTACGAGCGGCGTACTCCGCGATCACCCGACGCACGTCGTCAACAACATCACCTCCGTAGGCCAGCAGGCTGATCTCGTAGTTGAGTCCAAACGATCTCATGTCCATGTTGGAGGAGCCGAGCACTGCGATCTCGTTGTCGACGAGGAAGCATTTGGTATGCAAAACTTCAGGCGCCGGGTACAGGTGAATACGCACGCCAGCATCGAGCAAAGCCTGGTAGTAGGAGGATTGGGCGCGATCCACCATAAACTGATCGGACACCTCACTAACATACAGTTCCACCTCAACTCCACGGTAGGCAGCCGTAGTGATAGCAGCCAGGAACGACTCGTCCGGCACAAAATAGGGACTCACAATCGCGAGCCGCCGCTTCGCAAGGTACATGAGCGAGGTAAAGGCACGCAGGTTCGGTTCCGTCCGGAATCCCGGCCCCGACGGAATCAGCTGGAGGGCGTTGACCGTGCCACCCACTTCACGTGAGTCTCCGTGGCGCGACGCCAAGAGTTGCGTCGCGGAATCTGGATCTCCAAACCCGCGATAAGCGTGCATATCCACGACCTCACCGGATTCCGTGTACCAATCAACCATAAAGAGCGCCTCTAGCGAAGAGACAATCTCGCCGGTCAGCTCGATGGAAATGTCATTCCATCGCCTACCAATCCGATGATTTCGCGCATTCCCGTACGGCGCCTCGATCATGTTCTGCGAGCCCATGACGGCCACCCGCCCGTCCACCACCATGAGCTTGCGGTGATTACGCAGATCAATGCGCCGCATCTTCCCACGCAGCGGCAGGAACGGAAGCATGAGGTGCCAGTCAATACCCACGGCAGTCATCCATTTGAGGAACTTCCGGAAACCCGGGTACTTGCGCGAACCAATGTGGTCAAGCAGCACGCGCACCTTCACCCCGCGTTGCACCGCGGCCTCCAGCGCCCGAAAAAACCCTTCGGTAGTCGCGTCACGAGCCACGATATAGATCTCGACGTGCACGGTTTCGCGCGCGGTCTCAACGAGCCGCGTCATCCGGTCAATGCCCGCCTCGTAGTCCATCTCGATTCCGTGGTTCGTTCCCGTCACCATGGGTAGCGCGGTGAGTTGCCGCGAGAGCTCCACGATGCCCGTCAACTCTGCCGGAGGGGTGATCGATTCAGGAACCGTGGGAAGCCCATCGGTGCCTGTCGTCAGCAGTTGATTCACCTCGGCCTGAATTCGTGCGCGCCTCCCGTTGATATACGGGCTACCAAGAATCAGGTACAGCGGAACACCGATGACAGGAACGAACAGGATAAGCAGCAGCCACGCCGTGGACGACGACGGCCGCCGATTCTCCGGTACCGCTCCGATCGCGATAATTTTAATGACATATTCGACGACGACGAACACACTCGTCCCGAAGAAAAGCCCGTCCATCTGCTCCCCGTTCGCTCACATATCTACGCCAACTATGGAGAGTGTAACTGGTCGGCTGACATTCAAAGCCGCCGGGGCATACGCAAGCCGATGATGAGCGTTTGCCTTACAGTGCCTCCTCAAAGTCCTTCTCGACAAGGAATGCGTTGACAGCAGCTCCGGTGAACGAACCCGCTCCCATGGACATCGGTACGTTGAGCGACGGGTCGACGACGTTCCCTGCAGCCCAAATCCGTTCGTGACCGGTGCTGCCTCCACGTCCAATAGCAATAAAGTTCCCAAATGGGGTCTCAGTGCGTTCAAGATTGAAGTCCGCGAGATAACTGTCGTGCGGTCGCCCGACACCCGCTACGAAGATTGCGTCGAGTTCCACCGTGGCGCCGTCGTCGGTTCGAACGGTGAGCGGCTCTTCTGTGGCGCCGTGCTCAACGCGCTGCACTCGTGCGGGAACGAGTTCGACTTCGCGAGCGCGCAGCCGCGCCTCAGTTTCGGTATCGATTGGTCCAAGATCGGCGGTGAAGGCAACGATCTGGTCCGACCACTGCCTCAGCAGCTGGATTTGATGCAAACTCATCGGGGACACCGCGATCACTCCAATACGCTGGTCACGTACTTCCCACCCGTGGCAGTACGGGCAATGCAGTACCCTGCTCCCCCACAGCTCGGCCAGGCCAGGGATGTTCGGCAGTTCGTCGGTGAGGCCCGACGCGGCAATAACAGCCCGCGCTCGAACCTGTTCGCCTCCGCGCAGAATAATCGCTATTTCCGGATCATTGTCGACGACGGCGTCCACCTCCGCCGCCACAAACTCGCCCCCGTACTCCGATACTTCTTGCCGTACCTTTGCCAGAAGCTCGCCGGGTGGCGTTCCTTCATGGCCGGGCACTCCATGCATATGGGTAGCAAAACGATTGCGCGGGCTCCCCGCGTCCACGACAAGTACGCTGCGCCGGGCGCGTCCCAGCATGAGCGCCGCAGACAGTCCCGCAATTCCGCCGCCGATAACAACGGCGTCATATATGGATTTCATTGATTCTCCTTGTTCTCTGTCTTTTTTATATCCGAATTTTTCATATTCGATTCCTGTAGCTCTGACAGTCGTGGAACTCGCCAGATTCCGCTGACCAACCCAAGAGCGAGACCAGCACCGGTTCCTAACGAACAGACGAGAAGCGCGAACGTCGTCCCGGAATTCTCAGCCAACAAGCCCCCAACCATCGCACCAAATGGGGTGCCACCCCACGCGATCATTCGAGCGGTGGTGTTCACTCGCGCCTGAAGGTGATCCGGTGCAAGCGACTGACGGACGATAATTCCATTCATAATCGTCAGGCTCGACGCCGCCTGGAAAAGCATAAGAATCACCAGCCCAACCGGGATCGAGGTGACATAAGCCCACATAACCTGGGCTGTCCAACTTGCTGCTAGCGAGCCGATCGTAATCCAGCCGGTAGGAACAGTGCGCTGAATCCAGGCAATAGCCATGCTCATGAGGAATGCACCCACGGCCGTCGCGGAATACAGCAGGCCGATGCGGGCGTCGTCGTCGTTCATTCCCAATTGCTGGACTGCCACCACGACAGTAAGTCCGACGACGGCGCCGCCGGAGAGACTTGCGCCCGCGCCAATGAGAGTGAGCCAGCGGATGATGCGTGTTTGCCAGATGTAGCGGAGGCCCTCGCCGATGTCTCGTGCTAATCGGCGGGTAGTGATTCGAGGATCGTCCTCTGCTCGCAGGCGGGGAGTCCATGCAACCCGAGCCGTCAGGAGCGCCGCGACAATGTAAGCGACGGCGTCGAGGCCGATGGCCCATGCTGGTCCTATCGCTGCTGCCAGTGCACCACCACCCGCGGGTCCGGCGAGGTTGATGACCGAACTGACCGCAACCATTGATCCGGTAGCTGAGGCGATCCTGTCTCGTCCAACGATCTCTGGGAGCGCACCAAATGCGGCGGCGTCAAAGAAGACAAAAAGACTCGAAACAATGATTGCTGCCGCGAAAACGTAAGGGACGGATAGTAGGTCGAATGCATGTGCGAGGGGAATCGTAGCCATCACTACACCACTCGTGAGGCCCATTCCCACCATGACTCGCTTGCGGTCCCAGATATCTGCGACGGCTCCAGCAGGTAATCCAAATACCAGGTATGGCGCCACCTCGATAGCTGCTGTCAGACCAGTCAGCGCAGGACTGCCCGTCAGCTGAAAGACGAGCAGCGGCAGGGCAACCATCGTGATCGAGTTGCCGATCCACGAGATCGAGCGGGCCACAAGAAATTTCCTGAAGGCGGGAATCTCTAAAGCCCGGTCTCTCGGCTCGCTTGTTGCGGGGCGCCGTCGTCGAAAATACACATCGACACCTTATCAAGAATGATTCTCATTAAGAAGATAGGCGGGTGTGTGCATCCTCATCAATTGGGCACAGGCTCAATCCAGCGATTCAGATGGGGCTTGACCGCATAGATGAAGCCGAAGTTAGCCGCAATAACAACAGAGAAAACAACACTCCATATCGCGGTATCGACAACTCCGCGTTCAGCACCCTGCGCAAGATGAAGAACCGCATAGATATACCACGGGAGTGTGGCCACAGAGGTGGCGACGGAAATTGTGCGCATCCTCAGCCGCAGTGCTTCAATGATGTGCCCGACAAGGTGGAGGGCATAAGGCACAAGCAACCCCGCGAGAAGTGCCACGTTTCCCATGGAGACCGAAATGAAGGCAATGATGACGAAAAGAACGTACTCCTCAAAGATCAGGGCGGCAATTGTGGAGGTGGTGGTGTCGGCGAAGCTCCAAAATGCAGTGCGGCGGGCACGCGGGTCGTTTCGGTGGCGGCGAAGCCACGGCTTAATAAAGACGATTTCCTCGAATTCATGAACGAGAAACAGAGTGACGCTTACCCAGGCAACAACATTGAGACTCATCGCCATCTTCCTTCATAGGTTTGGTGCGGTTTATGATCAACGCGGATGCGCCCGTCAGCTACGCTACGAAGCGTAGTAATTTCAGAAACGGGGGCGGCATGTTTGACCACGAGAAGACATCGGCAAAAGACCTTACACGCCGAGCTCGCACGGATGCCCGACTGAACGAAGCCGTGATGGAACAGCTTGCTTCCCGAGGCTATGGCAGGCTGACGATCGAAAAGGTAGCCACCTCGTCGGGAGTCGCTAAAACGACAATTTACCGACGATGGGCGTCGAAGGCTGAGATGGTGTTTGAGATTGCTATCCACAACTCCGATCAGACACCCCTGCCCGACACCGGCAGCCTTGTCGGCGACGTGCAAGCCATCTCGGAGAGGGCCGTTCAGTTGGTTGCAGGCAAAGTTGGCCGGATCGTACTGCCGGGCCTGCTGGCCGACATGGCTAACGACGACGCACTGAACCAACGGCTGCAGACTACCTTTGTTGAAACTGCCCGCAGTGACATTGCGGATGTCATTGACCGCGCTACTCATCGCGGAGAACTTGCTCCCGGAGCCGACCTCGACGGTTTCCACGCCGCCTTGCTCGGGATCCCCTTTGCCCACGTACATCTGCTTGGCATCACTGATGTCGAGCAGTTGACAACGAATCTGACGAAACAACTGTTGGCGCTACTCACTGTCCCCTCCCCCTCTTAAGCCCGTCCGGAAGCGCTGAACTTCCCCGTATGCGCTCGGACCCCATGGTTTCTCGTCACACACCGTGCCCCCTCATGCCCTAACTACATCCATGCGTTACCACTCGTCCAAGCGCGTAGATCTATATTCAGAATGCTACGCTACGTAGCGTAGCAAATGGAAGATCACGTGACGATTCCTCAATCGGTTACCCAACCCATGACATCAGCATCATGAGTCCCGCAGATCGCCTCATGCCAGACCACTGTGAGCTGGGTCCACTGCGTCACGTTCCACTCCACACCTGAGCTGCTAGGGTGTCACCCATGAGTGATTCCAGCAGCGATCTGGTGAATGTCCGTGGTGAGATCGACGCGATTGACGAGAAGATCATCGACCTCATCGGCCAACGGCAGGCGTGGGTTATTGAGGCGGGCAAGCTCAAGAAGAACGAAGAAGGCGTTCGTGCTCCTGATCGAGTTGAGCAAGTTATTGGGAAAGTTCGGCGCTTGGCATCCGAAGCTGGAGCCTCTCCCGACGTCGTTGAGAAAACGTACTGCGCAATGATCTCCGCTTTCATCGAGCTCGAACTGGGCGTTCATCGCGAAACAAGCAGCTAGCCCAACAGCATTCCACACAGGAAATTAATCACCGGCGTTTGACTTAGAGCGCGCTCTAACTTCTTGTCTGACGTGTCGTCCGCTAGAGTCGTCCGCGCGAGAATCGGAACACTCCCGGACTGAGCTGTCCGGACAGCATCGCCGCGAGCGCGAGCGCAAACCCACCGAGCTGAGGCACGCTCAGTGATTCTCCGGCGACGACGGCGCCAAGAACCGCAGCAACAAGCGGCGAAAGGAGGCCTAGTAGCGCAGTGGCAGTTACGGGTAGATGGCGAATTGCGGCAAACCAGAGCGTGTAAGCAAAAAGTGCGCCAACAATTCCAAGCCAGGCATATCCGAGCACAGCGGCACCATCGATATCATCCGGAACCCCGTCGATCCATAACGCAGGAACCAAGAGAACAAGTCCGGCAGCGGTGAGCTGCCATGCCGCGAGGCCGATCGCAGACACCCCCTCGGGTCGTCCCCACTTCTTGGTAAGGACCACGCCGGTTCCCATCGAAAGCGCTCCGCCAAGCCCTGCGGCAACGCCGAGGGGGTCAAGCGCCGCATCTGGCCCGAGCACCACGAGCGCTACACCCACCACGCCAACAATTCCCCAAGTAACCCGCCATAGCGACAACCCCTCGCGAAGAATCATGACAGCGAGAAATGCCACCACAATCGGCTGCGCAGCACCAAGGGTTGCCGCAACGCCACCCGGGAGACGTTGCGCAGTTAGAAAGAGCAATGGAAAGAACGCGGCCATGTTTAACGTGCCAAGCACTAGACTCTTCCACCACCACGCGCCACGTGGCAGTTGCCGAGCAATCAGCAGCGCGATCACTCCGGCGGGTAGCGAGCGCATCATCGCCGCGAACAGCGGGTGCCCGTCGGGTAACAGATGGGTGGTGACGATGTAGGTAGTGCCCCAAACGGCCGGAACGATCGCGGTGGCCGCGGTCCATGCAAAACGATTATCGTCACTTGACGCCGATATGGTTCTGGCTGGATTTTCAGTAGTTGTCATGTATCAATCGTCCATTGACCACTAATAATGAGTCCAACACATTATTGTCATCATTATGATGAAATGACATCATCATAAGATGGAACTTCAGCAGATGCGTTACGTCGTCGCCGTGGCCGAAGAACGAAACTTCACCCGGGCCGCAGAGCGATGTTTCGTGGTGCAGTCCGCACTGAGTCACCAAATCAAAGCATTAGAGCGCGAACTCGGAGTCACGCTCTTCGCCCGAACGAACAGGCGGGTCGACGTCACGGCGGCGGGCGAGGCATTCCTCGCCGCAGCACGTATCAGCCTCGAAGCGGCCGAGCGCGCGGCCAGCGACGCTGCCGCCGCCACCGGCGAAATTCGCGGCACACTCACGATCGGCATGATCCCCACGGTCACCGCCGTCGATATGCCCGCCGTACTCGCCGCCTTTCACCGCTCTCACCCCTCCGTGCGGATCAGACTTCGAGGGGGCGGTAGCGACGAGTTTACCGCGGCGATCAACTCCAGCCAGATGGATGTGGCAGTTCTTGGGCTGCCCGATTCAGTCGTGCCGCAAGGAGTACAGACTCGGGTGCTGGCACGAGAACGTCTCGTCGCCGTCGTGTCTGCCGGCCATCATCTCGCCCATCGAAAACGCCTACAGTTGAGCGACCTAGCCGACGAATCCTTCGTGGACTTCCCGGAGGGAAGCCCCGGCAGAGTTCCCTCGGACCTTGCGTTCCGCGCGGCCGGAGTACGCCGTGACGTCGCGTTCGAAGCTGTCACCGCGGAACTCATGCTGGCTCTTGTTCGCCACAACCTCGTCATCACACTATTGTCACCGGAGGCAGTTCCTCGAGACGATCAGCTTCGCACCATTCCGCTCACCGACGGCCCCACCCGCATCGAATACCTCGCCTGGAGCAGCTTCAACCCGTCACCGGCAGCCCAAGCATTTGTCGGCGGCATCTCCGTGTAGTTTTCGCCTGCAGTGTGTGCATCTAGTTCCCGGCTTTTCGCTCTTTCTTTGCCCGGCGCGCGGCACGAAGCTCTTGTGCTTTGGCGGTCGCAGCTTTGAGACCCTTGACACTCGCGTCACGCGCCTTGCCTGCGGTTTCAAACTCGGTGGCCAATTTCGCCAGGCCACCAATGGCGATGACGGCACCGGGGCCGGGCAACGGCATGAGCACAACGCCAAGGGCGGTGGTAGCCCCGCCAACAACTCCTACCGATGTTCGGTACACCCGGTTAGCATTGAGATTCTTTCGAATCGCCTCACGTGCTGACCGGGCCGCACGCCGCGTCAATCCGGGCGTGGCTTGCCCAGGTTCCTCGTGGTATGCGTTCTGACCTGCTTCACCCGTGCTCGACATACGCCGATGGTATCCCAGCAAGATACGAAAGGCCCGAAAGTCGCGGCAAGGGAGAACTCCCCAGAACGACGACGGCGTGGCGGCACCGCCTCGTTCGCCCCACCATTTTCCGTCTCACCTCCGTCACCTCGAGGAGACCACATCCGTTCACTTTTGCTAAGAAAACGCGCTCACCAGATCTTTTATCTTCGAGATCGGAGGGCAGGTGGCCGGGCCCATGACCGTCGTGGAGAGCGCGCCCGCAACGTTTGCCCAGCGCAGAGCTGTCGTGAGGCTCTCACCCAAAGCAAGTGCCCCGCAGAGTACGCCACTGTGGGCGTCGCCGGCACCGTTCGTATCAATGGGATCCACCGTGATCGTTGGCACGTGTATCGCCTTCTCATCAGCATCACCCTCAGCAAACCATGCACCACCACGCCCGACTCGCACCAGTACCTTCCCCAGGTGAGGGGACAACGCAGCCGCGGTCAGTTCGCCGTCGTCGTTCCCAAAACTTCCCAGCCCGAGACGGTCGCAGAGGATACTCGCCTCTCGTTCGTTGACGGACCACATCGGTGCGAGTGTCCCGATGCTTTCCAGACACTCGAGCGGGATCGAGCCGATCATCGGCGAGACGTCGAAAACGGTGCGGCAAGCTCCCGGACCGAGGCGCGCCGCGAGCCGTTCGAGGGAACGGCGGTTATCTTCGTGCGCGAGGGAGTAGCCGGTGATGTAGAGGACGTCGTCGGGCGTCACGTCCAGGTGGTCGAAGGAGTCGAGCGGCTGGTTTGTCTCGGCGCCGCGGGTGGAGATAAAGGTGCGTTCGGCGGTGTCATCGGTAACTGCCACGCAGAAGCCGAGGTCCTTGTCCACGGTAGCGCCCACGTGCTCCACGCCGATCGCCCGAAGGCCCTCCGCCGCGATGTCGGAGAAGGACCCCTTCCCCATGGTTCCCGCGTACACCGTCTCAGCGCCGGTCTGGCAAGAGGCGTACAGGACGTTGTAGCCGCCTCCCACGTGCATGCCGGCATAGTCACCGAAGACGTCGCCACCGGGCTCGGGTACGGCGTCGACCCGAATGGCGATGTCGATGATGACCTGCCCGGTATGCAGCACACGGCCCGTCATTGCGACGCACTCCTGGGGTCGCGAGCTTCACGAGCGCCGCCCAGCAGCAGGTAAACGACCGCGCCGATGAGCAACGACACAAGCCAGGCCAGTCCATTTTCGCCGATCACCGTCTGCGAGAGCGGACCCGAGAACCACACCACGGACTCCGAGACCCGCGCCGTCACGAACAGATAACCAACAACGCACGCAAGCAACCAGGTCCCTAGCGCACGCCACTCGATTCCGCCCGTGTACCAATAGGGCGATGTGGGCGTGAGATCCAGGAGACCGTCGGGATCGTAGCTCGTGCGCTTCATCATGTCGATGAGGAAGATACCGATCCAGGCAGACAGCGGTACCGCCAGCAACGAGATAAAGGTGATGAAAGGGCCATAGAATCCGTCAGAGATAAGCATGAAGTAGACGGCACCAAGCGTGGTCACCACGACGTCAACAAGCACCGCGAAAACACGCGGAATGCGGATGCCGAGGTTGAGCGTGGCCATTCCCGCCGAGTAGACGGAGAGGTGGTTGGACAACAATAGGCCGCCAAAAGCTGCGATGAGATACGGGACCGCTACCCATGCAGGGAGGACTTCGCGCACGGCCGCGATTGGATCGCCTGCAGTGGCGATCGCGCTGTCGCCCGCGGTGAGGGCGCTGCCAAGACCGATAACGATGACGAGCGGAATACCCGCGCCAGCCGCCGCAGAAAGAATAAGTGACAGGCCCGAGACGGACTTACGCTGGTAGCGCGCCATATCCGCGCCCGATGTCGCCCACCCGATACCGGTACCCGAAGCGATGGTACCGATGCCGATAATCACGGCGCTCATCGGCCCCGCAGAGCCACCCACGAACGAACCCCAGTCGATCGTCGTCGCCAAGTAGGCGCCCACAGCAAGCGTCAACCCACCAAAGATCCAGGTGGCCCATTTTTGGACCTTGAGGATAACGGCGTGTCCAGCTCCTGCCACCGCGATCGTGCACGCGACAAACACGGCAATGCAGACGAGCGTGAGGACCGGGACGTCCTTCGCACCGGCAGGTGTTCCAAACGCGATGACCATGAGCGAGAGCAGGGCAAACGCGCCGGTCACGGTGTTGACCGTCTCCCAGCCGAGGCGCGAGATAAGGGCCACCAGTGTGGGGAACATGTTTCCGCGCACGCCATAAATGGACCGCGACAGGGTGAGGGTGGGAGCGCCACCGCGCCGCCCCGCGATCGAAATAATTCCGACAACGGCAAACGACACAAATGAACCAATGACCGCCACGATGATGGCCTGCACGAAGTTCAGACCGAGTGCGATGAGGGTTGCACCCAGCGGGATCCCCAGAATCGAAATATTCGCGGCAAACCACACCCAGAAGAGTTCGCCCGGGCTGCCGTTACGCTGACTGTCGGGAACCGGCTCGATGCCGCGCTGTTCCACTCGCGAAAGGACACGACCCGATGGGGCTATCCCTCCTGTTTCCACAGCTCCTGAACTCATGACGTTCTCCTTTGATCGTATGGATCACGGTCTCGCTGACGATTCTCAGGGTAGTCCGGTTTGCGGATCAAGGATAGGCGCCGCCCACGCTATGGAGGCCAACAAACTGGGAGAATATCGAATTACAAACGCCCGGCGCGTAGTTCCAGGAGTCCGTCGCGGATGGAACAGAGTTCAAGGTGCGAAACCTCCTCGACCGTACGGACCGCCTCCGTGTCGAAGGCTTCGGTACCATGCGTGGCCCCAAAAATCGCGCCAGCCATTGCCGCGATGGTGTCCGTATCTCCGCCCAAGTTCGCCGCGGTGTAGAGCCCCGTCATCGGGTCATCGGCGAATTCGTACGCGATCGCGAGCGCCGCGGGCACACTTTCTGTCGAATCAACGGATGTGCCGACGACGTCGCGCAGGTAGTCGAGTTGTTCGGCGCCGGTTCGGTGGCGGATTCCGCGCACTGCTTCTTTGGATCGCGCTAGCACGGATGCCTTCGCAGCCCAGTGGCCGCGTTCGGGGAGCGATTCCACGAGTTCGATAGCGGCGACGACGGCGTCGCGCGTCGAGTATCCGTCAACACCGGCACTCGCGGCAGCGGCCACAAGCGTGGCTCCTTCCCAGCCCTGCCGGGTGTCGTGGGTGACCATGCAACTCTCATGGACGGCGTCGCCGAGGGCCGTCGGGTTACCGAAGGGGTAAGCGATGCCGACCGGCGCAACGCGCATCGCGGCACCGTTGGTTGTTCCCGTGCTACCCGTGGTGCGAGGGTCTTCGCCCGCCCGGACCTTTTCGAGGGCGAGCTTTGTTGAGGGGCCGAGGAGATCGAACGATCCTCGCGCGATCATGTCAGTTTCCCAGGCGATCAGCGAGTCAGCAAGCGCCCTTGGATCAATATGTCCATGTCCATTGATGAGTAGGTGGGCGAGAAGTAGGGCCTGTTCGGTGTCGTCGGTGATCGCGCCCGCGGGCATGGAGGGAGCGATGCTCTGCTCGGGGACGGCGTCGGTGAGGCGGTGTATCTCTCCGTAAAAGCGTTGAATTTCCACGGGACTCATCGACTGCGTAGGCATGCCGAGGGCGTCCCCCAACGCCAGTCCTTGGAGGGAGGCAAGTGCGCGGTCTCGTTGAATGCTAGTCATCCTCTTCAGGGTACCCTGCGTGGGATTTTGCGCCTACGTTTTGGGGGACGGGCGTCACCACAACGCGTCATTTCTCGCCGGTACGAACAGACCTTGTCGGAACAAGCGAACCGTGTCGGACCAAGCGGATATCGTGGGTTCATGACGACGTACTATTACACCGCTTCTAGTCTCGATGGGTTCATCGCGACCCCTGATCACTCTCTCGAATGGCTGTTTACGCAGGATTTCGATACTGAGGGACCGATGGCCTACCCGGCATTTGTTAAGCAGATTGGGGCGCTCGCCATGGGTGCATCCACCTACGAGTGGCTTCTCAAGAATGGTGGCGAGTGGGGTTACTCCCAGCCCACCTGGGTCTTTACGCACCGTGATCTTCCAGTGCCCGAAGGTGCCGATATTCGTTTCGTGCAAGGTGGAGTGAGCGCGGTACATCCAGAGATGATCGCTGCCGCAGACGGTCAGGGAATCTGGGTCATGGGCGGCGGCGATCTGGCTGGCCAGTTCACTGATGCTAGCCTCCTCGACGAGATCTGGATTCAGTTCGCTCCTGTGACTCTCGGTGCGGGCCAGCCGCTATTTCCACGCAAGGTCCAGCTCGATCTTATTGAGGCAGTGCAGAACCGGGATTTCGTCTGCACCCGGTACCGGGTAGGCAAGCGCAACCGGAACCAAGACGCAGGCATCAAGCAGCGCTGAAAATCTGGCCATGATCTATTACGTGTGGTTCTTGCGGGCCTTTTTCAAGGCTTCGGAATATCAACATCTGCACTGTACAAGCCCAACTTAGAAGCTTCCTGAGTCAGTTCGTCCAAGACCCATTGATCAGTACGAGGCGACAATGCGCTGATTGACGCCGTCGACGGTGACTTCGCCACCGTAGGGCAGAATCCACTGCGGCCGCACGTGACCGAAGGGAGGACCCACGCACACAACCGCCTCCGGATTGTACGCGGAGACTTCGTCGACGACGACGTCGCGCTGAGCAGCACGCCATGCCTTCCGTTCGTCCGCGGACGCGCTCGGCGATCCGATCGCGGTTGCGGGCGTCCGGGACACTAGCACAGCAGAGACCGCTGCAAGCGTGCCCCGCTCTCCCAGCGCCCGAATCCACCAGCGGACCCGATCTGCGGACGGCAGTTCCTCGCTCGTTTCGAGCATCAGTACGCCGCTTTCGAGTTCCTCATTTGGCGGCATTCTGTCCGCCATAGCAATTTCGTCCATGACTTCCAGGCATCCACCCCACGTTCTGCCTGTCACGCACCGAGCTGGACCAGCCCACGTCCATGGTTCGGCCGGTTCCCTCTCACCAAATTCGGTAAGAGCTAGCGGATCGGCCCAGTCACGCCCAAAGTCCTCTGACTCCCCCGGCTCGGTGATCTCCAGTTCGCCTCCGGTAAGTAAGGCGGCCATCAAGGAAGCACGATGTACCGGGTCAACGGATGGACCTGGGCCCAGGTGTATCTGGGTAGATCCGCCGTAGAATCCGGCCACACCGTGATTCCACATCCAATTGAGAATATGCGTGTTGTCGCTGTACCCCAGGAACGGTTTGGGGTCAGCGCGTAGGAGATCTGGATCAAGATGCGGCACGACCGTGATCTGGTCTGAGCCACCGACCGTTGCAAGAATCGCCCGGATCTCGGGATTCGCCAAGGCATCGTTGAAGTCGCGAGCACGCTCCTTGGACGATGCGCCAAGCTTGCGAGTGGTCGGGTACTCCACGGGGATCAAACCGGTCAGTTCCATCAACCGGGCAAGGGCTT
>JBDIAV010000058.1:0-22036 GCA_039812645.1 Actinomycetaceae bacterium
CCATGATTCGCGCCCACTGAATAGCAAAAAGGCCAATCGGCCCGCCACCGCCCATGACGGCCACACGGGAGCCAACGGTGAGCTTGGTGCGAAGGATCGCATGCAGGGCAATCGCGGCTGGGTCAACCATCGCGGCGGCGCGAAGATCGAGATCCGCCGGAACCTTAAGGAGTAGGTTTGCGGGGCCGACGACGTACTCCGCGTAGGCACCGTGACGGCGCGAACCGTAATAGTCATAGTCCTCGCACAGAGAGTAATGCCCCTGCACACATGGACCACACCTGAAACACGGGAGCATCGGAGGAACGGTGACGTGGTCACCGGGCGCGACGTTCGTGACGTCGTCGTCGACCTCTTCGACGATAGCCGAGAACTCGTGGCCGCAAATCAACGGGAGTTTGTGCGGACCCTTTGTGAACATGCGGTCGAGGTCGGAGCCGCAAACGCCACACGCGGCAACTTTGAGGAGCGCCTCGCCCCTGTCGGGAACGGGCTTCTCCACGGTTTCTAGTCGGACATCTCCCGGGGCGTACATGACCACGGCTGTCATAGTTGGCATGGAATAGCCACCTCCCTGTGTATTCCTGCCGGGCACTTGCGTGTTCCAGCGAGTTCTGCCGAACGACCTTGTTTGACAGTGTCCACACTAGGAGGAAGGGTGCAAGAACGCAGCGGGATGGTTGAAAACCACGCAAATGTGGCAGCGTATGGAGGCAGACGCGGCGGTATTTTTCTCAGGCCTGGAGTGGGGAGGGGAGGATAAAGCGCAAGAATGTTGCAGAGGAGCTCTCGACGAATTAACGCTTGTTCTTGCCGTCGCGGTAACGCTGAAGAATCGGATCAATATAGGACCAGATGAGCTTGTTGAAGCTCCACCAGAACACCCCTGCTCCAGGCAAGGCAAAGAGAATGACATTCATGGACGCCGGCGTCAAAATGATCGCGAGGTACACCAAGAGGATGCCTCCAACGACGCCAAGTAGATAAGTTCCGCGGGAGTGAGGGTCGTAATTCATGTGCATCCTCCGTTACGCCTGGTGCCCACAGGGTTGGTTTCTCAGGGGTAGGTTTCTGAGTAGGTTCCCCGAATGTAGGTTCGGTTTCCCAGGGGTGAGCTTCGGCGTTGAATTCTTGTTACCACGTCAAGTATCCCACCTCGCGCCGGTTTGGCCTGTAACCTGGCCCACCCTTGGTGGATAGCGGGAAATCTTGGGGTTACATGGATCACACCGCAAGAGTAATCTGGCCTCATCACTTTGACGAGCAATCGTTGGCGGTATTCCCAATGAATACCGGGCTTTATCAAGGCACAACTGGGCGGAGCGGCCATCCACGAGAAGGGGCTGACCACCAACAGTGTGTCATTCACCTTCGTGAAATCAAGACGCAGCGCATGGGCAATCGCGCTACACACTGCATCCAAGCGACGCCAGGACACCGCAGTTCTCACCACCATTTTCGAGACTACAGGGCACATTCAGGCATCCGCGGAGCCGCCATGAAATCGGCGCATATGAGCAACCCTTCGATGTGAACGGGCTCATTTCTGAGATCGGAGGCGTCATGCCTAGAAGTAAGACATTGACCGTCTTGGGAACAATCAGCGCGGCGAATCAGGAAGCAGTCGCAGGGGCCCACGTGACAGTGTGGGGACTCCAGATTATCCTCACGACAATCCCACGTCCCATAAAACTGGGAGAAGGCCAAACCAACGCGGATGGTCGATACGAGATCATCACGATTGAATTACCCGAGGATATGCCGCGCGGGATGAACGTGTGGATCGACGTCGTAACCCCGCAAGGAGCGACCGCGGTCAGTGACAAGGTATCTGTAACAGAAGACAGAATCTCCATTGATCTCCAGGTCGAGTCTGATACCGGTAGCCACCTCACCGATCGACGCGTATACGGCGAGATCCGAGATGCCCTCGGTGCACTCCTGCCCAACGTTATCGTTGAAGCCTTCGATCGCGATCTTCGCACGGAGGAGTCCCTCGGCCGGGCAGAAGTCGGTGATGGAACCTATGAGATTCGGTACTCAAGCGAGCAATTCCGCCGTGCCGAGAAAGAATCCGCTGATCTTGTTATTGGCGTCTCGACCGGCGAAGGGAGGGAAATCGCTCGAACGTCCGTCATGTACAACGCCCCGGCCGAGGCCCGGATCGACGTTTCGATAGGAGGAACACCGTACACTGGCCCCTCAACCTGGAACACCATGAATGGCGACCTGCTGCCATTACTCGAAGATCTCAGGCCGATTGACCTCCGAGAGGACGCTAACAACCAGGATCTGAGTTTCCTCCACGGCGAGACAGGATATTCTCTGTTCGAACTGGCCAGCTGGATTGCCGCATGGCGCCTAGAGGATCGCACTGCGCGCGATGAGACCTTAGGGGTGACGGACACTCCCCTTCCGGCCGAGGCCGCATTCGCTTTCCTTGCAATGGGCGAACCCTCCATTTTCAGGTCCGAGATGCTCGACAATCTCAAACAACCCGAACAGCAGCTCCTCATAGAGGACCAACTTCTGCGCGACCTGGTAGAAATATCTCCTGATCAACAGCGTCAAATCCTCACGGAGTCAGTGGAGAACAATGTCGTATCACCACGCGTCAGTACAGATCTCAATCACGTTCTGGCAACCATCGAGATCATCAAGCTACGCCTAGCCCGAGACAAAGTATGGGGAGAGGGCGCGGGGACAATCGGGCAACTGCTCCAGGCCGTTGGCGTAGAGGAGAGCGTGCAGGCCGTCGTCGTCGCTGCAATTGAAGCGTCACGGGGACCATTGGAAGCCATGTGGGAAAAGCTTGGCACGGACGGATCCATCCCACCGGAGGCCGTTCAGCAAGCCCGCACCGGAATCGAGCTGGGCACGCTCACGCGCAATCACGTTCCCCTCGTCGCCACTCTTACTCCGCGGCTTGTCAGCGGGGACCTATCTCTGCGCGACCTCGCCCAATTTTCTTCCGAGCGATGGATTCAGCTCTTTCAGTCTGAGGACCCCGCCGCAGGCCTCATTGGCGTGCCAGAAAACACTGAGGGTGAGACGTCAGAGGAGAAATTCACCGCTTTTGCAACGATTCTGGAGAAGCACTTCGAGCGGGCTTATCCGACGGCGGCACTCGCCGGGCGCATCATGCAGATGGATAACCGCGCTCCCCAACTCACGGCGGAGGTTGCCACATTCCTCAATACCAACCCTGAATTCTCGTTGGATCAGACACGTATTGATCACTACTTTGAGGAGAAGAACATCCCGCGCGGCGACACTTCACTGGTACACCAACTTTCAGCGGTACAACGAATCTTCGCGCTCAGTCCCACATTTACCAGCACGAACGAGCTCCTCTCGCGCGGGCTCACGTCAGCGCAGCACGTGTACTTCCTCGGGCAGGGCCAACTGACGAGTATTCTCGCGGGCACTCCGGTTAGCGCGGTCGAGGCACGCACAATTTACCGCAAGGCGGAGAGTGTCTACGCCTATTCGCTGGCCTTATTCGGCGAATTTAACGCGGGCCTCAATGGTCCACTTCCCGCAGGACTCGGTGGTGGCCAATCCCGCATTCTTTCCGGAGAGGGGATCAATGGGAAGATAACCACCCTACCCACTCTCCGGTCCCTGTTCGGCACGCTTGACTACTGCGAGTGCAGCGAGTGCCAATCTGTGTATAGCCCAGCCGCACACTTTGTTGACGTGCTGCACTTCTTGGGGGGATCGCTCCACGCAAGGAACTGGAGCCACGAAAGGATTGTCGGTCCTTGATGTTCTTCTGACCCGTCGACCCGATCTGGGCGACGTCGAACTGAGCTGCGCCAATACCAACACCACGCTTCCTTATATCGACCTTGTCAACGAGATCCTTGAGGACGCCGTGGCCCCGCCTCAACCTGTCGAGCTCCCGCCCGAGACCACCGCGTTACTTGCCGACGGCGTAGCGACTCACGAGTTGCGCGAAGCCCTCCTCCCCTTTGGCATCGAGCTGGATGAGACGGCGCAGGTCTATGCCGCGGATTCGCGCGGAGAGCGCCGCGTGCGTGACAAGTCCACCTCGTATCGAGTGATCAACGCACAGAGCGGAGCCGGAGGAAACAGCATAGCGATCGTGGTGTCAAAACAAACCGGGATTACCGCGGAGGAGGCACGCTCGGGCCCAGAGCACATTAGCGCCTCGGCTTACGCGCACCTTGCTGACGAAGTTTTCCCCTTCACACTGCCCTTCGATCTTCCGTTCGAGACCGCACAGATTTTTCTTGACCGGCTCGGCGTTTCCCAGAAGCGTATTCTCGTCCTCTTCGGCCACGAGGTTCCGGAGGCAGAACACGCCTGTGCTGCTCTTGGCATCAACGCCACAACCAGGAAGATCATCACGGATACCGATGGCACAGAAGCTGGCTGGAAGTACTGGGGACTTTCGGAGAAGAGCAATTCCCTTCCCCACCCCGACACTCCAACGGACCCACAAACCCGCATCACCGGCACATGGCTCGAGGTGCTGGTACGGATACCGGTGATTTTGCATCGTGCGCGGCTGAGCTACCGGGAACTCCTTGCCGTGATTGACACCCGTTTCATCAATCCAGAGAAAACGATCTCCATCGTTATGCCGGTGAGCGACAACGTACTCGACTGCGATGTTTCCGCCATGACGATCACGGGCCTCGACGAGCCCGCCGCCGGCCGTTTCCATCGCTTCGTCAGGCTATGGCGCAAGACCAATCTTTCCATCCCCGAGCTGGATCAGCTCCTTGCGGGCAGAGCACTGGACGATGCGCTACTTGCCCATCTCTCGGCACTTCTCGATCTTCAGCAACGAACGGATCTTTCTTTCATCGAACTCGTGTCTCTTTTCTTTGGACTAGATGACCACACATACCGCAATGACGAAGCGATTCAGGGAAACGAGGCCGGTCGATGGACCGCCGCGAACAGCCTGTACGAGCGCATCTTCCGCACCCAGCCAGTTCTAGCAACAGCTTCCTTCCCTCGTACGCTTGCACAGTTGACCTCTTCTGCAACGCCCGTGGGCGAGTGGACACTCGGCCTTCTCGCAGCTCTCCGAATCAAAGAAAACGATCTCTCCTGCATCGTTGCGGCCCTTGGGATCACAGCGGATACGGCTCTCACTCCTGATCTGCTCTGGCGGCTATGGCGTGTTCCGGCGCTTGCTCGCGGGCTTGATCTGAGCGTCACGGAGCTTCTCGATCTCACCCGTCTCACCGGTACTGATCCTTTCGCGTCACCAGCGAACGCCGTCTCCTTCACTCGTGCCATGGACGAGACTGCCGCTTCCCCTTTCACATTTCCTGACCTCGACTATCTGCTCAACCACAAGTACGCCGCCAACTCCGGGGTAGCCCTCGAATCGAAGGCCATCGTCAGCTTCCTTTCCACTCTGCGTGTGAATCTCACCGATGTTCTTCAGGCAGTGCGGCGCCAGCCGGGTGAAGAATATTCCGCGTATGTCACGGCGCAATTGAGCCAACTTGCAGCGAAAGAAAGCAGCCTGGATCTCACAACAGCCCTCGCTATCATCAACGGAAACTGGACGGGTACCGTAGCCGAACGCGAGGAGCATCTGCGGCGATATTTCACGGGAATACTGACGGACTTCGACGAGGCGACGACGGCGCTCGGAGAACTTCCGAACAATTTACCTCCCGATACACAGCAGAAGAAGCTGGACGAACGTTTCGCCTACCTGGGGGTCCGCATCGAATCCTTCCTCACTCGCACCACCATGGAAGGAGTATTGCGCCAACAGTTGGCCTCCTTCTTCGACCTCGCGCAGCCCTCCTGCGATCTCATCATCGACGCACTCGCCGCTCACGGCCACCCGCTGCTCGATCTTCTGGAAGATCCTGCGTTTCTCGCGATGATGCCCGATGGAACATTCGCGTCCGATATCGACTCCACAACTCTTCCCCTGGCACACGAGACTCTTATCCTCGCCCACAAAGCCGCACTCCTCGTGCACAATTTCGCCATGATGCCTACGGATGTCGGATGGTGGCAGGCAGGGACACACGCGGATGATCTCGGATGGATCGCCCTGGGCGATCTCAGCGTGGATCCCCGTGCACCCATACCGATCACCCGCTGGTCCGCCATGCACTGGGTCTTTAGCTGGCGCGCAGCATTACCTCCGTCAGACCTCACGCTCCTGGAGTTCTTTGACGGTGTACTCGATCCGTCGACGACGACGTCGCAAGTCATCTCGTCCCTCGCGCACCTTACAGGTTGGGAAGAGGACGACGTCGTCGCCCTTGTTACCCAGTTCGGTTGGCTCGGCAGCGGTCAGGACACGGTGAAAGCTGAATGTGCGCAAGCCGGGCAGCTCACACGCGTTGCGGAGTGCATGTCCGGACTCCGCCAACTCGGGGTCAAAGCGGGGCGGGCTGCCGCGTGGGCGACACTCCAACCAAGCATCCCCATCGCGGATGAAATCAAACGCGCGCTCAAAGCACGCTATGACGAAAAACAGTGGCTCACTGTCAACCAGTCGATTCAAGACGTGCTTCGTGAGCAGCGGCGGGATGTTCTCGTTGATTGGCTCGTTGCTCACCCTGACCCGAAAGCAGGGCAGACCTGGACAAATGCGACCGGCTTGTCCGAACACTACCTCATCGATGTGGAGACGAACGCCGTTGTCCTGACGTCGCGGCTCAAGCAGGCCACGGCTTCCGCGTCCATGTTTGTGCAACGTATTCTGTTGGGACTCGAGTCTGACATTCTCGCGAGTAACGCGGCAGACCCACAGTGGAAGCAGTGGGACTGGATGCGCCGTTACCGGGTCTGGGAAGCGAACCGCAAGGTATTTCTCTATCCCGAGAACTGGATCGAACCGGAGCTACGGGACGAAAAATCATCCTTCTTCCTTGACCTGGAGAATTTCCTCCGGCAGCAGGAGGTGACCGCCGAGACCGCAGAGGATGCCTATCGCGAGTACCTCACGAAACTTGAGAAGGTCGCAAACCTTGAGATCCGTGCCATGCACGAGGAGAACATTGGCGAGGAATCTGTCCTCCATGTCGTGGGGCGGACGCGCGCCAGCACGGGTGCCGAGTACTTCTATCGGACACAGGTGAACCATGCGAGGTGGACCCCCTGGCAACCAGTCAATCTGGACATCAACGCTGATCATTTGAACGTTGCCGTGCACAACAACCGTCTCTACCTGCTGTGGCCGCAGTTCCTGGAGAAGGCGGAGGAAATTAAAAGATCGACCAATCAATCCCAGTCTCCGAAGAAATATTGGGAACTCCGAATGTTCTGGAGCGAGCTTCGGGGAATGAAGTGGACCCCAAAGATTCTCTCGAACAGCTTCATTGAGCTGCCGTTCAGTGATACTAACGGAAGTCTCGAAAATGTTGCTTTCCGAGTGCACCTCGCTCCCCAAATTCAGGTGCGTGTTTTTACCACGCCAGATGCATCAAAGTGGGCGCCACAAAGTGACACTGCAAGGAGCTTTGAGAAGCTTGGCCCTCAGATCTCCCCACACTCAGATGATCTTATGGAGTACCTCATTGTGCCACCGGGCGCTCGTTCGGCGGAGAACCTCATTCGTCAGAAGGGGAAGCAGCTCCACTTTTACTACTCCAATATTGTTCGCCCACCCCACCACTCCCTGCGGCCAAATCAGCCAATTTTCACCATCCAAGGAAGATCATCAGGGACTGAAGAGCAAATGGTGCCTATAAAATGGTTCGTTGAAAATAACCCTAAAATCAACAGCTCCAATGGTTCACCCCGCATTCTTCTTTTCAAGAAGATGCCCGGACGTAACCAGATCGTCCTTGACTCAACTGCCGCAGCGTTCGCGTCCCAAGGGAGCTTCTTCGTCTGGGACGACAATCGCTCCTACTTCGTCGACTATGAACAGTGGGTGCAGAATGTATTCACGATGCTCAGCTCTCACAGTGCAAGAAGCTTCGTGGACGTTCCCGAATTTAAGGGATCCATCGGG
The DNA here is from genome assembly GCA_039812645.1 of Actinomycetaceae bacterium. Classification (GTDB taxonomy): domain Bacteria; phylum Actinomycetota; class Actinomycetes; order Actinomycetales; family Actinomycetaceae; genus Ancrocorticia. The sequence goes on from JBDIAV010000058.1 coordinate 7,970, forward strand.
ATATTCACCTCCCGATACAAGTTCCATCCTCATTACCATCCATTTGTCGAACTTTTCACCAAGCAGCTCAACATTTTTGGTCTTCCCGGTCTTCTCACTAGGCAGCTCCAGATCGCTCCAGAGACGGTTCCTGGAGCTCCGCCTCGCTTTGAGTTTTCTTCCTATGCCCCTGTTTCCACCATCCCCACGTCGATCGGCAAATCCACCGTCTCTCTCACGGGCCCCGTCCCTGGCCCTCACCCGGTGGAGGAGGTGGACTTCAGCTACACCGGCGCTTACTCTCCCTACAACTGGGAGCTTTTCTTCCACGTTCCGATGTACATAGCAGCGCGGCTTGCCGGTAATCAGCAGTTCGAGGAGGCACTGGCCTACTACAACTACATCTTTGACCCCACGAACCCGGTTGATGCTCTGCATGATCTAGATACGCCACAGCAAAGATTCTGGATCACGAAGCCTTTCTACGAAACCACACGGGAGGATTACTACAAGCAGCGCATCGAGTCCATCATGACTGCGATCGCGCGAGGCGACGACGAGGTTCGGGCGCAAGTTGCCGAGTGGCGCCAGCACCCTTTCAATCCTCACCTCATCGCACGGATGCGCACTGTTGCCTACCAGAAGAACGTCCTCATCAAGTACCTGGAAACGCTTATCGCGTGGGGAGACCAACTCTTCGCCCAGGACACGATCGAATCAATCAACGAGGCATTACAGCTTTATATGCTTGCCGCTTCGGTGCTTGGCGAGCGTCCACGTAGCGTGCCTCCAACGGCTAAGTCCTCCGTGCGGACGTTCTACCAACTCAAAGCGGAAGGCATTGACGATTTCGGCAATGCTCTCGTAGATATCGAAAATCTGCTGCCACAGACGGCGGCACCTGATGTCACCGGTCCTCAAACTCCCTCCCTTCCACGGTTTGAGCTTCGTTACTTCGGTATCCCGAACAACGAGAATCTCCTCAATCTCTGGAACACCGTAGATGATCGCTTGTTCAAGGTGAGGAACTCTCTCAATCTTGAGGGAGTCTTCCGTCAGCTCCCTCTCTTCGAGCCGCCCCTCGATCCGGCATTGCTCGTCAAAGCGGCGGCCGCTGGGCAGAGCATCACCAGCGTGTTGAACGATCTCAGCGGTCCGCTGCCCGCTTACCGATTCGTTGTCATGATCGAGAAAGCGCGGGCCGCAACGGAGGCCACCATGGGCCTCGGGTCCGCTATTCTTTCAGCTCTCGAAAAGCGCGACACTGAAAAGTTTGCCGCCTTGCGTAGTACTCACGAGCAGGCGGCGATGGATGTTCAACGGGACGTGCGACTCAGCGATATCGAGGACGCAAAAGCGGCACTGGATGCCGTGCAACTTGGGAAGAAGCTTGTCGAAGTTCGGCGCACGTACTATAACAAACTCGTCAATGATGGGTTAAGCACCTGGGAGTTCGTCTCTACCGTTTTATCCGGCTATTCACTCGAAATCGACGTCAGCATCGCTGCCGGATACATCCTCTCAAGCAACCTTAAGAGCATCCCAGTTTTCAAGGCTGGCGCCGTGGGACCAGCTCCCGAAGCATCCACATCAGCAGGAGGGCAAAACACCGGAGACTCCGCCGAAATGGCCGTCAAGACTCTTCAATCGCTGGCCACCGCGTTCGACAAGGGCGCCTCCATGGCGAACGTCCTTGGAGGCTACCAACGCCGCGAGCAGGACTGGCAACATCAGGCGAAACTTGCGGCCACTGAGCTGCCCGTCGTCGACAAACAGATTCGTTCAGCTGAAATCAAACAGCAGATTACCGAACAGAATCTGCGGTATCACGACAAGCAGCGCGAGAACGCTGCGGCCCAGGATGAGTTCCTGCATTCCAAGTTCACCAATGACGAATTGTATGACTGGATGCTCGGGCAACTCTCTACTGCCTATTTCCAGAGCTATCAACTTGCCTACGATCTCGCGAAGCGCGCCGAGCGTTGCTTCCGTTACGAGCTGGGAATCAAGAACTCTAGTTACGTTGGTTTTGGATATTGGGACACCTTGCATAAGGGGCTATTAGCCGGGGAGAAGCTGAGCCTCGACCTACGGCGTCTCGATGCGGCCTATCACGATCTCAACCAGCGCCAGTACGAGATGACGAAGCATTTCGCCCTCAGTCAGCTCGACCCGGTTGCCCTCATGGAGTTCAAGCAAACCGGTGAATGCTTCTTCGATATCCCTGAGGTTGCGTACGATCTTGATAACCCAGGACACTACTTCCGGCGTATCAAGTCGGTGTCCCTCTCCATCCCCAGCGTTGTGGGGCCCTACGGCTCTGTCTCCTGCACCCTGACTCTCGTCGGAAACAGCGTGCGAACAACCCCCAGTGCGAGCGGCACCTATTCACGGGACACCAACGGGGAGGACCAACGATTCCAAGATGGATTCGCATCAATTCAGTCGATCGCAACAAGTTCGGCCACTGACGACGCCGGTTTGTTCCAACTTCGTTTCGACGACGAACGGTATCTCCCGTTCGAGGGTGCTGGCGCTATCAGCTCGTGGAGCCTCCGTTTGAATCCCGCTGTCCCTCAATTCGATTACAGCTCAATCTCGGACGTCGTGGTCCACATCAAGTACACGGCACGAGAAGGAGGAGAGATCCTTCGCACAGCTGCATCAGAGAACATCGGCAAGGCATTGTCTGAAGCAGTTCTCGCGCAAGACCGAGCCGGGCTGTATCGTGTTCTCGATCTGAAGAGGGATCTGCCCGAGGAATTCTATCGATTCCTCCATCCAGTGGGAGAGAGCGAGGAACAGGTTCTTTCAATCGCGAACCTCGCTGATTTTCTTCCCTTCTTCACCAGGGCCTTCCCTAAGAAGAAGGTGCGCCGAGTCGAGGTTGTGGCACAGTTCAAGGAAGCCGGGGAAGCCCGCTATGAACTTGTCATCGGTACGGGCAAGGATTCTGAGCCTCTAGAACTCGCTCCGGAAGCCGGGCTATACAGGGCATCGAAGAACTTCACCGACGAGAAGGTACCGTTCGAAGGGTGGTCACTCAAGATCAGAAAGGAAGGAGCACAGGACTTCTCGTCTCTCCCTCCAGACGCGATCACGGAGCTGTTCCTCGTCCTGAACTACGGCCTGGGGTAAGGAAATGCTGAAGTTACTCGTTACGAGCGACGCGGACAGGACCATCGAGACGAAGAAGCTCCAGTACTGGTCTTGCTATTCTGCTAGCGAGCCAACGATCACGAATGTGGAGTTCTTCAAGGCTACAGACAGGGCTTCGGAAGGTAGACCAGCATAACTAGTGACCTCGCACTCCGAAGAATCACTTCTCGAACTTGGCACTGTGTGGGCTATTTACGAAACACCCACGAAGGTAACAGATATGGTAGTTTTACCAATTCTCATCAGCGGCATCTTTTCCAAACGAGCGCATGTACTGCTTAGCCACTCCTTCTATGCTTTGCCTTATTTCTTCTTACCACTAAAGGCGCGGTCTTTGAGAACTCCCATAATCTCAGCATCAGTCGCTAGACTCCTGGACCAGCAGTTAGCACAAAAATCTCGGCTTGGCGCAATCGCTTTTAGGTTCCATCCACGTTTCGTTACTTCATTAAGAATTGTTGCTTCAGCATGACCAGTTCCTTCCAGGATTTCCATACCCTCTTGTTTTGCAAGTTCTCTGATCGCACGGGGAACCAACTTATCACTGCTGGCAACAACAATCTTCAAACCGTTCGAAGTATCAACAATTGCGAGAGCAGTAGTCTTTCTAGATTGTGCAATCTTGTCTAAAACACTATGCAACCTGCGCACTTGCTCCTGGAGTGCGGTAGGAACAAGGAATGGTTTTGCCGTGAATCTCTTGAATCTGCCGGTAAATTTAAAATGTTTTCCTGCGCTAACTTTCTGTCCTTCAAGTCTCTCCAATTCCTTTACTGCGCGTCGCTCCAACTCCATACTTCGTCTTCCAGCTGCTTTTGCAGCCGAAGTAAGTTCAGTACGAGCAATAGAACTTGGGAGTCTTTCAGCAGTTGCAACTTGTTTAAGTACGGTCTCTTCCGCACCTGCCATAGCAGTTTCGGGACCAAATGCCAATCCGCTAATTGTTTCGGCAGCAAAGAATCCTAGCCACTCACTATCATTTTTTGGTGGGGCTGGCCGCTGTTCCTCTATTGTCTCGGTAGCCTCAAGCACATAATTTGCTGGCAAAGTAAGCGGTTTCTGCATGACAGCCGCACTCTGCAGCACATCGACAGCAAGATTCTTAAAGGATTTAACTGCACCCACGCCTACATCACGCCAATTACCGGTCCAACCACGTGTTGCTGAAGGATAAGAGGTATGGCACTTATTTCCACGACAGTCAACGGGTGGGCTTCCAACGACAGGAGGCAGGACGGGATCGTGGCCATCATCATCACGCAACAGTGCAGAACGGCAACGGGCATAGCAATATGCACCATAGTTGTAATCAAAAGCCGGATCCGCACTTGTCCATCTTCCCAACCACGGCGCATAGTATCTCGCCCCGTGGTAGCTGAGACCGGTCTCCTCATCCCGTTCCTTGCCGGTGTATCGGTATCTCTTCGGGCATTCCGTCAAGCTCCGCACTGCCTGATACGTCGAGCTTCCGTAGGGCGCGTACTCCTCGTAGGAGATGATAAGCGCCCGATCATCCACTTCGAGGCTCGCCGAGCCAAGATGGTTACCGAACTGATAGCGGACGAGTTGTTGTGGCGCCTTATCCACACCACGCACATCCAGCGTCCGTGACTCGACAATCGCAATACGCTGCGTATCATCCATGACGTGCAGTGTTTCGCGCTCCAGCGTTGCTGTGCCGGGACCGATAGAGGGAGCGTGGTGTTCCCGGAATATCTCAAAGCCACCAAGATAGATACGTTCTTCGATCAGTCCATCCGTTTTCTTCCAGATCTTCCTGACCCGCTCGCCCGAGGCATCATAAACATAGTGCGCCACATTCTCTCCCAGAAGATCCACTTGGCGCAGCCGGTCTCGGTAGTCCCAATGCATGTTGGGGTCCTCCGAGCCGTCCCTCACGTCCGGCAGTAGAAGCATGTTTCCGTGCGCGTCGTAGGCGTATCGAGTCTCCCGGGGTACGTCGCGCGAGAGATTCGCGGTCGTGCTGCTCAGCCGGTTGCTCTGTTTGAGTGATGCGCCACCGGTCCCACCCTCGATGAGACTGGCCTCCCCATACGTATATGCTCGCGTCCATCCGGGAAGAGTGGAGTCGCTACCGACGTGTTTCATCTGGAGAAAATTCCCGACAGCGTCGTACGTGTATCGCTCAATATAGTTGGCCATAGCTTTCGTATCATTCGGCGCAAAGTTTCCCACCCCATCGGAACTCTGCAAACCCACGCGGCCCGCATCATCCCGCGAATGCACAACGGATGCACCATTCACCCCCAGATGTTCCCTGCCCGTCGCCTGAATTAGCCGATAGAGGGCGTCATACACGTAGTCATTACTCGGTTCGACCCTCATGTTGCGAAAGAAGATAGTCTGCTGAGCGGCGTCTCGAATATGGGTGATGTTGCCCGCCGGATCATACGTGTAGGAAAGATTTTGGAGATACCTACCCGGCCACCCTTCAACGGGTGGGTTCGGATCGTCTCCGGGGAAATCCGTCGCACGCCGCTTCGTTATCAGCGTCGTAAGTCGAGAAGTCAGTTCATCATATCCATAGAAGGTACTGGCACCATTCTTATAGTCGATACGTAGTCGTTGACCTTTGGCATCGTAATCAATATTCCCGACACCCACCGCAGATGCCGGTTCCACCCTTCCATCAATCAATTTATCGGGCCGCTCGGGCTGCTCCAGCCACACATCCAGTCGCTCCAGCAGATTCGCCTCGTTGAACACCGGCTGGACAACATTGAACCCACCGCGCCCCAGACTGCTCCGTGGTGCAACCGACTGAACCGGACGATTAAGTGCATCATAGCGAGTGTGCGCTTCAAAACTCTCGTCTTCAAGCTGTGGATTCTGCGACCAGTCAGGCATCGCCTTGTAATCTCTCACGAGACTCCGCGTACTGCACAGCAGATTCCCCTTGAAGTCATACGCCTCGCCGAGCTGACCATCAGCACCAAACCGTGCGTTCGTCGCAACCCCAGACGAATCAAAGTGTCGATACACCCGAGTTCTCAGGTTGAGAACCTCGGAATTGTCCAGAATCTCGCCATATTCAATTTTGTCGACGACGACGTCCGCACCCAAAGTACGAGGATCAGACTCACCCGGGAGGGTTCCACGAACCGTCTGCAGCACCGGCCGGCGCAGTTCATCATAGCTAATTGTGAAGTTGTGACCACGGCTATCCCAGGCGCGGATCGGCTTGCCCGCCACGTCGTTGAGCATCCATCGCGATCCCGCTTCCATGTTGATCTGATGAACACGATTGCCAAGCATGTCGTAGGTGTAGCGCATGACGATACGGCCCAACGGATCCCCGGCCTGCACTACTGCGTCTCGAATGGCACATTGGTTACCCTCAATATCTAGCTCCACCCGGCTCGCCACATGGTCCTCGGTGCCGTGCAGGTCATGTTGGAGGCAGTCAACGCGGTTTCGAGTAACGGTGAGGAAAGGGCGACCCAGCGCATCAAAATACGCCGTCGTAGGAGTGTCTGCGTGGGCCGCCGCGCGAAGAGCCGCATTCTTTTCATCCGTCCCCATGCCGCCACTCACACGAAGAGCGTGCCACGTCTGCCAGGCGGCAGGCTGCGTTGCAAAGTACCCAGCCACATACCCGCCAATGTCGGGGTCTGTTCGCGGGTCTCCGGTGACCCGCGAAGGCAGTGCTCCTTCCGGCAGCTTACGTGAGGCACAGGTGTCATTGACGTCGTACGTGGTCTGCTGCCACGGATCGAACACGACCTTCTCAAAGGTGTGGTTGGGGTGCAACGTCGCGATGGGCCGGTCCAGCGGGTCGTAGAAGAGCACCGGACTAACGCCCACCTTCACCTCGGCCTCGTAGTGGTGCGTCCCGCTAAAGAACGGCTCATACTGGCGGACCGGCTTGCCCTTATTGTTGAAAACCGTCCATCCGCTTCCCACCCACCGCGGACCCACAGCGGGCGATTGCGGATCATTGACGTCCAACGGCCCAGGCTCGGCTTGCACCTTCTTTTGAATCTCACGGCCTAGCCCATCCGAATAGCTGAAACTCACCTGAAGCCGCGTCCCCTGCCCCGCAGCGTCGCTCACGTGTGTCTCGCGGGCGATGACCACAGCAAACGTCGGCTGCCACAGCGTTGGATCGTTGGGATGTTCTGAAACCGAACGAATAAACCGGAAGACATCATAGACAATGCGGGTCGAGGCGCTACCAAGTAACGTCTCCGGCTCGACGACGACGTCGTGAACCGCGTCCAGTTGTAGCTGCGTCAGGTCCACGTCGAATCCATCGGAGAGAAGGTCGCCGTCGTTCTCTCCCGGTTTGCCCATGACGGCGGTGGCCACGACGAAACCAAAGGTGTCGAAGGCGACGCGTGTTCGGTTGCCGTTGGGGTCGGTGACCCAGTACGGCTGCAGGGTGCGGTAGTCGAAACGGAGGGCCGCGACGCCGTCGTCGTCCTTCGTTTCAACCGTGACAAGGTTCCCTAGCGGATCACGCGAGGACACGACGAACAGCTTGTTCTCATCCAACTGCACGATCGTGGAGTTCCCAAAGGGGTCGCGATAACGAACGGGGAGGAAGAAGTTGTTCGTCGCGAGCGCGAGTTCCTCATCGGGCGTAGCGGTTTCGTCGCTGGAGAAGAAGGTGCGTCCGCTAGAAATCCACCACTGCCCGTCCTTATCAGCAACGTACCCGCCCTCTTGTGGAAGAACGTCAGCGGCGTTCGGCAGTAGGGGCTGGCCGTCACGTTGGAAGACGTCATCCAGTAGGCCTGCGGTGAAGGCGAGTTTGTAACTCTCCCCTGGGAGCGCGCGCGGTTCCGCGGTTCCGCATGGGAGGAGCCCGGTGCGGTCGTTGGTGAGGTGGAGATCGTCGGCGCGGTAGAGAGTGCGTAGGTGCTCAATGACCCGGCGGAAGTAGTGCGTCCCGTAAGAAGGCTCGTTCTTCACCTTCTCTGCAGCTTGGACAAAACCGAGGTCCTCGTACGTAACGTCATGTTCCCCATCCCCGGCTGCGTCGATCCTTTCGCGCAGACCATCAATCGTGACGGGGAAAGCGAGGCCGGGATCGCCCATTTTCTCCTGCATCGCGGTACGGAGCTCGTAAGTGATCTCCTCTGCCGGGAGCGGAGTCCTGTAGTGACTCGTCTCGTTCACGAGCGCCTTCGTCAACCGGCGGTTGGTGACAGTCACATGAATGAGCTGCTGCTTCGCGCGGTCCTCGGGCTCCATGCCCGGCTCGGTCTGTACGACACCGGCTGTGGAGGGGCGCCGCCCATATCCCACCGATGCCTCGCGCAGCACATTTCCGTACTCGTCCACATCAAGGATGAAGGTGTGAGCGGTGCGCGGATCCTCCGGATTGCGCTCAAGATGGTGACTGATCGTCTCGCGTGGATGGGTGAAGAAGACGGCGTTCTTGGCCTCACCTTGACGCTGCAGACAGACGATCTGCATGTTTTGCTCGGTGACCACATACGGTATCCCAGGTTCGTCGATCGTTGTGTCCGGAGTGTCCAGCGCATATACCTCGGTGCGTAGGACACTGCCTTTGAGCGAACGAACCGCCTCACGCACCTCGGCATTGGAGAGCGGCTCACCAGGTGGAACAGTGGGCAGAACCGTATCCTCAACCCTCCAATCATCGAATCCTGGATAGGAGAAGTACTCGTCCTCCAGCGCCCGAGTCAGGCGTGCATCGCCCGGCATGGCACCGGTGTGGAACCACGTCCGGGTAAGAACCGGCGGAACGTTGGACGCAATGTTCTCATTGGAGGCCACATCGGAATCCGTGGTGCTCCGAAACGCCGGAATCATTTCGGTATCCAGTTGATCGACGCGGGCGAATCCCCGGAACTCGCGCTCCGGGCCATCAAAATAGCCATCACGGTAGCGGTACGAGGAAATGAACCGGTTGCCGCTGAGATGATCAATCGTCACGACCTCGCCCACCACATGGACTGGGAAACTCACCCGTATCCGCCACGGCTTACCCACTAGCTCATCACGAAGCGCCATCGCCCCCGATGTCGAATAGTGGATTCGCGTCTGCGCGCCCAGATTATTGCACGTTCCGATCATAAGATGCGGCTTGCCGTCCGCCATGAGTTCGACGTATCGCAACGGCGCCGCAGCATCCGTAGGTAACGACGACGACCACACAAGACATGCCGTGCCGTCACCCATGAGGTCCATCGTTGACACCCGGGTGCCGCTGGACACCTGCGGGAACACTTCTAAACGCGTCGGAGCTGACAAAGTGTTGCCGCACGCGTTGAAGTAGAGGTCGACGCCGTCGCCGCCCACGTAAATGACATCGCTGGTGCCGGAGCCGTCAATATCCGCGAGCAGCACGCGCGCTGGATCGAAGCGGTCCGAGGAGTCGAGCAGCACATCCCCCATGGTGACTCTTTGACCAAACGCTCCATACCCCAAGCTGGGCCAATAACACACCCTCGAATTGCCAATCTGTACAAGGTCGGTGAGGCCATCGCCGGTCATATCCGCGAGGAAGATTGCGCTCGTGGGGTCGGCGAACACGAGACGTGGGCGCTGCTCACTTTCGAGTTTTTGCCATACCTTGTTCCCCGGACCAAAACCTTCCTTGCCGAGGCTCTCGTGCCAGACGACGTCGTCGTCGATAATCAGAACATCTGCCAGACCATCTCCGGTGATGTCAATGAACTTGACGTGCGGATCGCTGAGGTCACGATGGAGCGCGTGCATGATCGGCTGAAATGGTGCCCATCCGGTGAGCGGATCAAGTTCATAGAAGCCGGGCATCGGGGGATCAAGGATGGCGAGGTCAAGCAGGCCATCCCCAGCTAAGTCGAGGAACTGGGCCCCGCTCGCACCCAATGCGAGGCTCGGCCGAGAAGGTACGGGAAGCGGCGGCGCAAACGCCACCTCGCCGAGGTTCAGCGGGCTCATGTTGCGGCTGTAGTACCAGCTTCCTGACTGCTCCGTCAGCACACCCGCGGCACCGTAGCCATCGAGATCGACCATCCTGTAGGTGATCCCATCAATTCCCATGGGTAACCCATCGGAGGTTTCCGCTACCTTAACCTCATCTCCAATTCGCGGCAGTGAGTACTCGAACTCAACCGGCGGCATGCTTTGCGTGACGTAGGAGCTACCGGTATGGCGCCAGCCTTTATGAGTGACGGAGGTAAGGAAGCTGTAGATGGCGCCGTCGTCGTAATGAAAATCCGTGGAACGTACCAAACAGCCCGAGGGCATGGCCAGTTCCTCAAAGTGATGAAACATAAGGACCCGTTCGCAGCGCCGGCTCGTGCGGACCTCAAAGCCGGCGCGCCGATTGGAGAAGGAATCAGAGCGGGAGGGCCATGGATGGGATTCTCTAGGCGTTGGGTTCTCGGCATCGTGGTCCCCATAGTCGAAGACCAATTCGAAGTTCCAATCGGTTGCTTCTGCCCGTCTTTCATCAAGAAAGAGGGGACGACGGCGATCCACTCCAAGCCGGGACAAGCGATTACCGTAGTGAATGCGTTTGAGGTAAGTGTTCGCGCCATCTTGCCGATAGCTGTAGATGACAGCATTACCTTTATCGTCACGTATTTCGCTGATCAACCATGTGAAGATGCGCGAGGGGTCAGAAGGATCGGCTATCCGGTCCGCCGGGAGAAAACCATAGAGCGTGAGGACGTTGTCTCTCGAGATCGAACGCCAGTGGGTGGCGCCGTCGCTATCTTTTGTCCATCGTTCAATCCGTGCGAAGAGACCCTCGATGCGGGGCCGATAACGCCGAATCGTGTACCCGGGAACTGACGCAGAATCCGCATGTCGTTTCCCGTTGATGAGGAGAGGGACCAAGTCTTCCGACCCGGATAGCAGGAAAACATCCGATTCCTCCGCATCCTGATATCGCGGCAGGCCTCGGTCGGTTGTGCGAGCGATCTGCGGGGTGTTGAGGGACCACCCGAAACCAAACGGACCATTGCCCGCGCCAGAATCATAAGAAAGTAAGAGCTCCGGTCCGAAGCCAGAGCGTCCCGAGCTCGCCGCTATCGGCACGCTCATTGTCCCCGTGCCCGTCACCGGATTGGCGGCAAACTTCTCACCAATTCCACGGATTGCACCGCCACCCTTGGGTAGCTCAACATTCGGTGCCACGACACTAAAAGAGGGATCAGTCTGTGCTGCCCCTCCTCTGTGCCCATCGGACGTCGGTACCATCGGCGCTTCTTCCATTCGCGCTCGATCGATCTGGTCGAGTGGCTTAAGTGTGCCATAGGTCACCTAGGGCGTCTAGAGAGTGCTTCTCGCAAAGAAAAGCCGACTGCCCACAAAGCCAACGAAGGCCCGAAACCATTGGTTTCGGGCCTTCCGTCTGAGCCACCTAAGAGAATTAAAAAGCCTGCTGATACACACCAGGGTCCAACCATCTCGGCCTTTCTGACAACACCTACTGTTCCCATTCGGACAACTCTAGGTGCGCACGCACAGCGCAGGTTGAACGCCTAACGAGTTCCTCGAAGGGCATGTTTACCAGTGGTGCAAGTCCAGTGACGTAACGCGCAATGGCAGTTCCAAGAAGATTACTCGTCGCGAGAGCAAGTCCCACTTCTTGTTCCGGATCCAGATCCGAAACAGTACGAAGAGCGCCGGTCAGTAACTCACTCAGTCGCTCTGTCGCCTCACCACCACTAAGGGCGCTGCGAACAGTGGCAATAAGCTGCTCACGGGTATCCGGATCCTCCCAAACTCCCAAATAAGCTCGCGTCAATCTTTCCGCCCGACCATCCCTATCACCAGCTAACGAATGGGATATTTTCTCAAGGGCTGCGCCCGGAAGTTCAAGAGTTTCTGCAAACAGTCGGTGCTTACTTCCGAAGTAATGCGCAATCAGAGCTATGTTGACGCCTGCAGCCTCCGCGATTGCTCGCGTCGTTGCACCTTTAAACCCTTTCGCTGCGAACTCACTTCGTGCCGCCCTAAGGATCTGTTCCCGGGTAACTCCGCTAGTACCCGGTCGCCGTCCAGTTCGTCTCTTCTCCGCTGCCATACGCCACAGCATACAGTTAATTTAATCAAGCGTTGACTTAATCAAATGATTAGTTTTAATCTGGATATTGCTGAGAAATTGCGCTCGCAGCGTCAAGCTCTCTGCAAGTAGAACTCCATGAACGAGTGGACCCGCATGAAAGTGCAACAACAAGACCATTGCCCGCAACAACACATGTTCATGAAGATTCTCAAGGCGCCAAGAATGCTCAAAGAAAGGAACTCACATGAAGTTCATGTTGCGTCACTGGTACGACATCAGCTTGTGGATCGCGATTGCGATATTCGTGTCGCTAATCGTGTTGTGGGGTGACATATCAGTGATGCAGCGATTCGCGATTGCGAATCTCGGTGTGATCTTCCTGCATTTCTTCGAGGAGTTTGGGTTCCCTGGCGGCTTCGGTAAACTTGCCAATACTCTCCTGTTCGATGACAGCCCGGCGATCGAGCGGTATCCACTGAATCAACTTTCGGTATGGGTGGGTAACTGGGGTTTCGCGGTGATGTTCTACCTCCCACCAATCTTCTTCCCAAACGTAATCTGGTTGGGGCTGATGCCAATGTTGTTTGGAATGGTCGGTCAGCTGTTCTCTCACGCGGTCCTTAACAACATGATGTTAAAGAAGGCGGGGTTGCGCTACGGTTACAACTCGGGTTTGGCGACCGCCCTGCTAGGGCACACACCACTGGCGGTTGGTTACATCATCTACATCTCCGGCAACAGCCTGGCTACCTTATGGGATTGGACGATCGCGGTTGCCTACATGATCTTCGCCTATCTTGTTGTCTTCCGCAAAGGCATCATCACAGGGATGGCCAAGGTCAATTCCCCACACCCCTTTGATGCCATCGAACTCGGCCGCTTCAATCGCCTTTACTGTGCGCCCGGCACCCACGTCACCTCTGAATAGTTGCCAGGAAGATGAGACAAAAGCCCAGGTCAACAACTCAAAAAGAAACGAAGAACGTCTCATGAGATGGTTCATATACAACTGGCCCAAGTTCGCAGCGATTACCTTCGTCGCCTTAGCTTTCATCATGGGGCTGTGGGGGCGTGACCGACTGGACACTATCACCCTGATCTTGATCTACAACTTTATGGCGCTACTAGCCCATCAGTGCGAGGAGTACGTGTTGCCCGGCGGTGTGCAGATTGTCCTCAACGTTATGTACGGAGGAAAGAAGGAGTACGACCGCTACCCAGGCAACACCGCGAATGGTGCACTTATCAACGTTCTGGGGATTGCTTTCTTCCTCGCCGCAACCATCTTCCCACAGGCAATCTGGTTGGGATTGGCAACCATGCTCTTCGGGTTCATCGAACTCCTTGTGCACGGTCTACCAATGAACATCACATCCAGGAGCTGGTACAATCCCGGCCTTGCCACGTCGATATTCTTGTTCTTACCGATCGGCATTTACTACATCACTTATGTCACCAGCATGGGATTACTCTCCGGCGCGGACTGGCTACGGAGCGCTCTCACAGTCGTCGTTGCTGGCGCGGTCATCGTGGGCTTCCCATTGTTCGGGCTCAAGAATCGCAACACCAAGTACCCCATTACCCAGGAGCAGCTAAACAAGTTCCACATGGTTGAGAAATTCAAGGCACGTGGCATCATCTGAGTTCCGACACAGTTCCCAACCAATCGTTGCCACCAAGCCAAGCCCTACCAACACATTTGATCTATAGGGCATACGCCCCGATTCAAGGGGAGTAAACACAGCAAAGCCAACGAAGGCCCGAAACCATCGGTTTCGGGCCTTCCGTCTGAGCCACCTAAGAGAATCGAACTCTTGACCTATTCATTACGAGTGAATCGCTCTGCCGACTGAGCTAAGGTGGCACGCCACTATCGCAGCGTTGGTAATACTACCCATTGGAGAATCGCCGTCGCAAATCTCAGAGCGCGAGCCGAT